>NZ_CP033906.1:2126624-2430427 GCF_003816055.1 Bacillus sp. FJAT-42376
ATTGCCCTGATTGCTGCTAGTGTCATTGGCGGCAGACTCCTCCTTAAATGGACGTTCAGAACCGTCCTGACGGCAGGGATGGCGATTACAACAGGCGGATTCTATTTAATGAGTACGATGGGAACGGATACTCCCCAATGGCTTGCTTATACCTTTATGGTCGTTCTCGGACTGGGAATGGGGCTCGTCATGCCGACGATTATGATTGCCGTACAGAACGAATTTCCAAAGCATCAGCTTGGTACCGTTACATCCGCTTCAACATTTTTCCGTTCAATTGGCGGAACAATCGGGGTTACGGTCTTGAATGCGGTGATGAACCATTCTCTGCAGCAATCGATTGCAGAACAGAAATTTTCGGCTGGGCCAGGTGCTGCACCGGATGCAAATACACTCTTTGGCATCTTAATTCATCCGGAACTGCTGAAAATTCCTGAAGCGCAAAAAACGGCATTAATCGGATCAATTAAAGATCTTTGGGTATCTTCTTTTTCTGTTACTTTTTTAACAGGACTCATTTTTGTCCTTGCGGGAATTCTGTTTGCTCTATCTGTAGGGAAGGGAAGAGTAAAAAGAGATAAAGAAAAAATAACAGAAGAAATACCTTCTGCAGCAAATTAAAGAAAAGCGGACGCTCCATGGAGCGTCCGCTTTTTTGATTAAACCTCCATAATGATCGGCAGGATCATTGGACGGCGTTTTGTTTTTTCATAAAGGAATGGAGCTAACGTATCTGTGATTTCATTCTTAATTTCGGACCACTGACTTGTTCTCCGATCCATGATTTTGTTCAAATGCTTTGTAATCAGGTCCTGGGCGTCGTTGATCAAATCTCCGGATTCTCTCATATAAACGAATCCTCTGGAAATAAGATCCGGTCCGGCAGCGATTTTAAAGTCCTTCATGTTGATGCTTACCACGACAATGACAAGCCCTTCTTCCGAAAGAATCCGGCGGTCGCGCAAGACAATATTGCCGATATCCCCGATGCCGCTTCCGTCAATATAAACAGAACCTGAAGGGATTTTGCCCGTTACACCCGGATCGGTTCCGCCAAGAGCCAGCACTTCACCATTATCCATGATAAAGCAGTTTTCAGCAGGTACGCCGCAGTCCATAGCATGCTTCATGTGCATTTTCTGCATGCGGTGCTCTCCGTGAATCGGCATGAAATATTTAGGTTTCATCAGGCGGAGCATAAGTTTCTGTTCTTCCTGTCCGCCGTGGCCAGACGTATGAATATCATTCAAAGGTCCGTGAATGACTTCTGCACCGGCACGGAATAGTTTATTGATGGTGCGGCTGACACTTACGGTGTTCCCCGGAATCGGAGAGGAAGAAAAGACAACGGTGTCCCCTTGGATGATTTGAATTTGCCTGTGTGTTCCGTTCGCGATTCTTGAAAGGGCAGCCATCGGTTCACCCTGGCTTCCTGTACATAAAATGACGACACGATTGGCAGGAAGACGGTTAATGGCATTTGCCTCAATAAACGTGTCTTTCGGGCATTGAATATACCCGAGTTCCTGTCCGATTGTTATAGCTGCTTCCATACTTCGCCCGAATACAGCGACTTTCCGGTTATTGATCACAGCAGCTTCTACCACCTGCTGAAGACGGTGAATATTCGAAGCAAAGGTAGCGAAAATAAGACGGCCGTCTATTTTTCTAAAGATCTCATTAATGCTGTCTCCGACTTTTCGCTCCGACATAGTGAAATGAGGCACTTCACTGTTTGTACTGTCAGACAGAAGACAAAGGACTCCGTCCCGTCCGATTTCAGCCATTTTGGTTAAGTTCGCAGGTTCTCCAACCGGAGTAAAATCGAATTTGAAATCTCCTGTATGGACAATGCTTCCTGGAGGTGTTTTCACAACCACACCGTAGGAATCAGGTATGCTGTGGGTTGTCCGGAAGAATGTTACAGATGTCTTTCTGAATTTAATAATATCTTCTTCCTGGATTTCATGAAGCTTTGCGGATCTGAGCAGACCGTGCTCTTCTAGTTTGTTTTTGATAAGGCCCAGGGCAAGCTTTCCGCCATAAATCGGAATATTCACCTGTCTTAGAAGATAAGGGATTCCCCCGATATGGTCTTCATGTCCGTGCGTAATAAATAAACCTTTGATTTTGTCTTCGTTCTTTACTAGGTATGTGTAGTCAGGAATAACGTAATCAATTCCGAGAAGTTCTTCCTCGGGAAACTTGATTCCTGCATCAATTAAAATGATTTCATCCTGAAATTGAACACCGTATGTGTTCTTTCCGATTTCACCCAAACCACCCAGGGCGAAAACGGCTACTTGGTCGTTTTTTACGAATTTCATTGATCATAGCTCCAATACTTTATAATTTTCACTCTGCTCTTCATATTGAAGATAAGAATTTTTAACTGCCTGTACAAATTCAATATTATAATTCCGATCTTTAAGCTTTAATCGGACATCGCGCTCAGAGTCTGCTTGTACATAGAGGGTTTGTGTTTTTTCCCGAACAGGCACCTCTAGTGCAGACGCTTGAAAATATACTTTGTAAATCATTTGCCAAATCTCTCCTTAGATACCGTTTGTTAGATTGCCTTCTAACATTATATTCGAAACGCGCCCGTAAGAAAAGGGGGCCGGCCCCATTATGAGCCTGACCCCTAAGCAATTGACTTTTTTCTTAACAAATGTTTCCACTGGCCTTTGAGTTTATTCCTCAGTCTTCTCAGCATTTTTACTTCCTCCTTCAGGGGGAACTTGTCCCGCATCGGCTATTCCGCTGCAATTTTTCTCTATTACTTATAGTATATGAGATCTCAGCTCATTTTTTCGTGGGTATTTGTGGAAATCGTCCTGGATTATTGCCTTTCTGTTAATTTTATTTTGAGCACGAAAAAAACTTTGATATAGTATATTTGACTTGATTCGTTATTGCATCGGGAAAAGGAGAGTCTAATGATGAGAGAAAAAGTGATTTTTTTTGATATTGACGGGACACTGCTTGACCACGATAAGAAAGTGCCGGCTTCTACAAGACAGACGATTGATGACCTTCGCCGTGCCGGTCACCATGTGGCAATCGCCACCGGGCGGGCGCCATTTATGTTTAAAGATTTGCGGGAGGATCTTGGAATCGATTCCTTCGTATCATTTAATGGCCAATACGTCGTTTTTGAAGGCGAAGTGATTTATAAAAATCCAATCAAGACAGAAACGCTGGAAAAGGTATTAACTTATTCCGCTGAAACGAAACACCCCCTTGTATTTATGAATCATGAAACCATGATGGCAACGGAAGCCGATCATCCCTATATAAAAGAAAGCATGGGTTCGCTTAAGTTTAATCATCCGGATGTAAATCCTGAATTTTTTAATCAATCCGAGATTTATCAAACCCTGTTATTTTGCAGAGATGGGGAAGAGGAGTCCTATAAGAAATACAGCGATTTAAATTTCATCCGCTGGCATGAGCTGGCAACAGACATTTTGCCGATGGGCGGTTCAAAGGCGGAAGGCATTAAAAAACTTGTAGAGCGTCTGAAATTTGAACGGGAAGATATTTATGCCTTCGGAGACGAATTAAATGATCTTGAAATGATAAAGTACGCAGGAACAGGGGTCGCCATGGGCAACGCCAATCCAAAATTGAAGGAAATCGCGGATTATATTACAAAGCCTGTTGATGAAGACGGTATTCAGTATGCGGTCCATGAGCTGGGCCTTCTGACAGGAAAAGCAGAAAAAATATAAAGCCGGGATAAAAAAGGGAGCCATTGAAGGCTCCCTTTTTCTATATTTATTACCTTTCGACAGCCACTGCCCCTTCAGGAATACTGAAAGGCTCGCTCTCACTCATCCGGTCATAAAACATGACACCGTTTAAATGGTCAATCTCATGCTGGAACACAATGGCTGCCATGCCTTTTAAACGAAGGTCCAATTCTGTCCCATCCAATGCAGTAGCTTTTACTCTGATTTTAGCATAACGCGGAACATAGCCCGGAACCGGTCTGTCGACGGATAAACATCCTTCACCGGCTGTTAAAAAGCTTTGCTGAACAGAATGGCTGACAATTTTGGGATTGAACAAGCCGTAGCTGTAGCTAACGCCTTCATCTTCAAAATGGACAGCAATCATACGCTTGCTCACATTGATTTGGGGAGCAGCCAGACCGACTCCCGGACGGAGATCGTTCTCTTCAGCAATCTGCGGGTTTTGACTGTTTTTTAGGTAATCGAGCATATCTTCAAGAGTCTTTTGGTCTTCCTGGGAAGGCGGGAGCTGTACTTCCTGCGCTGTTTTCCGAAGGGTTGGATGACCTTCTCTTATGATGTCTTTACTTGTAAGCATAGTAAGCACTTCCTCTCATCGTTTCAACACGTATCTTTCTTATTATATAGAAACCCCTTTTTGAAAGAAAGATGATTCCTTGTATTTTATGCCTGCGCTAAACAGAAAAGCCCTTCCGGCATAAGATGCACATAAGTGTTTCTTTCATTTTTAATGCGCTTCAGGGTATTTGTCCAGTATATAACCCTCAATAGGCGGGGATGAGTTTGTACATGGGTCCGGTATCCAGCGCTGCTGGAAGGATAACGCGCTCTTGGCAGAACATCCTTGAAGCATCCCTCGGTGGGGAACTCCGGCTGCTCTCATGGATGGGCGACTCGTATGAAAAAAAGACAAAATAATATGTAGGCTAAACACCTGGTTTTGGTGTCTGGCTCCGGCCCGCGCTCTTAGCAGAACTTCCTTAAACGCCTCTCGGTCGGGAGCTCCAGCTGCTCTCAGGGCTGGGCGAGCTCGTATGAAAAAAAGACAAAATAATATGTAGGCTAAACACCTGGTTTTGGTGTCTGGCTCCGGCGTCTAACCCTTCGGCCGCTTCGCTCCCTCGGGCCCGCAGGAGGCGGGTCAGTTCTGCGTTGCGGCAGGACGCCGCGCCTTTAGCAGAACTTCCTTAAACGCCTCTCGGTCGGGAGCTCCACCGGCTTTCAAGCATGGGCAAGCGCCCTGGTTTTATCATATGTAGGCTAAACACCGGGTTTTGGTGTCTAGCTGCGGCGTCTAGCCCTTCGGCTGCTTCGCTCTCTCGGGCCCGCAGGAGGCGGGTCAGTTCTGCGTTGCGGCAGGACGCCGCGCTCTTAGCAGAACTTCCTTAAGCGCCTCTCGGTCGGGAGCTCCACCGGCTTTCAAGCCTGGGCAAGCGCCCTGGTTTTGTTATATGTAGGCTAAACACCGGGTTTTGGTGTCTAGCTCCGGCGTCTAGCCCTTCGGCTGCTTCGCTCTCTCGGGCCCGCAGGAGGCGGGTCAGTTCTGCGTTGCGGCAGGACGCCGCGCTTTTAGCAGAACTTCCTTAAACGCCCCTCGGTCGAGCGCTCCAGCTGCTCTCAGGGCTGGGCGAGCTCGTTTGAAAAAAAGACATAATAATATGTAGGCTAAACACCGGGTTTTGGTGTCTAGCTCCGGGCGCTAGGCTTTCGGCCGCTTCGCTCCCTCGGGCCCGCAGGAGGCGGGTCAGTTCTGCGTTGCGGCAGGACGCCGCGCCTTTAGCAGAACTTCCTTAAACGCCTCTCGGTCGGGAGCTCCACCGGCTTTCAAGCCTGGGCAAGCGCCTTGGTTTTGTTATATGTAGGCTAAACACCTGGTTTTGGTGTCTAGCTCCGGGCGCTAGGCTTTCGGCCGCTTCGCGCCCTCGGTCGAGGCAAAGTGCGCCTCTCGGTCGGGAGCTCCACCGGCTTTCAAGCCTGGGCAAGCGCCCTCCGCTTTTCTTATTAGCAGCAGCCGTTTCCTAGGTATGCTGCGCCTACGATGATTAGAAGGATGAACAATACAACGATTAGTGCAAATGTGCGGCCGTACCCGTAGCCGTAGCCTCCGCAGCCATATGCAGGATAAGCAGGATAACAATACATAGTGGTGACCTCCTTTGAAATAGCGCTCTTGCTTGAGCGTCTGATATAACATATGCCGGAGGGGCGAAAGTGTATAGTCATTCGCCCAATTTCCTTTTTCTTTTGGATAAAGTCCCAATGGATGATGGAAATGGGCGGTCTTAATACCTATTTTTGGAGGCTTTCGCCAATAACTTTATGCGGATGTATTGTTTTCCTGGCCCATAGATTTTATAGTTAATATTTGAAGAGTAAGGGGGATTTAGTGTGCGGAAAAAGAATAAGTGGCTATTATTAGGCGTAAGCGCGGCTCTATCTGGTTCCATTCTGGCAGGATGTATGGGACCGTCGCCGTCAGAACAGGCCTATGATGCACTTGAAAATGTAGTATCGAAGGAACGGCCTTTTAAAGAGGAGCAAAAACCTCTCCTTGAGCTGGAGCAAAAGGAAAATGCGATTTATAATGAAATCATCGCTCTTGGAATGAAGGATTTTGACAAAATTAAGTCTCTTTCGAGTGACGCGCTAAAATTAGTGGGAGACCGGAAGGAACGCATAGAAAAAGAGCAAAAAAGCATCGAGGATTCTGAAAGAGCATTTAAAGAAGCAGAGGATGCCCTTTCAAAAATAGAGGACAATAAAGCGGAAAAAGAAGCCGCTGAACTTAAAAAGCTGATGAATGAGCGCTATAAGGTGTACAGCGATCTGGCATCTTCCTATAAATCAGCAATTGCCCTGGATGAAGAGCTTTATCAGATGTTTCAAAACAAAGAGCTGAAGCTGGAAGAGCTAGAGGCCCAGATCACCAAAATCAATGCATCTTATAAGGAAGTAATGAAATTAAATCAATCCTTTAATGAGTATACCGGAAAATACAACGACGCAAAAAAGACGTTTTATAAAGCGGCAGACCTAAAAGTCGATCAATCATAATGGAAGACTTGGGCCGTGGCGGCAGGATCTATTCCAGCCGCCGCGGTATTTTTTTTGAAGGTTTATGATTTTAAATGAAAACGCTACTATTGTAGTACAGTTTAACTATTTGTACTAATACAGTTTTTCTTTATTCCATTTTCAGTAAAAAATCCACTCTGAAAAAATACTGCAATAAACCTTATGTAAACAGATTGACTTCAGTTTTTATGAGGTGTAAACTAGGTTTGTGATAATTGTATTGTATTATTTTTTCTCTAGAAAAAATTAATACAGTTTCCGTAACTTGAATCTTTACATATAAGGAAGTTTTAAGTTGCTGTAATGTGGTAAATGGTAGTGGGATGAGTAAGAAAAAAATGTGTCTGTAAGTTAATTTAGGGTATCCTAAATCTGTATATGACTGGAATCATTCTGCTATCAAATCTGTCTAAACGAAAGGAAGAGGTGACTTAGATGGCTGCTAAAACTAAATCTGCACTTGTAGACGGCAAAAAGCAATTTGATGCGATTGCCAAGCAGTTCGAAACGTTACAAATTTTAAATGAAAAGGGCGAAGTCGTAAATGAAGCGGCAATGCCGGATCTTTCCGATGATCAATTGAAAGAGCTTATGCGCCGCATGGTGTATACGCGTATTCTTGACCAGCGCTCAATCTCCCTTAACCGTCAGGGACGCCTAGGCTTCTATGCGCCGACTGCGGGACAGGAAGCTTCACAAATTGCTTCTCATTTCGCTTTGGAAAAAGACGACTTTATTCTTCCGGGTTACCGTGATGTGCCTCAGATTATCTGGCACGGTCTTCCTTTATACCAAGCATTCCTATTCTCACGCGGACATTTCCACGGTAACCAAATGCCTGAAGATGTTTATGCATTGTCTCCTCAAATCATTATCGGAGCTCAATACATTCAAACTGCAGGTGTGGCGCTTGGAATGAAAAAACGCGGTAAAGAAGCAGTAGCAATCACTTACACAGGTGACGGCGGAGCTTCTCAAGGGGATTTCTACGAAGGGATCAACTTCGCAGGCGCATTTAAAGCACCGGCTATCTTCGTTGTGCAAAACAACCGTTACGCTATTTCAACTCCTGTTGAGAAGCAATCTGCTGCACGCACGATTGCTCAAAAAGCAGTGGCTGCAGGAATTGTCGGTATTCAAGTAGACGGTATGGATCCTCTTGCGGTTTATGCGGCTACAGCTGAAGCACGCAAACGCGCAATTGACGGAGAAGGCCCTACATTGATCGAAACTCTTACGTTCCGTTACGGTCCTCATACAATGGCTGGGGATGACCCGACTCGCTACCGTACGAAAGATATCGAAAACGAGTGGGAAGAAAAAGATCCTCTAGTTCGTTTCCGCAAGTTCCTTGAAGGCAAAAACCTTTGGAGCGAAGAGGAAGAAAACAAAGTAATCGAACAGGCTAAAGAAGAAATTAAGCAGGCAATCAAAAAAGCCGACGATTATCCAAAACAAAAAGTAACTGACCTTATGGGCATTATGTACGAAGAAATGCCTAATAATCTCAAGGAGCAGTTTGAAATTTATAAAGCGAAGGAGTCGAAGTAAGCCATGGCGCAAATGACAATGATTCAGGCAATCACTGATGCGTTACGCACAGAACTAAAAAATGACGAAAACGTTCTAGTATTTGGTGAAGACGTTGGCGTTAACGGCGGGGTTTTCCGCGCGACTGAAGGATTGCAGAAGGAATTTGGCGAAGACCGTGTATTCGATACTCCGCTTGCAGAATCAGGAATCGGCGGTTTAGCAATCGGACTTGGTCTGCAAGGCTACCGTCCAGTTCCGGAAATCCAATTCTTTGGATTCGTATACGAAGTAATGGATTCCATTTCCGGTCAAATGGCACGCATGCGCTACCGTTCAGGCGGCAGATGGACATCTCCGGTAACAATCCGCTCTCCATTCGGAGGAGGAGTACATACTCCGGAAATGCATGCTGACAGCTTGGAAGGCCTTGTGGCTCAGCAGCCTGGTATTAAAGTGGTCATCCCATCCACTCCTTATGATGCAAAAGGTCTATTGATTTCTGCGATCCGCGACAACGATCCGGTTATCTTCCTTGAGCACATGAAGCTATACCGCTCTTTCCGTCAGGAAGTTCCTGAAGAAGAGTACACAATTGAACTGGGCAAAGCTGAAGTAAAGCGTGAGGGATCTGATCTTTCCATCATTACTTACGGTGCAATGGTTCATGAATCCCTAAAAGCAGCAGAAGAACTCGAAAAAGAAGGCGTTTCTGCAGAAGTTATCGATCTTCGTACTGTTCAGCCATTGGACATTGATACAATCATTGCTTCTGTTGAAAAAACAGGCCGTGCCATTGTGGTTCAGGAAGCACAGAAACAAGCGGGTGTAGGTGCTACTGTTGTTGCTGAGATCAATGACCGTGCAATCCTAAGCCTTGAAGCTCCTGTTCTGCGTGTTGCAGCTGCTGATACAGTATTCCCATTCTCTCAAGCAGAAGGCGTATGGCTGCCAAACCATAAAGATGTAATTGAAACAGCCAAAAAAGTTTTGGAATTTTAATCAAACAGGACGAAACAGCATACGAAAAGAAATCAGTCGAACTGGTTTCTTTTCGTTCATAGCAAATCACATAAAACTGGGAGGTTGAAAAACCGTGTCATTCGAATTTAAAATGCCGGATATCGGTGAAGGAATCCATGAGGGCGAAATCGTAAAATGGTTTGTTAAACCAGGTGACGAAATTGAAGAGGACGACGTACTTGCTGAAGTTCAAAATGATAAAGCTGTCGTTGAAATCCCTTCTCCTGTAAAAGGAAAAGTTCTTGAACTGAAAGTTGAAGAAGGAACAGTTGCAACAGTTGGACAAACGTTGATCACTTTTGACGCACCAGGATACGAAGACCTTAAATTTAAGGGCGACGATCATGGAAGCGATGAGAAAAAAGAAGAAAAAACAGAAGCTCAAGTTCAATCAACTGGAGAACAAGGGCAGAACGTTCAAAAAGAAGAAGCTCCTAAACAAGAACCAGCTGCTGAAACCGGTGCAGGCAGCCAGGAGCAGGCTGAAGTGGATCCGAATAAGCGCATCGTGGCTATGCCTTCTGTACGCAAGTATGCGCGCGAGCAGGGGATCGATATCCGCCAAGTGAACGGTTCAGGCAAAAACGGCCGTGTATCAAAAGAAGATATTGATGCCCATCAAAATGGAGGAGCTGCACAGACAGCTAATGCTCCTGCTGCAGAAGAAAGCAAACAGGAAACGAAGCAAGAAGCTAAACCGGCAGCACAAGCGATTCCTGAAGGCGATCTTCCTGAAACACGCGAAAAAATGTCCGGCATGAGAAGAGCGATTGCCAAGGCTATGGTGAACTCCAAGCATACGGCTCCTCACGTTACACTTATGGATGAAATTGATGTAACGGAGCTTGTTGCACACCGTAAAAAATTCAAAGGTGTTGCGGCAGACCAGGGTATTAAGTTAACATATTTACCGTACGTTGTGAAAGCTCTTACTTCTGCGCTGAAAAAGTTCCCAGTGCTTAATACATCACTTGATGACAGCACAGACGAAATTGTTCAAAAGCACTACTACAACATCGGTATCGCTGCAGACACTGAAAAAGGTCTTCTTGTACCGGTTGTGAAAAATGCTGACCGCAAATCTGTATTTGAAATCTCTGATGAGATCAATCAGCTTGCAGTTAAAGCGCGCGATGGTAAACTTTCCGGTGCCGAAATGAAAGGTGCATCATGCACAATCTCTAATATCGGTTCTGCCGGCGGACAATGGTTTACTCCAGTAATCAACCATCCTGAGGTAGCGATCCTTGGAATTGGCCGTATTGCTGAAAAAGCTGTTGTACGCGACGGAGAAATTGTTGTTGCTCCAGTTCTTGCTCTATCCTTGAGCTTCGACCACCGTATGATTGATGGTGCTACTGCACAAAATGCGATGAACCACATCAAGCGTTTGCTTAACGACCCACAACTTATTTTAATGGAGGCGTAATCAATGGTAGTAGGAGATTTCCCTATTGAGACTGACACTCTTGTCATTGGTGCGGGACCTGGCGGCTATGTAGCCGCCATCCGCGCTGCACAGTTAGGACAAAAAGTAACAATCGTTGAAAAAGGAACGCTGGGCGGAGTTTGCCTAAACGTTGGATGCATTCCATCCAAAGCATTAATTTCAGCTGGCCACCGCTATGAGAATGCTAAGCATTCTGAAGATATGGGGATCACAGCTGAGAATGTAAAGGTTGACTTTACAAAGGTTCAGGAGTGGAAGGGCAGTGTTGTCAACAAGCTTACAAGCGGTGTTGAAGGCCTTCTTAAAGGAAACAAAGTAGAAATCGTCCGCGGAGAAGCTTATTTCGTAGACAATGAGTCCATTAAAGTAATGGATGAAAATTCTTCCCAGACTTATAAATTTAAAAATGCAATCATTGCGACGGGATCCCGTCCGATCGAACTTCCAGCTTTCAAATACTCTGACCGTGTTATCCACTCAACAGGAGCTCTTGCACTTAAAGATGTTCCGAAGAAATTGGTTGTCATCGGCGGAGGCTACATCGGTACAGAGCTTGGAACTGCTTATGCTAACTTCGGTACTGAAGTAACTATCATTGAAGCTTTGGATGATATTCTAATGGGCTTTGAGAAACAAATGAGCTCACTTGTTAAACGTAACCTGAAGAAAAAAGGAAACGTTGATATCCATACAAAAGCAATGGCTAAATCTGTTGAAGAAACAGAAAATGGCGTGAAAGTAACATTTGAAGTAAAAGGCGAAGAACAAACGGTTGAAGCGGATTACGTACTGGTAACAGTAGGACGCCGTCCAAACACAGATGAGCTTGGTCTTGAGCAAGTAGGTGTTGAAATGAGCGACCGCGGTGTGATCAAAATTGATAAGCAATGCCGCACTAGCGTTTCCAACATCTTCGCGATTGGTGATATCGTTGAAGGACCGCCGCTTGCACATAAAGCATCTTATGAAGGTAAAATCGCTGCAGAAGCAATTGCCGGCGAACCTTCTGAGATCGACTATCTTGGAATTCCAGCCGTTGTCTTCTCTGAGCCTGAACTGGCTACTGTTGGTTATACAGAAGCTCAGGCTAAAGAAGAAGGACTTGCTGTAACAGCAGCTAAATTCCCGTTTGCAGCAAATGGACGTGCTCTTTCTCTTAACGAGACAGACGGCTTCATGAAGCTTATTACAACGAAAGAAGACGGAATCGTGATTGGAGCCCAGATTGCTGGTGCAAATGCTTCTGACATGATTTCTGAGCTTGGCCTTGCAATTGAATCAGGTATGACTGCCGAGGATATTGCTATGACGATCCACGCTCACCCGACTTTGGGAGAAATTACGATGGAAGCGGCTGAAGTAGCTCTTGGAAGCCCGATCCACATCATTAAATAATCAAAAAACCTCCGCGCAAGCGGAGGTTTTTAATTTTGCAGCACTTTTGTCAGGGGTTTTAATATTTCTTCCTTTGATTGGACATTTCCTTCAATATGGACCACTACTTTTTGATTATTTATGACCAGCAGAGATGGATAAGTGCTGATTCCGAAAGGGTTTTTTTTATCATCCTGATACACTCTCATCTTTTCATAATCTTCAGGGTATTGGTCTTTTATAGCCAGAAGGGCATCATAATATTGTTCTTCATCTTCCATTTTTTTTTGATCAGAAAAAAAGAGGATCACTTTATCTTTCGTGTGAATGGCCGAGCCTGCAGACTGGAACATCAATCCCGGGGGCGTGCAGGAAGATAGAAATAAAGCAGGACCTATGACGGCGGCTAAAAGCATTCGATCGAACCGCCTAATTCTCTCCGGTAACACGGCTTATCCCTCCTTAGACCCAGCTGAGCCTCAAATTATTTTTATTTTATCATAATCCTTTAAACATCCTGTAAATGTCATCAAAATGTTATCCAAATGAAAAATTGATTCTTAAAGAAAAGGCTGTGTTAACTCCTGACGTTGATTTTTTTACACCTGGAGCGGCTGGGGCGAGACTTCTGCATAGAAGGTGAGTCCCGCAGGCACAAAGCGGTGAGGAAGCTCACTGCCCGCCCAGGTAGCAGCTGCGGAAATCAACAGCCAAATTTAGCAGAGCTAAAGTGATTTAACTATGTTTTGCTCAGCGAAGTCTTAGCCTGCCGCACAATCAGAAAGTCAAAAACCATGAGAGGGCTCATTAATCCTGCCTCAAATTCGAACAGAACCAAATAAAAAAACACTTCCGTTTATTAGACGGAAGTGTTTTTTGTTAAGTTTCATTTTTTTCCAATTCTTCTAATTTTTCTTTGCTTACCGGCTTATAAATCATTACTTTTTCTTTTCTTAAGGATTTCATTAAAGAGAAGACCATAAGAATCATAATGATGGCAAAAGGCAGGGCAGCAATAATGGAGGCTGTTTGCAAGGCCTCTAGTCCGCCTGTAAACAGCAGAATCGCAGCGATCGCCGATTGAATGAGACCCCATATTAATTTGACCGAATTCTTAGGGTTCAAATCGCCATCTGTTGTCTGCATGGCCAGAACGAATGTAGCTGAGTCTGCTGATGTGATAAAGAATGTAGCAATCAGGAAAATGGCAAGCAGGGAAAGCACGGTTCCAAACGGGAAATTGCTCAGCATTTCAAACAATGCAATTTCTGTACCGCCTTTCGTCATCGCCTCAACAAGCGGAATATGCTTGATGTGCTGAAGATAAAGGGCAGATCCTCCAAATACGGAAAACCATAATGCGCCGAATACAGTCGGAACGGCTAAAACCCCTATCACAAATTCCCGAATCGTTCTACCTTTTGAAATCCGTGCAATAAATGTCCCTACAAAAGGCGCCCAGGAAATCCACCATGCCCAGTAAAAGAGCGTCCAGTCCTGAATCCATGTATTTCCTTCAGAGAATGGAAGCATTTTAAAGCTTTGGGATGGAAGGTTCTGGATGTAACTGCCAAGCGTAGTCACAAAGAAATCCATAATAAAGTTAGTTGGTCCGATGAATAAAAGGGCCAACATGAGCAGGATGGCTAATGCGACATTTAAATTGCTGAGTATTTTGATCCCTTTATCAAGTCCTGATTGAGCTGATAAGGTAAATAATACGGTCACAATGGCAATAATAATCAGCTGTGTGGCCAGATTGTTCTGAATAACAGGGAATACATGAGATACCCCGCCTGAAATTTGTGTAGCACCCAGGCCTAAAGAAGTTGCTACGCCAAAAATGGTGGCAAACACGGCAAGGAAGTTAATGAGAGTGCCCCATCCGCCCTCAGACCGTTTCCCGATAAGAGGTTCAAGGGTTTTGCTTATTACCCCATTTTGTCCTTTTCTAAATGTAAAATAGGCAAGTGCCAATGCTATGACAGAGTAAATCCCCCAAGGGTGCAAGCCCCAATGGAAGAATGAGTAGCGAAGTGCTCCTCTGGCTGCTTCATCTGTACCGCCTTCCCCCATAGGAGGTGTCATGTAGTGATTGAGCGGCTCGGCTGCTCCCCAAAACACCAGGCCAATCCCCATGCCGGCACTGAATAGCATAGCAAACCAGGATATGTACGAATATTCGGGTTCATCGTCATCTTTACCCAGTTTGATATTTCCATACTTCGTAAAAATGAGTCCTAACGCGAAGATCAGGAAGAATGAGGCGGTAAGCAAGTAAAACCACCCGAATTTTTCAATGATAAAAGCGTGCACCGCTGCTGTAACTTTAGAAAGAGTAAAACCGCCAAGGACGTTTGCTGGCAAAACTCCCCATAAGATAAACAGAGCGGAGACGATTACTGAAACGGTAAATACAGGTGTTATACGTTTCATACGCATCTGCTCCTTCTTTCGTAGTTTGTGAAAAAAAACACAACGTGGCATATTGTAACATGTCTTTGCTTTAGTTTGAAGCATGATGGATTATTCTATACGAAATCCTCATGCAGAAAACGACAAAAAAAATCCACTTATGCTATTTAGCCTATTTTACGCAAAAATAAACCCGAAAAAGCTATCCGGGTTTATTTCTTCTTTATTTCGGCTTATTTTCTTGCAGAGTTTGTTTAGTACGGCTTTTGTTAAACGACCCGCTAAAAATCAGCTGAATCTCATAATCTTGCCGTTAAATAAGTGAAGCTCTGCTTTCATTTTTTTCGCTAGAAATTTGCATAGTTCGTTCGCCTTAGCTTTGTCTCCTAGAACAGAAGCCGCAGACAGATAAACTTGGATGACCGAACGATCGGCAACTCCAATGATGATCTGATTAAACCCTGGGTGGGAGCTTTTTAAATAAAGAAGGTTCTCTTTCACTTCCACTTCATATGGAAAGGCCGTTTCCCTGTAATGCCATCCAAGCTGCTCGCCCGTTTTTCCTGTAATGATTTTATAGTAATCAATCAATTCGGAAACAGCCTCAATGGATACATTTTCTTGCGGATTTAACACAATACTGGCATGTTCTCCCATTCATGTCCCCTCCATTTCGCCCTCATACCTTCCATTATATAGGATTCTTGATTGGATAAGACAAGGTTCTTCAGGAAACTTTCCGTGAGGACCGGTAAGTTTTTTGAAAAAGGGCACTCAAAATTAAATATATGTGACATACTTTTTGTGCTTGACGAATATAATGTGACATAATAATATAGTGTTAATAAATGATTAAAACCGCTTACAATTTATGAAATGAAAAGGGGATGAGAAGATGGGAACAATCGTTTGCCAGGAATGCAACAGCACGATCAGCCACTTCGAAGATGAAAAAGTATCTACATTGTACGGAAGATGCTTAAATTGTGAGTGTGAAAAAACAGAAATCGAACGGTGAATTTGACAGGGGTTTATATAAAAAGGGTAAAAAGCATGCGCGTTTTAACGCGCATGCTTTTATTTATGAACTAGCGAATCGCTTTATGCTCTTTAATCACACGAAGCGAATTCAGATTGGGATCTTCGGGGCCTTGAACAGGGAGCCCGACCTCCATATTTTTTTGGATGTAGGCAAGATTATCCTCTGTAATGATTTCGCCGGGAATAAAAATCGGTATTCCGGGAGGGTAAACCATGATGAATTCAGCAATAATTCTTCCCGCCGACTCATTAAAATCAACAATTTCTGTCTCTGCATAGAAAGCATCTCTCGGGGTTAGAGCCAATACAGGAATATCCGGAAGAAGAACGGCCGTTTCTTCAACTTGACCGGGATCGCGGTGCTTGAAGCGATTAGAAAGCTCGGTAAGGGCTTCAATGAGCAAATCGGTTTCTGCGGCCGTATCACCGGGAGTTATGATGCAAAGGATGTTGTACAAGTCAGATAGTTCAACCTCGATCCGGTACTTTTCCCGAAGCCATTTTTCTACATCATAGCCGGTTAAACCAAGATCCTTCACAGAAATAATTAACTTTGTCGGGTCATAATCGTACGTTGATTTGGTGCCAAGTATTTCGGATCCTACACAATAGATATCTTCAATTTCATTCAGTCTGTGTCTTGTTGTCTGAGCAAGCTGGATCGTTTTGTCAATCAATTCGCGCCCTTCTGTAGCAAGGCGTTTGCGCGCTACATCAAGTGAGGCGAGCAAAAGGTAGGAAGTTGATGTTGTAGTCATCATACTTAAAATCGATTGCACACGCTGAGCGGAAACAAGTCCCTCTCGTACATTCAAAACGGAACTTTGAGTCATCGACCCTCCAAGCTTATGGACACTCGTTGCTGCCATATCGGCCCCCGCCTGCATGGCAGACATCGGAAGGTCTTCATGAAAATGAATGTGAACGCCATGCGCCTCATCAACTAAAACCGGTACATGGTAAGAGTGGGCTATTTCAACGATTTTCTTCAGATCAGCAGAAATCCCAAAATATGTGGGGTTAATGACGAGAACTC
Organism: Bacillus sp. FJAT-42376; assembly: GCF_003816055.1. Taxonomy (NCBI): domain Bacteria; kingdom Bacillati; phylum Bacillota; class Bacilli; order Caryophanales; family Bacillaceae; genus Bacillus; species Bacillus sp. FJAT-42376. The sequence goes on from NZ_CP033906.1 coordinate 2,143,327, forward strand.
CTTTTGCGTCAGGATGCTGGTCCAGTGCGGTTTGCACGGAATCTGTCGTTATACCGTGGGAAATTCCCAGCTCTTTATCCACCTCAGGATGGATAAAAACAGGCACTGCACCTGAGAAAACGATCGCTGTCATAACCGATTTATGAACATTCCTCGGTACGATGATTTTATCACCGGGCTTGCAGACAGCCATCACCATTGTCATAATGGCCCCGCTTGTACCCTGAACGGAAAAGAACGTATAATCTGCTCCAAATGCCTCCGCTGCGAGTTCCTGCGCATCCTTGATGATGCCTTTTGGAGAGTGGAGATCATCGAGAGGTCCAATATTAATCAAATCCATTTTCAGCGCATTTTCACCGATAAACTCTCTAAAATCGGGGTCAATCCCTGCGCCTTTTTTATGGCCTGGTATATGAAATTGAATGGGGTTCCGGTCAATATGTTTTTTCAATCCGGTATAAAGCGGTGTTAGGTTTTGGTTCAATGTATAATGCCACCTTCTTTGTCAAATTGCATCTTAATTTAAAACAAATGAATTATATCATCTGCAGGGGGTTTTATAAAGAAAATAATGTGAGAACTTGTCAAAGGAGATCGAATCTTCGTTATCGAATGCATTAGAAGGGGGGATGAAGATGAATTGGAAAACGAACGTAACAGAAATGCTTGGAATTGATTATCCCATCATTCAGGGAGGGCTTGCTTATTTAGCCTACTCAGATCTGGCTTCTGCCGTTTCAAATGCGGGAGGGCTGGGACAAATCACGGCCATGTCTCTTGAAACACCCAATGATCTGAGAAGGGAAATCAGAAAGACGAAAGAAAAAACAAGCCGGCCATTCGGGGTGAATTTTGCAATCGGACAGCATGGAAGACCGTTTTCGCATATGCTGGAAGCTGCGGTCGAGGAAGGCGTACAAGTGATTTCAATGACTGGAGGAAATCCCGCTCCTTTTTTTGAGCAGTTAAAAGGTGTGCCTGTGAAAAAACTAGTACTGGTCGCAGCTGTTAGACAAGCAGTAAAAGCAGAAGAATTAGGTGCGGATGCTATTATGGCAGTCGGTCAGGAAGGCGGGGGGCATCTGGGGAAAAATGATACCGGCACCCTAGTCCTTATCCCTCAAATCGCAGAGGCTGTATCCATTCCTGTTATTGCATCCGGAGGTCTGGCAGATGGAAAAGGGCTGATGGCCGCCCTTGCTCTTGGTGCGGATGGAATTGAAATGGGCACGCGCTTTATCGCAGTCAAAGAATGTGTACATGCCCATGAAGCCTATAAAAACGATTTAGTCGAGATGGATGAAACCAAAACCGTGCTCATTAAAAAAAGCCTTGGGGCGCCTGCCAGAGCCATATCCAATGAATGGACGAAACGGATTTTGGAGCTGGAAGAACAAAACGCAGGCTTTGAGGGGCTAAGAACGTATATAGATGGAGGAGCAAATAAAAAATACATATATGAAGGGAAAAGATCAGAAGGTTTTGGCTGGGCAGGCCAGTCCGCTGGTCTAATTCAGGATATTCCCTCTGTACAGGAGTTATTTGATAGAATATTACGAGAGGGAGAAAAGATCCGGAGACAATGGGGTCATGATTGATGAATTGGGGTGAACAAATTGGATTATCAATATCCACTGGCAGCTGACTGGTCAACTGAAGAAATCATTGATGCTGTCCAATTTTTTGAGAATGTTGAAAAAGCGTATGAGCAGGGAATCAGCCGGGAAGAATTCATGCGCAGCTACAGAAGGTTTAAGGAAATTGTACCGGGTAAAGCTGATGAAAAAAACTTATGTGATGAATTTGAAGAAGTCAGCGGCTACTCCTCCTACAGAGCTGTAAAGAAGGCTAGAGAAAGTGAAGATGGAGAAAAAATTAAAATGAATTAGTAAAAATCCCGGGAGACATTCCCGGGATTTTTCTATTAAGAAGATGTTTTCGCTAATTCATACAGAGGGAGCAGGGTTTTTAGGGAGTGTTCAATTTTCTCATGCCATTCATCGCTGCTCATGGCTTCTGCTTCTTCGCGCGTGAAATGAACTCCGCAGAGCATTTCAGCTTTCTTTACCTTTTGAAGCCTTTCCGCCATTTCTTCCAGCCCTTTTCTGCCCAACTCTTTTTGAGAAACAGCGCCTGGTTTTGTATGATCGGCAGACCAGACAAACTCGTCAGGAATCTCCGTTAAGATTTGATCCAGATTTTTTTGTACCGTTTTACCGAACGCTTGCTTCAGAGGAGCCTCATAAATCATGGCAAACCAGATGAATACATGAGTATGCCATAGGCCGATCTGGAAGTGAGGGAGCATTTTATACCCTCTTTTGCTTGGAGCGAATGCCACCCAAGTATCATCCGGCGGATTGACAGAACGGCGTGCATGCTTCGCCACATGCGGGAAGATTTCTTCCCCTGTCCAATCGGAAAGGACGGAACGATAATGCTCTCCCAGCGCTTCAAGTTTAGGGCGGACCTGTCCGGTCAGCTTTTCCATCCTCTCGTTCAATCCATCTATTGTAAACACTGCAAAGTCTTCTGCATCAAATCCTGTAAATTTCATCGCTGTCTAAACCCTCCTGATTCTAAGTAAAAATATTGTAGCACAACCGGATGCACGCTCCAATAAAGTTGCACGTTTCAACGTGACTGCAACGTGGTAAAGTATTCGTAATAAGCCATTATATAGGTAGATACACAATTTTTTTCACTGTGTTCCCTGTCATTATAAATGAACATAAGATATACAAAATCTCATCGGTCCCAGGATAAAACAGTCAGGAAATGAGTATGAAAGGGGAGTTTTTCGATGAAACAGGTCATTAAAGCCGCACAGCCAAGAGAAATAAAAAATCGCATCAGTGTGATTCAGCTGGAATTGGATTACGAACTGGCCACACTGTTTGAAGCGATGCAGGATAACAACGAAGATCAAAAATCCGAAATCAAACAAAGACTTGAAAAACTCAGAAAAGAATGGCTTAAGCTACAGGCATAGATTCTTGGATGTTAAACGAACCTTAAGTGGGTTCGTTTTTATCTGTGTCGGGCTCAGCCCTCCCTTCCCGCTTGTTTTCCTGATTTTGTTGCAGTATCCTGAATACAATAAGCATACATAGATGGACAGGCTTTCCACCATTTGCGCATTTGAAATGAATCGTATCCAAAGTTTTATCAGAAAAGAGGCTAACTATGACAAATTGGAAAGAAATTGACCTTAAAGCAAAAACCTGGGTAAAGGAAGCGGGAGAGCGAATCCGCCGGTCATTTAAATCTTCTCTTTCTATACAGACGAAATCCAATCCGAATGATCTTGTAACGAATATGGATAAAGAAACCGAGCAATTTTTCATCAGCAAAATTAACCAAACGTACCCTGATCACCGAATACTCGGAGAAGAGGGCTATGGACATAAAATTGAAGATTCACAAGGGGTTATATGGATTATAGATCCAATTGACGGCACGATGAATTTTGTTCACCAGCAGCGCAATTTTGCCATTAGCATCGGTATTTATGAAGATGGAATCGGCATGATCGGTCTCATTTACGATGTGGTTCATGACGAGCTTTATCATGCTATTAAAGGGGAAGGGGCATTTATGGATGAAATACCGCTTCCAAAGCTTGAAAAAAGGGAAGTAAAAGAAGCGATTATCGGCCTGAATGCCACATGGGTAACGGAGAACCGGAGAATTGATCCTTCAGTGCTTGCACCGTTAGTCAGAAACGCCCGAGGGACTCGGTCTTATGGATCGGCAGCCCTTGAATTTGCCTACGTTGTCTCTGGAAGACTGGACTGCTATATTACGATGAGACTGGCACCATGGGATTTTGCAGCGGGACTCGTTCTTCTCGAGGAAGTAGGAGGCAAAGCTACAACAGTCGAAGGTGAGCCAATCAGCATGATCGAGCAGAACAGCATTCTGGCGGCCAGAGAAGGACTGCATGAAGAAGTACTGAATTCTTACTTGAAAAAGGGCTGAGCATGCTGATAAGCAGAAATTTTAAAGAAAACGATTTTTCTCTTCTGTTTGAATGGGTTAAACAAAGTCCGGCCTGGATGGAAGAAGAAACAAATCCAGAAGGTCTAAGAGAATATATGAAAAAGTATGAAATGTACCAGGGGAATTGGCGTGTTTGGGAGCAAAGCGATAAACCCGCGGCTTATACCTATACGGCAGACTGGGCTCCATCGAATGAGAAGCCGTGGCTCGGAACCATTCTGGTAAATCCGTCCATAAGAAGGACCGGAATCGGAAAAAAGGTAATCGGGCTGATACGAAATGAGATGAAGGAAAAAAATCACAAGGTTCTTTTTGCGGGCGTTCCTGCTGGAAGGCTGGACTGGATCCACTTTCTGAGCGCTTCAGGTTTTGAACAATTTAAAATGGAAGAAAGTATGGGGAAATCTTATACCATTCTCATTCTGCCTATATAAAAAACGCCGCGGCTCCAATGACCGCGGCATTTTTATTTTAAAGCAGACCTTTTTCACGCATTCTCTTTTTCGTAGCAAATCCGAAGCCCATTACGGCACATAAGCCGATAATGGAAGCGAGAATCCCAAGTACGCTTCTTAATCCTACGGATACACCAATCATCATCATCATGACCGCAGCCAGTATTGCAAGCACTAAAAATATCCATTTTCCCGGCTTCATTTCCTGCATCCCCTATCATATAAAAAAGATTTCAGCTTAAGTTTACTCAAAAACTTTCTTTTTTACCAGCAGTGTGTGTTATAATATCGAGGGTATTTTGAAATTATAGGAGATGAAATTGTGAAACTTCGAAATGATCTTCGCAATATTGCGATTATTGCCCACGTTGACCATGGTAAAACGACGCTGGTAGACAAACTGCTTCATCAAGCTGGAACATTCCGTGCAAACGAGCAGGTTGCTGAACGTGCCATGGACTCCAATGATTTGGAACGTGAACGCGGAATAACGATCTTGGCTAAAAACACGGCCATTCAATATAAAGACACCCGGATCAACATCTTGGATACTCCAGGACATGCTGATTTCGGCGGTGAAGTAGAGCGGATCATGAAAATGGTTGACGGCGTTCTGCTTGTTGTCGATGCTTATGAAGGCTGCATGCCTCAAACACGCTTCGTACTGAAAAAAGCGCTTGAACAGAAACTGACTCCTATCGTTGTTGTTAACAAAATCGATAAAGATTCAGCCCGTCCGCAGGAAGTTGTCGACGAGGTTATCGATCTTTTCATCGAGCTTGACGCAACAGAAGAACAGCTGGAATTCCCGGTTGTATTCGCTTCTGCGGTAAACGGAACAGCCAGTATGAATCCGGATCCTGCCGAGCAGGAAGAAAACATGGAGTGCATCTTTGAATCGATTATGGAAACCATTCCTTCACCTGTTGATAACAGTGAAGATCCGCTGCAGTTCCAAGTAGCGCTTCTTGACTACAATGACTATGTAGGACGTATCGGAATTGGACGTGTGTTCAGAGGTACAATGCAAGTAGGGCAGCAAGTTTCCCTCATGAAGCTTGACGGAACAGCTAAAAACTTCCGGGTTACGAAAATCTTTGGTTTCCAGGGATTAAAACGTGTGGAAATCCAAGAAGCAAAAGCCGGGGACCTTGTTGCTGTATCCGGTATGGAAGACATCAACGTAGGGGAAACGGTTTGTCCGATTGAGCACCAGGAAGCCCTTCCAATTCTTCGCATTGATGAGCCAACTCTTCAAATGACGTTCCTTGTAAACAACAGCCCGTTTGCAGGACGCGAAGGCAAATTCGTCACATCCCGCAAAATTGAAGAGCGTTTAATGCAGCAGCTTCAAACGGATGTGAGTCTGCGTGTTGAAAACACAGATTCTCCGGATGCATGGACCGTTTCAGGACGCGGAGAGCTTCACCTTTCCATCCTGATTGAAAACATGCGCCGTGAAAACTATGAGCTTCAAGTGTCAAAACCTGAAGTTATCGTCCGTGAAATCGACGGCGTCCGCTGTGAGCCTGTAGAACGCGTTCAAATCGACGTTCCTGAAGACTACACAGGTGCGGTCATGGAATCCATCGGTGCCCGTAAAGGCGAGATGCTCGACATGATCAACAATGGAAACGGCCAAGTAAGAATGATCTTCATGGTTCCTTCACGAGGATTGATCGGCTATTCAACAGAATTCCTTTCCCTTACCCGCGGATATGGAATCATCAACCATACATTCGACAGTTACCAGCCGATGGCTACCGGCCAGGTTGGAGGACGCCGTCAAGGTGTACTCGTCTCTATGGAAAACGGTAAATCATCTGGGTACGGAATCATGGGAATCGAAGACCGCGGCGTAATCTTTGTTGAGCCAGGCACAGACGTTTACGAAGGAATGATTGTCGGCGAACACAACCGCGACACTGATCTAGTCGTAAACATCTGCAAAATGAAGCAGCAAACAAACGTCCGTTCCGCAACAAAAGATCAAACAACGACGATGAAAAAACCTCGCATCATGACACTTGAGGAATCTCTTGAGTACCTGAACGATGACGAGTACTGCGAAGTAACACCTGAATCCATTCGTTTGAGAAAGAAAATTCTTGAGAAAAACGAACGGGAAAGAGTAGCGAAGAAAAAGAAACTCGCTGGTCTGTAAACCGAATAAATGCTTGTCCGAAATTGGTTTCTTTGCTACTCTGAAAGAAACCAATTTTTTTTAATGTAAGGGGGTTTTCCTATGACAGATGCAGAAGTCTATGACAGAATGTGGCCTGTAGCCAAACTGATTTATACAACCATGGATCCAATTTCAGGCGGCCAGGCTATGTTTACGGTCATCCTGCTGCTATCCATTCTCGTCTTTAAGCTTGGCTTTGCCAAAAAGCTTCCGCCTCTTAAAGCCGCTGTCATCTACGCATTTCTATTTCTTGGATGTGCCGTCCTGACATTCCTTGCTGCATTCCTGCCTATAGCAGAAGGACTCGTCATCGCAGCACTGATTTTAATCATCTATAAAATCCGCCTCAACCGCCACAAGAAAATGGAGCAATCCACATGAGATCCCTTCAGGATACACTCTACAACTGGCTCTCTATCAAAGTAGTCGCCCTCGACCGGACTGACGACCCATCAGCCTTTGAAACAGCGGAATTGTTCGAGAAACTCCTTCGAGAGGATCATGGAGTCGAGCAGCTCACCTTCCATCCCGACGAAGACATGTACTGGATCTCATGTGTCCAGAATGGAGAAGAATACCGAACCCGCTTCCCTAAAGAACTGATTGATGTCATGAAAGATCAGATGCGCAAGGAGCCCGGCCGGTTTCGGAATTATATCTAATCATGCACCCCTTACTTTGTTAGTAAGGGGTTTTTTGTATAAAGCTTGAAGGGGGAAGTGAGGGGCAGAGTATGAGCGGCAGAGCGGGAGGACGGCCAAAAAAAAGGGGAGAACGGACAAATTAATGTGTCGAACGGTTAAATAAATTGGACGAATGGCTAGAAAGAGAGGATTGGCTAAATCCGGGCGGGGGCCGGCGAAATAAAGATAGAGTCCATATAATTGTGTAAATAGAAAAAGGGTCATATCACCCTCATGTTACAATGTTTTCGACCAAGAAAAAATGTAATGGAGGATGAATATGACCCAAATTAATCTTACCCTAAATGTGGAGGACTTAAAAGACCACCTCTTGAATTCTAATCTGGACGCTGTCGTGAAATCATCACTTGTTTTGATTCTGAATCAAGTGATGGAAAGCGAACGGGATGAGCACCTGAACGCGGATGCTTATGAAAGAACGAGTGGCAGGACTGACTACCGGAACGGCTATTATGAACGAGACTTTCTTGTTTCTATCGGAAAGATTAACCTGAAGGTTCCCCGTACCCGAAACGGTGAGTTTTCCACCTCTGTGTTCGAGAAATATAAGCGGGCTGACCAAGCCCTCGTCCTGTCTATGATGGAAATGGTCGTCAACGGCGTTTCAACTCGCAAAGTGACGAAGATTATGGAACAGCTTTGCGGGGAAAGTGTGTCCAAGTCCCTTGTCTCCTCCATCACCAAAAAACTTGATCCCATTGTGAACGAGTGGGCTAGCCGCCCTCTGAATGTCATGTACTACAAGTATGTGTTTGTGGATGCTTTGTATATTAAGGTCCGCGAACATCAGCGTGTGGTTTCAAAAGCAGTTTATGTGGCCGTTGGGGTCAACTCTCAGCTTAAACGGGAAGTCATTGGGCTGGCTGTCAATCATTCCGAATCCAAAGAAGGCTGGACCCAATTCTTTAGCCACCTTAAATCTAGGGGATTTCAGTCTCCCAAACTGATGATTTCGGACGCCCATAAGGGCTTGAAGGCAGCCATTCAGGAATCCTTTGTCGGAACAAGCTGGCAGAGATGCACGTTTCACTTTAAAAAGAACCTGTTTGACCGCATGCCGAAGAAACAGGCAGAAGAATTAAAACACGCCCTCCTCCGTATTTTTGATGCCGCGAAACCAGAAGACGCAAGAGCTTTAAAAGAGGAGTTTATGCACACCTATGATGGAGAGCGCGGATATGAAACGGTGCTGACACTGTTGGACGATGGTTTTGAGGATGCCATCCAATTTATGAATGAACCTCTGGGCTTCCAAAAAAAGCTGCGGACCACCAATAACCTGGAACGCCTGAATGCTGAAATCAGAAGAAGAGAGCGCGTCATTCGAATCTTCCCCAACACCCAGTCTGCTTTTCGTCTGATCGGAGCTGTCTTGATGGACTATGAAAAATCCCTCGACCCTGGAGATCGAAAGTACATGTACGACGTGAAAGAGAACTAAGTTCTCTTCCTCTATAAAAAAATGCCCTATCTATTTTATAAGGTTGAAAACATGGTATGAATATTTACACAAGATAATGGACTTGACCGAAATAAAAGGGGAGAACGGACAAATTAATGCGTCGACCGGCTAAATAAATTGGATGAATGGCCAGAAAGAGAGGATTGGCTAAATCCGGGCGGGGGCCGGCGAAATAAAAGGGGAGAACGGACAAATTAATGCGTCGACCGGCTAAATAAATTGGATGAATGGCCAGAAAGAGAGGATTGGCTAAATCCGGGCGGGGGCCGGCGAAATAAAAGGGGAGAACGGACAAATTAATGCGTTGACTGGCTAAATAAATTTGTGGAATGGCCAGAAAGAGAGGGACGCTTAAATACGGACGGAGGACGGCCAAATAAAAGGGGAGAACGGACAAATTGCTGCACCGACTGGCTAAATAAATTGTATGAATGGCCAGAAATAGAAGATCGGCTAAATACGGACGGAGGACGGCCAAATAATAGGAGAGGACGGACAAATTGCTGCACCGACTGGCTAAATAAATTGTATGAATGGCCAGAAATAGAAGATCGGCTAAATACGGACGGAGGATGGCCGAATAAAAGGGGAGAACGGACAAATTGCTGCACCGACTGGCTAAATAAATTGTATGAATGGCCAGAAATAGAAGATCGGCTAAATACGGACGGAGGATGGCCGAATAAAAGGGGAGAACGGCCAAATTAATGCGTCGACCGGCTAAATAGATTGGACGAATGGCCAGAAAAAGAGGACCAGCTAAATACGGACGGAGGACGGCCAAATTAATGCGTCGACCGGCTAAATAGATTGGACGAATGGCCAGAAAAAGAGGACTGGCTAAATACGGGAGAAGGACGGCCGAATAAAAGGGGAGAACGGACAAATTAATGCTGTGACCGGCTAAAAAAATTAGTGGAATGGCCAGAAAGAGAGGACCAGCTAAATACGGACGGAGGACGGCCGAATAAAAGGGGAGGACAGACAAATTGCTGCACCGACTGGCTAAATAAATTGGATGAATGGCAAGAAATAGAAGATCGGCTAAATACGGACGGAGGACGGCCAAATTAATGCGTCGACCGGCTAAATAGATTGGACGAATGGCCAGAAAAAGAGGACTGTCTAAATACGGGAGAAGGACGGCCGAATAAAAGGGGAGAACGGACAAATTAATGCTGTGACCGGCTAAAAAAATTAGTGGAATGGCCAGAAAGATAGGATCGGCTAAATATGGACGGAGGACGGAAAAAAAGAGAACGGACAAATTGCTTAGGCTAACGTCCATTTGTTAGCGAAGGGAAGGCAAAGAGCTTAATCCAACTAAAGAGCAGCATAGCAAAAGAGAGATAGATTCAGGGGGCTGCTAGTTTTCAACCTTGGAAAAGACGAGTGTTTAAGTAAAAAGCGGACAGCCCAAATAAAAAAATTTTAGAAAACTTCATATTTTCAGGAATATAAAGTAGATATTTTAATGCGGTGAAATACAATTTTTAATTTTTAGCCGGAAATAATGGTTTTTAGTGTTTCGTCTAAACCCTAGTATGTGAAGTATACTTTAATCATTAGTTAAAGGAGGGATGGCTTGATAGTTAAAGAAAGAGGAACTCCAATTCGAATCTTAAAATTACAGGCACTATTAAGGAGACTGAGGAAGAATCATCCTAAACGCAAACAGATTCAGGAAGATTTATCGAAGTGCATAGCAGGATATAGGGGTGAACATTCAATCGATTATTACTTGCAGCAGCTTTCTGGAGAAAAATATAGTATTTTGCATAATATTCATATTCCTTTTAATCAAAACTCATTCCAAATTGATACGCTGATTATTACAAATCAATGCATCTTTATATTGGAAGTGAAAAATTTTTCGGGAACTCTGATTTTTGACCAGACTTTTAAACAGCTGCTACGGATATGGCAAGGAAATGAAGAATGCTTTCCGGATCCTATTTTACAGGTGGACAGGCAGAAAAATTCGCTGCTTCAATTTTTAAGAAGTAAAGGTATTTTAAAGTGGTCCGTATTCCCTATGGTAGTCATCAGCAACCCGGCTACTGCTATTAAAACCAATAAAGAGTATCCGGAAGCAGAAAAACAGGTTGTCCATGCTGGAGGGATTTTATCTAAGCTAAAAGAACTTGAATTACCTTTATCCAGGGATGAGAAAAGTTCAAGTAAGAAGCAGGTAATTGATTTGCTGTTAAATAGTCATGTTGAGAAGGATTTTGACGTAATGGGGTATTACAAGGTAAGTGATCTGGATATTATGTGCGGTGTAGAGTGTTCAAAATGCAATACACTGACTATGGAAAGGAAACGGAAAGCCTGGGTCTGTACTAGGTGTCGAAATCGTGCGAAGGAAGCCCACGGGTTGGCTTTAATGGATTATTATCTTCTAAAATCTAATAGAATTACCAATCGGCAATTCAGAGAATTCACAGGATTGATTTCTGTTTCTGCAGCAAGTAAACTGCTTATTAATTCAAGCTTAAGAAAAGAGGGAGTTACTAAAGGTAGAAGCTATTTAATTGATTCTAGCCATTTTAAGAACGAAATGAAAATTAAAAGTTAGCTGTCAACTTTCTTCCCCCCTCCCAATCCATGCCATAACCCCCACAAACACCAAATGCCCCGCAGCCCACCAGCCAAAAGCAGCCAGATCATAAACGGGAGGCACTTCTTTTTCCGCCAATAGAGATAATGGGAAGTATAGAAGGAGAGCCGGCAATGTTAAAAAGAATGCGAGTGCGAGCTGTTTAGAAAAGCCGGAAACCCGCTGCTTATCGGCGATCAATACATACCCGATTCCAATGAAGACCGCTACAGCCAGGTGGATGGCAAACTCCAGCCATTCAGGAAGCGGTTTTGGATAAATAAAATCAATATTGAGCAGCAGGGTATAGACTTTAAAGCCTGCTGCCCATTGAACCCATTTGAGAAAAAGACCGAGAGCGAGGCCGCCGGCAAGACCGGAGAGTACTCCCCGGATGATCAAGACCAGTAGTCTCCAGCAGGTTTGTCCCGGTAGAGCTTGAAGTTTCCTGTACTGAGGCGTTCTTTCGTTTTTACTTCGATCCGGTCATAGCACTCAGGACAGGTGTATGTGTGGATTGGCCGGTTTCGGAGCCTTTTAGCAAGCAGGGTTTCATCATTTATTGTGTGGACTTGGTCACATATAACACATTTTACTCTCATGGATAACACCTCTAAACTGTTTGTATAGACTGATTATACCACAGGCTGAAAAAGTTTCTGAGAGGGGACTGTTTTTGTTGGAACATTTGTGAAAAATCGGTATGATAGATGTATACTGCGGCATTGGAGGGATGAAGATGGCAAATAAGGTTGAAATTCAGCTGATTGACCCGCTTTTTGACGCTTTGCAAAGGGAAAGATTTGTGACCATTGCAACCATTGATCATGAAACAGGTGCGCCGAATGTGAATGCAATTTCATGGGTGCTTGCTCCAGACCGCAACCGCCTTTATTTTGCACTGGATACTCGTTCAAGGATTTTGGAAAATATACATAAGCATCCAGCTGCTGTCATTAATCTTCTTGCGAACGAATCTGCCTATTCCATTATAGGAAACGCTCATGTCAAATACGATCGGATGGAAGATGTCCCGCTTAAGCTTTCTTTAGTGGAGCTCGAGATCTCCGAAATTCGTGATGTCATGTTTTACGGGTCCCGGATTTCTGCAGAACCGCAGTACGCGAAAACTTACGATGAAAAAGCAGCAGCCCGTCTGGATCAGCAGGTCATGGACGCATTGAAAAAAGCTTAGCCGGTTTTTTCCGGCTAAGCTTTTATGCGCTGTCTGCCTAGTTCTTCTTCAGTTCATGATTGGATTCGTCGTTCTGATGCTTATCCAATTCATTCTGGTCTTTTTTTGGAAGCTGATCATTGTCTTGCTCGGTTGGTTCTTTTTCCTGGTTATCAATCGTATCATTAGGTACATCCGGCATTACGCGTCCGACAATGGCGGCGAGTTCATCGAGAAGGCCTCCGATAGGCCGGCCCTGGCGGATTTCCTTTGCTAACTGACGGATTCTCTGGTTCGTATCGGCATCCGCAACAACGATGGCATTGGCGCCGTATGGATCGTTTTTAAGGCTCTCGGTTACGGAGTACTTGACGGATTCTACTTTGCTTCTGTCAAGCTCTGATTCCACGTCAATCCCGACAATGGCGTATTTGCCGAGTACAACAGCCGTTGCATCGTTGACATCCGGCACCCGGTTGGCGATATCAACAAGATGTTTGGAAATTTGCTGTCCTGTTTTACGGTCAACCGGCCGTTCAATACTGTTTTTAACGGTAATAGGCTTGGATTTATAATCAGTAGATGTCTCACCTTGGGAATTTTCATTGGCGGAACAGGCTGTGAGCATGAACAGGCCGGACAGGATGAAAAATAATAACGGTCGCAGCATAAGAGCACTCCTTTTCAATGGCTTTTAACTTTATTGTCTAAATAACCTTCTATCTTTATTCACAAAATCATATATTTTAGCATCGAATTATGAACAGGCTGTGGTGAGAGTGAAGGCGGCGTCTGCCGCCATATGCGGACTAGGAGGCGGAATATTGAATAAGGTTTATGTATTGGACACGAATGTACTGCTGCAAGATCCGAATTCAATTTTTTCTTTTGATGACAATGAAGTGGTCATCCCGGCTGTTGTGCTGGAAGAAGTGGACTCCAAAAAACGCTATATGGATGAAGTTGGCCGAAATGCAAGGCAGGTTTCCAAATTGATTGACGGCCTGCGCGAAAAAGGGAAGCTTCATGAGAAAATACAGCTCCACAATGGGGGAGTCTTGAGAATAGAATTAAATCACCGGTCTTTCCATGAATTGCAGGATATTTTTGTTGAGAAAACAAATGATAACCGGATTCTTGCCGTGGCCAATAATCTGTCAAATGAAGAAAAACTTAAAGAAAACGGCCGTCCGGTTATTATTGTAAGCAAAGATACGCTGGTCCGTGTAAAAGCAGATGCACTTGGGCTCATTGCTGAGGACTTTCTAAGTGACCGGGTGGTGGAAGTGGACCACATTTATACAGGTTTCCTCGATTTGTACATAGACAGAGGAAATTTGGACAGGTTTTATGAAAAAAATGAATTGCTCCTGATAGAAATAACGAATCATCCGTTTTATCCGAATCAGTTCGTCATCATGAAGGATGCACTCGGCGGATCTGCGTCAGCGGTGGGAATGGTGGATAAAACAGGGAAAAAGGTCAAAAGACTGTTTACGGATCATGATCATATTTGGGGCATAAGGCCGAGGAATGTTCAGCAGACGATGGCGCTTGAATTGCTTCTTAGGAACGATTTGCCGCTTGTTACGCTGGTAGGGAAGGCGGGCACAGGGAAAACCCTCCTGGCGCTTGCTGCGGGCCTTATGCAGACGGAGGATATGGGGACGTTTAAAAAGCTTCTGGTTGCAAGGCCGATTGTTCCGGTCGGCAAAGATATCGGTTTTCTTCCGGGAGAAAAGGAAGAGAAGCTTCGTCCCTGGATGCAGCCGATTTATGATAATCTTGAATTTTTATTTAACACGAAAAAACCGGGTGAGCTTGATGCCATTCTGGCCGGCATGGGGTCAATTGAAGTGGAAGCTTTGACATATATCAGGGGGCGCAGCATCCCGGATCAATACATCATCATTGATGAAGCGCAGAATCTGACGAAGCACGAGGTTAAAACCATCCTTACAAGGGTTGGGGAAAGAAGCAAAATTGTCCTCATGGGGGATCCGGAGCAAATTGATCATCCGTATCTGGATGAGTACAATAATGGACTGACGTATGTAGTGGAAACATTTAAAGACCAGCAGATTGCCGGGCATGTCAAGCTCGTTAAAGGAGAACGGTCAGGCCTCGCTCAGCTTGCGGCTGATTTGCTGTAATGAAGGGGAAGGTGCCCGGTCAGGCACCTTCCTTTTTTACAAGATCACGATTTCTTTAACCTTTTTGATCGGGAAACTGCGATTGGACCCGTCTCCGAAATATAAGTGCATCGGTCCATCTTCTTTTAGCGGTTTTCCGTCGATGCTGAATGCGGCAATCATCTCCATGGCCTGTTCAAGGGAGATAACGGAAATTTCATCTTCTGAAACGATATGGACAGATGCTGCATCCTGACCGATCTCAGCATTTTCTAAAAAGGGAGCAAACCGGATTCCGAATGTTCCTGCAGCAAGTTCCTGCTTCTTGAATACTTTTTTCTCCGTCTGCGGGGCTGGTGCTTCATTGCCTTCTTTGATTTCCCTGTCCCAGTGTCTGGAAATGGATTTAGTATAGTCCTCATCATCGTTTGTTTTTTCTGTTCTGCTGTTAAAGAAACTTTCAAGATCTGCTTTGCGGTCGTCAAAGATCCATACACTTGGATCAATGGTGATCGGATATTTTACTTTCCCGGTTATCTGAATGATATCATTCATTTTCCATCACTCCTCCAGTAGCCATTATAAGGCCTTAGGGACGGCTTGTCATGAACGGCATGCAGATAGAATGCACCGGGTGCCGTTTATTGGCGAAGCAAAGCAGGTTTTGTCCCCCACATATACCTTGCATTTTTCTTTTTTTCCCTTTAATATTAATAGGTAGATTAGAGGTAATCGCTCGGGAACGGAGGGATTCATTTGGCTTCTGAGATTGCGATTGATCATCGTGAGAAGGCGCTTGCGCTTTTGAAAGCTGACGCTGATAAAATCATGAAATTAATCAAGGTTCAGATGGATAATTTAACAATGCCCCAATGCCCTCTCTATGAAGAGGTTTTAGATACACAAATGTTTGGTTTATCCAGAGAAATTGATTTCGCCGTACGCCTTGGTCTTGTGTATGAGCATGAAGGAAAAGTACTGCTGGATTCCCTTGAACGCGAGTTATCTGTGCTGCATGAGGCATTTACGAAAAAATAAAAACCTAGAACTCAAACTCATTGCATGACAATAGTTTGAGTTTTTTTAGCATTTAGAGGGATTCTTTTGGCCTGGATGCAAGCCATGCTTTTCCTAATGGAATTCCTCCATTCGTTCGTTGTGCGAAGCGGCTTACCCTGATACGATGAAAGAGAAGGCAGATTGAATCTGCAGTGTGCAAATAATTCGAAAAGACAAAATTTTTAGAAGAATTAATTGAAAAAGTAGGGAAGAGAGTTTATGATAAAAAAAATCCTAAAATCATATGATTATACTCTGATTTTCTCCATCTTTCTGCTTTGTGTGTTTGGACTGGTCATGGTATACAGTTCCAGTATGATCACCGCAGTGGCAAGATTCGGGACTGAGAGTGACTTCTTTTTTAAGAAGCAGCTGATTACAATTTGTGTCGGAACGGTTGCATTTCTTGCAGCGGCAGTGATTCCTTACCGAATCTTTCTGACGAAAAAACTAATGCCGGCCATCATGCTTGTTTCAGTCGGCCTTCTCGGTATTCTGTTTCTATACGGGCATACGGCAGGAAATGCGAAAAGCTGGATCAAGATTGCCGGTTTTACGATGCAGCCTGCAGAATTTGTTAAGCTGAGTGTGATTCTTTATTTGGCAGCAATCTATGAAAAAAAGCAGGCTTACATTAATAACTTTAAAAAAGCTGTGATGCCGCCTCTCTTTTTCACAGGATTTATTTGCTTACTGATTGTCATCCAGCCGGATATTGGAACAGCGATGATCATCGCCCTGATTGCAGCAGTGATGGTGTGTGTTTCAGGCATGAATTGGAGAAGCATTACAGGCCTGGCTCTGCTGGCTGTTTTATTTCTTCTGCTTCTCAGTCCGATAATTTTTATGAATTCGGACAAGTTTATTACACCTGAGCGAATATCAAGATTTGAAGGGTTTACAGATCCTTTTGGAACAGAAGAAGATGACGGCTATCAGCTGGCGAATTCTCTTTATGCCATTGGTTCGGGAGGGATTACAGGGCTCGGACTCGGCAACAGTGTCCAAAAATACGGCTATCTTCCTGAATCCCATACGGACTTTATCATGGCGATTATTGCAGAGGAGCTTGGTCTGTTTGGAGTCCTTTTCGTATTGGGCCTGCTTGGGGTCGTCATTTTCAAAGGATTTTTGATTGCAAGGAAATGCGAAGACGCTTTTGGTACGCTGCTGGCTGTTGGAATATCCAGTATGATTGCCATCCAGGCAGGGATTAACTTGGGAGGACTGACCGGGTTGATTCCCATCACAGGGGTAACCCTTCCGTTTATCAGCTACGGAGGATCATCGATGCTTGTATTGATGATTTCTGCAGGTCTTCTAGTCAATGTGTCTATGTTTGCGAATTATCGAATGAAGTACCGTACCGGGACAGATAAAGCAGGGGTAAAAAAGACCGTTCCCCCATTTAAAAATCCGATGTCCAGCAAAATGTGATATTCTATTTTTAAATATGACACACTAATATAGTTGCCTTAGGAGGAGATCCATCTCATGCAAACAATCCAAAAAGTGCTTGTGGCTAACCGCGGGGAAATTGCGATTCGTGTATTCAGAGCCTGTACAGAACTGAATATAAGAACCGTTGCCATTTATTCAAAAGAAGATGCCGGAGCTTATCACCGCTATAAAGCGGATGAAGCTTACCTTGTAGGCGAGGGGAAGAAACCGATTGATGCCTATTTGGATATAGACGGCATTATTGAAATCGCAAAGGCTAATAATGTGGATGCCATCCATCCAGGCTATGGGTTCTTGTCCGAAAATATTCATTTCGCAAGACGGTGCGAGCAGGAAGGCATCATATTCGTAGGACCTGAATCAAAGCACTTAGATATGTTTGGAGATAAGGTTAAGGCAAGAAAACAGGCTGAATCAGCTGGTATTCCGGTGATTCCGGGGAGCGATGGCCCTGTTGAAAACTATGAGGATGCAGTCAGCTTCGGAGAAAAATACGGGTATCCGTTTATCATTAAAGCGTCACTTGGCGGCGGCGGACGGGGCATGAGAATTGTCCGGACGAAGGCTAGTGTAAAAGAATCGTTTGAACGGGCCAAATCAGAGGCAAAGGCAGCATTCGGCAATGATGAAGTATATGTAGAAAAACTGATCGAGAATCCGAAGCATATTGAAGTGCAGATTATGGGAGATGCGAGCGGGAATATTGTTCACTTATTTGAACGGGACTGCTCCATTCAAAGAAGGCATCAAAAAGTCGTGGAAGTGGCTCCAAGCGTTTCTCTAGGGGAAGACTTCAGACTGGCCATTTGCGATGCCGCCGTGAGATTGATGAAAAAAGTAGAGTATGTGAATGCGGGAACGGTCGAATTTCTTGTATCCGGAGATGAATTTTATTTCATTGAAGTAAATCCGAGGGTGCAGGTTGAACATACCATTACAGAGATGATTACCGGCGTGGATATCGTTCAGACCCAGCTTATGGTGGCAGATGGTCTGAAACTTGACAGTCCGCAAATCGGAATCTCGTCTCAGGATGCAGTACATACGAACGGATATGCCATTCAGTCCCGTGTAACGACAGAAGATCCGTTGAATAATTTTATGCCGGATACAGGAAAAATCATGGTGTACCGCTCCGGCGGCGGATTCGGTGTACGCCTGGATGCAGGGAATGGATTCCAGGGAGCTGTGATCACCCCTTATTACGATTCGCTGTTGGTTAAGGTCTCGACATGGGCTTTGACATTTGAACAGGCGGCTGCCAAGATGGTTCGGAATCTTAAGGAGTTCAGAATCCGCGGCATTAAAACCAATATTCCGTTTCTAGAAAATGTGGTGAAGCATGATTCATTCTTAAGCGGTGAATACAATACAACGTTTATTGACAGCTCTCCTGAACTGTTTATTTTTCCTAAACGGAAGGACCGCGGAACGAAAATGCTGAGCTACATCGGCAACGTAACCGTGAACGGCTTTCCTGGAATCGGCAAGAAAAAGAAGCCTGATTTCGATCTGCCTCCGGTACCAAGCATTAAACACATCGGGGACTTTCCTTCGGGAACGAAAAACATCCTTGAAGAGCGTGGCGCGGAAGGTCTGGTCAAGTGGATTAAAGAACAGCCGCAGGTCCTTCTCACGGATACGACATTCCGGGATGCCCACCAGTCCTTGCTGGCAACAAGGCTTCGTACGACGGATATCATGAAAATTGCTGAGCCAACTGCAAAGCTCGCTCCGGAGCTGTTTTCCCTTGAAATGTGGGGAGGGGCCACTTTTGATGTGGCATACCGGTTCTTGAAAGAGGATCCTTGGGATCGTCTGCTGACGGTCAGAAAACAGGTTCCAAATGTTCTTCTCCAAATGCTCCTGAGAGCTTCTAACGCAGTAGGCTATAAAAATTATCCGGATAATGTCATTAAAGAGTTCGTTGAAAAGTCATCCAACGCAGGAATAGACGTTTTCAGAATTTTTGACAGCCTGAACTGGGTAAAGGGAATGACGCTTGCTATTGATGCTGTCCGTGACAGCGGAAAACTTGCAGAAGCCGCCATTTGTTACACAGGAGATATTCTTGATCCGTCACGAAGAAAGTATGATCTGACCTATTATAAGGAGCTTGCGAAGGAATTAGAAAATGCGGGAGCTCATATTCTGGCAATTAAAGACATGGCGGGCCTGTTAAAGCCCCAGGCTGCTTATGATCTGATTTCTGCCTTGAAAGAAACGATTGAAATCCCGATTCATCTTCATACGCATGATACGAGCGGAAACGGAACGTTTATGTATGCCAAGGCTGCGGAAGCAGGGGTCGACATTGTCGACGTGGCTGTCAGTTCAATGGCGGGACTCACATCCCAGCCAAGTGCCAGTACATTCTACTATGCACTCTCCGGTATGGATAGGCAGCCTAAATTAAATGTAGATGTGCTCGAACAGCTCTCTCATTATTGGGAAGGTGTCCGGAAGTATTATCAGGATTTTGAGAGCGGGATGATTGCACCGCATACCGAAGTGTATCAGCATGAAATGCCGGGCGGTCAATACAGCAATCTGCAGCAGCAGGCTAAAGCTGTAGGTCTTGGGGACCGCTGGGATGAAGTGAAGGAAATGTACCAGCGTGTGAACACGTTATTCGGGGATCTTGTAAAAGTAACCCCATCCTCCAAAGTAGTAGGGGACATGGCCCTGTTTATGGTACAGAATCATCTATCGGAAGATGATGTTTATGAGCGTGGAGAGTCCCTTGATTTTCCGGATTCTGTTGTCGAGATGTTCGAAGGATACCTGGGGCAGCCTCACGGCGGTTTCCCGAAGGAGCTACAGCGGATTATCCTGAAGGGCAAAGAACCGATTGAAGTAAGACCCGGTGAGCTCCTGAAGCCGGTCGACTTTGATAAAATCAAAGAAGACCTGTTCCAGACGCTGAACAGACCTGTAACAAGCTTTGAGGCGATTGCCCATGCTCTATATCCGAAAGTATTTTTGGATTATGCTAAGACGTTTGAGCAATTTGGGGATGTGTCCGTGCTCGATACCCCAACTTTCCTCTATGGAATGAGACTCGGGGAAGAGGTTGAAGTGGTCATCGAACAAGGGAAAACACTGATTGTGAAGCTGGTTTCAATCGGAGAGCCTCAAGCGGATGGAACAAGGGTTGTGTATTTTGAATTGAACGGGCAGCCCCGTGAAGTCATTATTAAGGACGAAAGCATCAAATCAGCCGTTGCTGCAAAATTGAAAGCCGATGGCGGCAATCCGGAGCATATCGGAGCTTCCATGCCTGGAACGGTCATTAAAGTTCTCGTCTCCAAGGGCGAGAAAATTAACAAAGGCGATCATTTAATGATCACAGAAGCGATGAAAATGGAAACGACTGTACAGGCTCCATATTCAGGAGTCGTAAAAGAAATTCATGTAAGCAATGGAGAGCCGATTCAAACCGGGGATCTGTTAATTGAACTATCCAATTAAAGGGAAAAGCAGCCGTCAGCGGCTGCTTTTTTTCATACCTGTCAGCACATTTAATCTGTACCATGCTTGTTTTTCCAGTTAAAATCTTCTCCAGAAGGGAATGGTCCTATTAGAGGAGGGTGAAAAATGGGAAGTGCAGTCGTATGGTTTCGCAGAGATTTTCGTTTTCAGGATCATCAGGCTCTTTCAGAAGCGCTATCGTATTGTAAACAACATGACTCAAACCTGTTATTCGTATTCCATTTGAACCGCCATTTTCTGAATGAAGCGGACACGGGAATGCGGCATCAGTATTTTATGGAAACAGTTCTGGACTTCAAGGCAAGGTGCCGAAAGCTTGGGACCGATTTGCTGTTTATAGAAGGGGAACCGGTAAAAGCTTTTCAGCAATTACTGGACAAGCATGATGATATTAATGCGGTCTTCTTTAATGCAGATGAAGCAGCATATGGAAAAGAAAGAGATGAAAAGGTTCGGAAGTGGCTGGAAGATAAAGATATTCAGGTGAATACATATCAGGACGCTTACATACATGGACCGGATGAAGTGCTGAAAAAAGACGGTTCGGTTTATAAAGTGTTTTCGCCCTATTATAAATCGTGGAAACAAAAGCGAAAAGACGGAATAAGAAAGCTGTCTTTTAAAGAACTGGAAAAGTATGCACGAAAAGCAGGTGCAGTTTCAGAAGAGGCAGAAAGTGAAATGAAGAAGCTTGCTAAAGGCTCAGAGAACATGGATTGGGAGATAGGAGAAAAGGCTGCCCGTTCACAGCTGAAAAAATTTATTGAAGAAGAGCTGGACTCTTATCCGTCCGGCCGTAATATCCCTTCTAAAAAGGGAACGAGTCTGATGTCACGCTATTTAAAAACCGGCACCATTTCTCCAAGAACTGTCTATGCAGCGATTGCCCAGGCTGATGCGAAAGAAGAGAGCAAAGAAGCCTACATTCGAGAGCTCGCTTTTCGGGACTTTTATCAAATGTTGTACGCCCATTATCCTGAAACGAAAGAACAGGAGTTTATTAAGGATTACCGTGAGCTCGAATGGAATCGGGATGAGCGTCTGCTGAAGGCGTGGATCGACGGGAAGACCGGATATCCGATTGTAGATGCAGGGATGAGGCAGCTGAAGAAAGAAGGCTGGATGCATAACCGTCTCCGCATGATTACTGCATCTTTTTTAACAAAAGATTTGTTATTGGATTGGAGAATGGGCGAAAAGTATTTCGCTTCAGCCCTTGTTGATTATGACCCTGGATCCAATGTGGGCGGATGGCAGTGGGCTGCATCAGTCGGAACGGACGCTGTACCTTATTTCAGGATATTTAATCCTGTCACCCAGTCAAAGCGGTTTGATCCGGATGGAGAGTATATCAAGAAGTATGTAGAGGAGCTTTCGGAAGTAAAATCACCCAGGATTCATGAGCCATGGAAAATGACAGAAGAAGAACAGAATGAAGCATCCTGTGTTATCGGAAAAAATTATCCCGAACCAATAGTGGATCATCAGGAACAGAGAAAGAAAGCAATAGCATTGTTCAAAAATGAACAATAAAAGGGAAGCCTCAGGCTTCCCTTTTATTGTTTTCTTTTTAAATTAGCATTGCTCCGCGAAACGAGAAGCAGGAAGTAGCTTAATACACCAAACAGGCAGGAAATAAAAATCGCATGCGCCAGAGAGATAGCCAAATTCAATTCGGTGATTACGATAAGAGCTCCTGATAGCGCCTGCAGTGATACAAGTATGAGGCAAATAATCCAGCCCCAGTATACTACTTTCTGGTGCTTATAATGCTTAACAGCCTGCCAGGCCGCATAAGCGATCCAAATAAAGATCAGTCCGGCAGCGAACCTGTGGCCCATTTGCACCCATTCCTGAAAACGCATCGGCATCCACCCTGATCCATCATTGCACAATGGCCAGTTTGAGCAGGAGAGACTGGCTCCTCTATGGCGAACGTAGGCTCCTGTGTATACAACAATGTAACTGTATATGAGGACTCCGACCATATGGAATTTCATCTTTTTATCGAGAACAAGTGCATTTGCATCAAATTTCCTGTCTACTTCGAATATAAGAAGTGCAAGCATTAGAACCGATGCAAAAGATATGAGGGAGACTCCGAAATGAATGGCTTTCATGGCGCTTGACTGCCCCCATACCACCGCTCCCGCTCCAAGAAGTGCCTGAAGAATAAGGAATACAAAGGACAGGACAGATAAAAATTTTGTCTCTCTAATATGCCCGATCAGCCTCCAGGAAGCAATGGACAGAGCGAGTACAAGGATTCCGGCAGCAGCACTGGCTCCCCTGTGGCTTAATTCTATAATCAGTGCAGGGTTTATATCGCTTGGAAGGAGGACAAATTTCCCGTGGCATAAAGGCCATGACCGCCCGCAGCCCATCCCCGAACCGGTTTTAGTAACCAATGCTCCGCCTAAAAGGACGATGAGCATGACAAGCGTCGTAACGACGGCAAGCCATTTTAATGCAATACGCTTCAAACGATTCACCTTCTTATCCATGAGTCAAAACATGATTCATCTATATTAGTATTTTGCCATAACACGCTTCTGATTGTAAGAAATAAGCGTGCAAAACACAACACACTTGGAGCATTGTTCACAAAACGCTTGAAATCAGGATGCATTTTTACTAATACTAGAAAAAAGGTTGATTAATGGAAAATAGTTTGCTAGAAATAATAAAGAAGGTTTTTTTCTAAAGCTCTGCTAAATTTGGCTGTTGATTTCCGTTACATGCACTCTTCTTTCCTTGGGCGGGCGGTGAGCCTCCCCGCCGCTTTGGGCCTGCGGGGTCTCGCCTGTCCCGCTTCTCTAAGCAGGAGTCTTGCGCCTTTCACTTCAATCATGGTGTTGATTCTATCTCGCAAGATAAGCAAACGTCCGTCGGATGAAAACAGCAGCCAGGTTCAGCAGAGCTTTTCAAAATGGCGCCTTTATCATCCTGCCACCTTTTATGTTAAAATATAATCGCCTGAGATTTTTCATCTTTCACACAAATTATCACGGTATCGACACATAATGTTCACAAATTCGTCAAAAATATTTGTCGAATTCTTGTTTAAATCATTTAGAGCATTTTGTTCGGAGTGTACTTCCTGTATCATTATGTATAGATTCAGGCTTGTATATAGTGTGGAGAATACAGGTTTGAGATGCCGTTCAGTTCAGGCATCATTAGCAAAGGAGGATGTATTATGCCGAATTCGAGGACAGCTGCCGAAACAGCAATGAGCGAACAAGGTCCTCATGAGATCACTAAGGCTTCCGCCTGGAAGGACTTCCTGGCTCTCATAAAAATAGGAATTGTTAATTCCAATATGATCACAGCCTTTGCCGGGCTATGGCTCGCCTTTTATTTTAGCGGAGAAAGCTTTTTGTCCTCACTGGATACAGTTGTTTTCGCTCTTTTAGGCTCTGCATTGGTCATGGCAGGATCATGTGCTGTAAACAATTATTATGACAGGGATATCGATCCGATTATGGAGAGGACGAAAAACCGTCCTACTGTAACGGGGAAATATGAGCCGAATCAAGCGCTTTGGATAGGGATTTTCCTGATTGCTCTTGGAATGGCAGCCCTTCTTATGACCACAATGATGGCGGCCGTTATCGGTGCGATCGGAGTTGTATCCTATGTATTCCTTTATACAATGTGGTCCAAGAGACGCTACACGATCAACACTGTAATCGGCAGCTTGCCGGGAGCCGTTCCGCCGCTTATCGGATGGACTGCAGTCGACCCGCATCTAACGGTTCAGGCAATGGTTCTGTTTATGATCATGTTTATCTGGCAGCCTCCGCATTTTCTGGCTCTCGCCATGAAAAGAGTGGACGAATACCGTGCCGCCAAAATTCCAATGCTTCCTGCTGTACGCGGGTTTGCAATGACAAAGAGGCAAATGATGGTTTGGGTAGCTTGTCTGCTTCCACTGCCATTCTACCTTTATGATCTTGGAATTGGATTTCTGATTCTGGCCACTGTTTTAAATGTGGGCTGGATTGCACTTGCCCTGTCAGGCTACAAAATGAAGGATGACCTCGTGTGGGCCAAATGGATGTTCATTTATTCCTTAAACTACTTAACGATCCTCTTCGTATCTATGATCCTCTTCACGATCGTTTAATAATGAGTAAAGCGTGGCGGTGTGCATCCGCCGCGCATTATTCATCCTAATCCCTGTAAAAAATTCTTTTATTTAAAAGGATTTTCCATAAATATATTTTTCGCAATATTCTAAAGGTTACAACGTCACACAACCAAATTAATGGAAGAGGGGTTTGATTTGGCTATGAAAAAATGGCGGACAACTTGGCGCCTGATGACAATGTTCATCTTAGCGGCGTTTGTCATGACCGGATGCGGAGAACCGTTTCTTTCTACCCTGCAGCCAGCGGGGGAAGTAGCGGAGAACCAATTCTGGATTATGAGTTTAAGCACGATTATCATGGTGGTGGTCGTAGCTGTCGTCACGGTCATATTCGTTTATGTCATCATACGTTTCAGACAGCGAAGCGGGGATGAAAAGCGAATACCGGAGCAAGTGGAGGGGAATCAGCGGCTGGAAATAATCTGGACGGTCATTCCGATTTTGCTTTTGCTTGTGCTGGCTGTACCGGTTGTAGCAGCTACCTTTGATTTAGCGAATGTAAAGCCGATGGAAGAAAAAAACCGCAAACCGGAAGATGCGCTTGTCATTAATGTCCGGGCTAATCTTTACTGGTGGGAATTTGAGTACCCTGACTACAAAATCGTGACAAGTCAGGATTTAGTCGTACCAACAGATGAAAAGGTTTACTTTAGTGTTAAAGCTTCTGATGTGAAACACTCCTTCTGGATCCCTGCAGCCGGCGGTAAAATTGATACGAACACGGAAAACGTCAATAAATTCTGGCTGTCGTTTGATTCGGATAAAGTCAATAAAGCCGGTGAATATCTTTACGGCAAGTGTGCCGAGCTTTGCGGGCCATCACACGCTTTAATGGACTTCAAAGTGAAAGCGGTACCGAGAGATGAATTCAACCAATGGACTGAAAAAATGAAAACAGCGAAACCTCAGGCAATGACGGCCATGGAAAAACAAGGGGAACAGCTTTTTAAAGAAAAAAGCTGTATTGGATGCCATGCTGTGTCACCTTCTGATGAAAGACCTGCGGAAGGACGGATTGCCCCCAATCTTGGAAACTTCGGAGAACGCACAAAGGTTGCCGGCATTTTGCCTCATACAGATGAAAACATTAAAAAGTGGCTGGACAATCCCGAAAAGTATAAGCCGGGGAACAAGATGACAGGTCAATATCCTAAATTATCCGGAGAAGAAATTGAAGCGCTTACAGCTTACATGAAGGGATTAAAGGTTGAATAAGAACTGCTTGCAATAAAGGGGAGGGTTTGACTTGAGTACAATCGCTAGGAAAAAGGGATTCGGTGCGACGGTTTGGGATTATATGACAACCGTCGATCACAAAAAAATTGCTCTATTATATTTGGCAGCCGGAGGATTTTTCTTCCTCATCGGGGGACTGGAAGCTATGCTGATCCGCATTCAGCTTGCCATTCCGGGAAATGATTTTCTTCAGGCCGGTTTATACAATGAAGTTATTACTATGCATGGAACAACGATGATTTTCCTTGCATCCATGCCCTTGCTCTTTGCATTTATGAACGCTGTTGTTCCGCTTCAAATCGGAGCGCGCGATGTCGCATTTCCATTTTTAAATGCCCTTGGGTTCTGGCTCTTCTTGTTTGGAGGTATCTTCCTGAATCTGAGCTGGTTTTTAGGGGGCGCACCTGATGCGGGATGGACATCCTACGCATCACTTTCCCTGTATTCTCCCGGACACGGGATTGATTTTTATGTACTCGGTCTGCAAATATCAGGGATTGGTACATTAACGGCAGGAATTAACTTCCTTGTGACGATCATTAACATGAGAGCGCCGGGAATGACGTTCATGAGAATGCCTCTTTTTACATGGACGACTTTTGTTGCATCAGCACTTATATTATTTGCTTTCCCGGCTTTAACGGTCGGTTTGGCCCTTATGATGTTTGACCGCCTTTTTGACACAAGCTTTTTTGTAGCAGACAAGGGAGGAAATACGGTTATCTGGGAGCATTTATTCTGGATCTTCGGGCACCCGGAAGTGTACATATTAATTCTTCCTGCGTTTGGGATGTTTTCGGACATTATTCCGGTTTTTTCAAGAAAAAGATTGTTTGGTTATTCATCCATGGTGTTTGCGACCGTTCTGATTGGATTCCTTGGCTTCATGGTTTGGGCGCATCATATGTTTACGACGGGTCTGGGGCCGATTGCGAACGCCATTTTCGCTGTCGCTACAATGGCTATCGCGGTTCCGACGGGAATCAAGATCTTTAACTGGCTATTCACAATGTGGGGCGGTGTCATCCGCTATACAACAGCGATGCTGTGGTCCGTCGCTTTTATCCCCTCGTTTGTAATGGGCGGGGTTACCGGGGTGATGCTCGCAAGTGCGGCAGCGGATTATCAGTATCATGACAGCTATTTTGTCGTTGCCCATTTCCATTACGTTATTGTTGGGGGAGTTGTTTTTGCTCTCTTTGCGGGTCTTCATTACTGGTGGCCGCTCATGTTTAATAAAATCCTTAATGAAAAATTAGGAAAAATTACGTTTGTGCTGTTCCTGACTGGTTTCCATCTTACTTTCTTCATTCAGCATTTCCTTGGCCTTTGGGGGATGCCGAGAAGGGTGTTTACGTACCTTCCTAATCAAGGCTGGGAAACTGCCAACCTTGTCAGTTCAGCCGGAGCCATATTGATGGCAGCTGCAACAATCATTATGCTGATTAATATTGTATGGACATCTGTAAAAGGGAAAGCGGCAGGGAAGGATCCTTGGCTGGACGGAAGAACCCTTGAGTGGGCAGTTGAGGCACCGACTCCTGAATACAATTTTAAGCAAACGCCACTTGTTCGGGGACTTGATGCTCTTTGGGTGGAAAAGATGGCAGGTAAAAAAGGAATGACACCTGCGGAGCCGGTATCTGATATTCATATGCCGAATTCATCCATCATCCCGCTCATTATGGCATTCGGATTTTTCGTTGCCGCATTTGGCCTTATGTACCGGGCAGATGAGCCATGGGCGATTCTGTTAATTTTCATTGGTTTCTCGATCACGCTTGTTTCCATGTTCTTAAGGTCTGTTCTCGATGATCATGGATTCCATATTCACAAAGAGGAACTTGAAGATGATCAAAAAGGGGTGAAGGCGTAATGCATGCTGAAGAAAAACTGACAGCTGAAACATTCCCGGAATCTCCAGAAAAAGCCACCCTTGAAGGGAAAAATAAATTCGTTGGCTTTTGGCTGTTCCTGGGAGGAGAAACCGTCCTGTTCGCCTCTTTATTTGCAACGTTTCTTGCACTGAGGGAATCACCAAAAGGCGGTCCGCCTGAGGATCTGTTCGAGCTTCCTATAGTGTTTATAGCTACTATGCTTTTATTAACCAGCAGCTTGACAAGTGTTTATGCGATGTATCATATGAAGAACTTTAACTTTAAGCAAATGCAAGTATGGCTTGCTGTTACGGTTCTTCTCGGAGCGGGATTTCTGGGGTTGGAAATCTATGAATTTAACCATTATGTTCATGAGAAAGACTTTACGATTACGACCAATGCATTTGGCTCCGCCTTCTATACATTGGTTGGGACACATGGTGCCCACGTAACGTTTGGACTTCTATGGATTACTACGTTGATCCTTAGAAACAGCAAGCGGGGGTTGAGTCTTTATACGGCTCCAAAATATTACGTGGCCAGTCTATACTGGCACTTTATCGACGTTGTGTGGGTATTCATTTTCACAGTCGTATACTTAATGGGGATGGTGGGATAAATGGCTCAACATCAAAATTCCGGTAACCCAAAGGTGGACCTTGCCTACCGAAAAAGGAAAAACGCAGAGGACATGAAATATCAGCTCGTTTCTTTTGGGATGATGCTGCTTTTAACGGTACTTGCATTCGTAGCAGTTGGCTACAAGGGGATTGAACACTGGTTCACCGTTCCGTTTATCATTCTGCTAGCAGTCGTGCAGGTTGCTTTTCAGCTTTACTATTTTATGCACATGAATCACAAAGGCCACGAAGCGCCGGCCCTGTTCCTCTACTCAGGAGTCTTCGTCGCCCTCCTAACCGTCCTAACCTTCATGACCATCATCTGGTGGTAACAAGAAAAGCGGAGGGCGCTCGCTCAGCCGTGAAAGACGGTGGAGCTTCTGACCGAAGGGCGCTTTTTGCCCTGACCGAAGAAGCGAAGCGTCCGAACGGCTAGCGCCCGGAGCTGGACAAAAAGAAAAGCGGAGGGCGCTTCAAGTAAGGAAGTTCTGCTAAAGGCGCGGCTTCCTGCGGCAACGCAGAACTGACCTGCATCGTGCAGGCCTCCGTGAAAGACGGTGGAGCTTCTGACCGAAGGGCGCTTTCAAGTAAGGAAGTTCTGCTAAGTGCGCGACGTCCTGTCGCAGCGCAGAACTGACCTGCATCGTGCAGGCCCGAAGAAGCGAAGCGTCCGAACGGCTAGCGCCCGGAGCTGGACAAAAAGAAAAGCGGAGGGCGCTTCAAGTAAGGAAGTTCTGCTAAAGGCGCGGCTTCCTGCCGCAACGCAGAACTGACCTGCATCGTGCAGGCCTCCGTGAAAGACGGTGGAGCTTCTGACCGAAGGGCGCTTTCAAGTAAGGAAGTTCTGCTAAGTGCGCGACGTGTCGCAGCGCAGAACTGACCTGCATGGTGCAGGCCCGAAGAAGCGAAGCGTCCTACCGGATGGCAGCATCAGCTTGCCATCAAATTTTAGCAAGAACCATCCAAGTAAGGAAGTTCTGCCTGAAGCGCCGGGTCCTGAGGGATTCAGCGCGGACTCCCGAAAGGAGGAGACATCATTGGAAAATTTGACTTTATTCGGATTTGAAGCACTTTGGAGTCCTTATTATCTGACCGTTCTCGCCCTGTTATCGGCTGGCTATTTCCTGGCAGTGCGGAACAGAGAGAAGTGGTTCAGAAAATCCCGGCCGGTAAATGGGAAGCAGCAAGCCGCTTTTTACGGGGGAATGGCCCTGCTGTATATTTTAAAGGGCAGTCCCATTGACTTGCTTGGACACATTTTGTTTAGTGTACACATGTTCCAGATGGCCATGGTTTATTTGGTTGTTTCGCCGCTGCTTATAATAGGAATACCCATTTGGATGTGGGATACGGTTCTAAAACGAAGCCCTCTTCATCAGATCTTTTCGTTTCTCACCAAGCCTGTTCTTGCCCTGATTGTGTTTAACGGGATTTTTTCCCTGTATCATACTCCGCTTGTATTTGACTTGGTGAAGACGAATCCTGCCTATCATGCGGCTGCTTCAAGTGTGATTTTTTTCACATCGATTTGTATGTGGTGGCCTGTATTCAGGAGGAGGGGCAATTCAGAGGAAATGTCCGGTCTGATGAAAATGGGATACATCTTTGCGAACGGCGTTCTTCTGACTCCGGCTTGTGCCTTGATTATTTTTGCAAAAGATCCGCTGTATGCTGCTTATTCCGATCCTGCTTCCTGGATGAATGCGATGGCTCTTTGTGTTCCCGGCTCAACGCTGACGGGTCTCAACCTTACTGGCCCTGAGGTGTTTACTTCGATGCCGCTGACGGAGGATCAGCAGCTCGGGGGCATCATTATGAAGATTATTCAAGAGGCTGTATATGGGACCATTTTGGGGTTCGTGTTCTTTCAATGGGTCAGAAAAGAGCGGGAAAAGGATCAGCAAGAGCTGCAGGTTATTTTATCCAATAAATGACAGAGCACATGAGTGCGGCATTATCCAATTAAAAGGAGTTTATCAATCATGTATTTGCCTCTACTACCAACGATCAGTACGGCATTTATTGTGATTAGTGCCATTTTTGTTGCCATTGGATGGTATTTGATTGCAAAGCGCCGTATAGAAGCTCATCGCAAAGCAATGACCTGGGCAGGTGTATTTGCACTCGTTTTCTTTATTGTGTATGTGTCGAGAACGATTTTTGATGGGAATACTGCTTTTGGAGGACCGTCCGGAGTGAAAGTCTTTTATCTTACTTTCTTAATCTTTCACATCCTCCTTGCCGCATCAGGCGGTGTTTTTGGAATTATTTCGATTTGGTCCGGCTATAAACAGAGAATGGTGCGCCACAGGAGATTGGGTCCGATAACAAGTATCATTTGGTTCTCAACTGCTGTCACAGGGGTGACTGTTTATATGCTTTTGTACATCGTATACGGCGGCGGGGAAACGACATCCGTCATAAAGGCGATTACGGGGTTTTAACATAATGAGAGGGGGTTGCAGAATATAATTCTGTAACCCTTTTTTTAATCCTTGATTTCATGAAGGAGGAAACTTCATTGGAAATTTTAACAGAGGAACTGCTGCTTGTCCCGTGTTCTCTGGATCTCGCCAAATCGCTCATTCTCCATAAAAAGGAGCTCGCCAAAAGATCGCCTATCTTGATCCCGGAGGACTGGCCCTCCGAGATGAGCAGAGGAATTATGCCTTTTTACATAGAAAGACTTGAGCGGGACTGTTCTGAGTATGGCTGGGGATTATGGCTGATTATCCATCATAAGGACAAAAAGATGATTGGAGACTTTTATATTTACTCAAAACCGGATGAAACGGGGATGGTGAATTTTGATTTCCGCATCGATCCTGATTACGGGATGGAAAATGGGTATGAAGCCGTCAGTCATTTTTTTGATTGGCTGTTTGAGCAGAAAGAAGTGAAGAGGGTTTCCACTGAATGCCATATTGAACACGATAAAACCATTGGGATTCTGAGCCGGCTAGGGCTGATCTGCAGGGGGAAAGAGCATTCCTTTTTAAGCTGGAGTCTGGCAAAATAAAAAAGACAAAAGCGGGGCTTCTGTCTCTTACAGGGTAATGGCTTCCAATTCTTTTTTTAACCGGTTCAACGTATTTTCGCACGATTTAACGATGGCTTCCGGAAAAGTTTCCCCATCGCCGTATTCCACACCATGGGGGTAATAATGCTTGCCCAGGAGAGGATTCATTAATTGAACAACCGCATGTCTTCCTCCAGCATCGCCCTCTGTGATAAAGCCCTGAATCCGCAAGTAATAAATTTCCCCAAGCTTCTCCATTTTCTTGTCATACGTTACCCGTTCATAATCCCATTGTCCCGCGCGAATCAAACCGTGCTGATCCATTAAATCGTCAAGGCGGTTTAGCTCTGCGGAAAGCTGATCCAGACCGGTTCCTTCAAATTTCATTGAACATTTCTCCCTTCCCCTTATGTAAACGCTTAGCATCCCATATCTTTATAATAGTATGAAACATTCATTCTTTCAATGTGAACGTGGATGCTGCTGGAAAATTAGGTATGATATTCAATATAAAGGGACATACTGTGTAATTACAAAGTAAGATTTGTCTTATTTTATTGTAATTCAATAACTTTTCTGATTAAATGACTTGTAACAGTCCGTTTATTTTTGGAAGCTCTGTTAAACTTGGCTGTTGATTGCTGCTGTCAGTTGTCCGCTTATCCTTGGGTGTGCGGTGGGCCTCTTTTGGGGGTTTACTAAGCAGGAGTCTTCCGCCTTCCGCTATAATAAACAGATGTAAAAATCATTAACATAGCATTTTCAATGAAAAGTGAGGGGAATTGAACTGAAAAGATTGTTTAAGTCTATATTGGTCATCGCTGTTATTATATGCACTTATGCCGTTTTTATAAAGTTTGCAGAAGATCCTCCTGACCGCAAGGAGGAAAAACAGGATTTAAAACTTTCTAATGAAGAGTCGGAGGAGCAGGCGGTCAAACTCCCTGAAGAAGGGCTGCTTTCTTTAATGGGCCAGTCGTCTGATCAAGTGGTCACAAAGCTTGGGGAACCGTCAAGAATTGATCCTTCCCAATATGATTATGATTGGTGGATTTATGATAAGGGGAATAAGCAGTATATTCAAGTCGGGGTTTTGTCAGGGAAAGTAGTTTCGGTTTACGGTATTGGAGATGGCGTAAACATGAAACCGTATAGGCTTGGGGAACCTCTGAGTGAGGTCTATCAAATTTCCCCTGTATCACCGTCCCTGTCTATGGACTATGAGGGGAATTCTTACCGCTTTGAGCTTTCAGAGGAAGATATGAACACGCGTCCGGCAGTGGACATGGGAGAGATGGTGATCCAGCTCTACATTGACCGTTTTGAAGGAACATTATCCAGTATCAGGGCAACGGACAAGGCGACATTTATCAAGCAGCGGCCATATGAAGTCGTTTACCGGGGCAAACTGATTAATGCCGGCTCTCTTGCCGCATCTGAAGAAGAAGCGGTACAGCGTGCACAGGAACGTCAAATTTTTGATATTACCAATATCATTAGAAACAGGCATGAACTGGAGCCTTTGGACTGGGATAATGATACGTCTAAAACAGCCTTTTCGCACAGCAAAGATATGGCAGACAATCAATACTTTGCTCATGACTCTCCGACAAGCGGAACTCTTGCAGACAGGCTGAAAAGAGATCAGATTCCCTATCAGACTGCAGGGGAAAATATTGCCGCACACTACAGCGACAGTATTTCTTCTGTTGAAGGATGGCTCAACAGCGAAGGCCATAGAAAAGCTTTGCTGAATAAAGAGTTTACCCATCTTGGTGTAGGCGTATATAAAGATTATTATACACAGGATTTTACAGGGAAAAAAAACTGATAGCCGGGAGCGGCTATCAGTTTTTTCTTTCAATTATAAAAAAAGTGGCTGTGCTGTAAGCCATAAGTTTTCCGTCGTCCCGAAAGATCCTGGACTCCATCAGCATCGTTTTTGAACCTTTATGGATCAGTTTAGCTTTGCATGATAAAGAGGAACCTGTCCCTGGTGCGGTGTAATTGATTTTCAGCTCAGATGTTACGGCTGCCAGATGGCCGGGAAGAATTTTATGTGCAAGTGTCCCCATTGCAGAATCAGCTAAAGTCGCTGTAATTCCTCCATGTACAATGTTTAATGAATTTTGAATAAGGGCAGTGTTTGGGATGGTCAGAGTAAATTCGTCTTCGCCATCTGTCCCTTCTGCCTGTAATAAAGCTCCAATATAAGTCCCGCTGCTCTTTTGATGTTTCCGCTTCATCGCTTCAACAAGAAGGTGAAATTCGTTTGTTTCTGCATCTGTCAATTGGTTAATGAGCCCCATCGTTTCCTGTTTAAGCTGATCTTTATCCATTGCTGCATCCCTTTCAGCGTTTTCTCCTATTTTAACAAGAAACATGCAGGGGGAACAGAAAATTAGGCGAACCAATCAGGGTGAGGCTGCTTACACTATACTAGGCGCATGCAAAGGGGTGAGGCAAATGACTTCGAAGAAGCAGCATCCAAAGGTCGAGGAGTTTAAAGAGTTTGTCAGGAAGCATCCAAAAATCATCGAGGAAGCAAGAAAAGGGACAAAAACATGGCAGGAATTTTATGAAAATTGGTATTTGCTTGGCGAACAGGATGCCTATTGGAATGACTTCAGAGATGCGAATACCGAAGCTGGCGGAAAAGAAGAGGAAAAAGGGTTTGTCACCCAGCTTTTTTCGGCCGTTAAAAAAATGGATGCGAATGAAATGAATCTTTCTTTAAGCAAAATGAGCAACGCTGTATCTACTGTCCAAAATTTACTGGAAACATTCGGGGTTTCGAAAGGGTCCGGCAGCGGTTCTCCAGGCGGGGCAAACCGGCCTTTCTCCTTTAGAAAGGATTAATTGATGAGAAAAGAAATCCAGGACTATATTCAGTCAAAACCTGAAATTACTTCATTTATAAGGGAACAGCCCCAGTGGTACCGGAAACTGTCGCGCAATCCCCAGGCCCAGGAAGAAATGAATCTTGCCATGATGAACTATTATCAGAAAACCATTCCGCATAAAGTAGCTCAATTTTCAAATTCTTTGCAAATGGCTTCCATGATGCTTGGCATGTTCAGTTCGATGAAGCAGCAGGATTAAGAGGGCAGCCCGGCAGGGGAGTGAGGCTCTGGCCTGTAGGTCCGATTTGTCAATTGGGTGCTCGTTCCATCAGCTTGGGTTCCGCGGAGCGGGCCCTAAGCCTCCTCTGCTCCCGCTTGAGTCAAGTGCTTTCCAATATCTTAAAATACGTGTTCATATCAAACCCCCTGATGCTCATAAACAAAGCGGTCAGGGGGTTTCCGCCTTTCTTCAGGACTTTCCAGACAACTCCGTTTTTATGAAGGATCCTTTCCTGCCAGCCCTTTATACATGTTTTGAACGGAATAGGCAAACCTTATAAAAAAAGGGGGTTCTGCATATGTCCAGAACAATTCTGATGCTCCTTGTCGCTCTGATGCTTGCAGGCTGCACGAATGATAAGCCAAGGCCAGAAGGCTTCGGAGGAAGCATAGAGGCGAAGGCGCAGGAGCTGAAAAGAAGCAGTTATTCGGTGCGCCACTTTGTTAAAGGGAACCGGGTGTATGTTGATGTATTTGTGCAGGGTGGAAATTTCGGGATGCCGGACAAAGAGCTTGCCAAGGGTGAGCTGTATTTGACGGTGTCCATTGATGGGGGAAGAGAGGTGCGCTACATGACACCGGCTTTTTCTATATCCGGATTGAAAAAGGGATATCATGAAATCAATCTTTCTGTACAATCCTATAAGCAGCCTGGAGTCATTCATAGGCCATACCAATGGACGGTGAAAGTGGACTGATAAGGGAGCGATCAGTTCTCTTCCTCCCTGTTTCGTGGTAAAATGGTCTGTGGAGGTGCTGTCATTGGTTTATGCAACAATGGAAAGTGTGCAAATACTTGATCAGGCGGATTTGATCAGTGATATGATTTTGCATTCTGATTTGGCGGAGACGTACCGCCTTCGTCTGGAAGAACTGCGGAAAGATCATACGGCACAAGAAATTATCAGCCAATTTGTGAAAGTGAAAGATAAATATGAGGATGTTCAGCGTTTTGGAAAATATCATCCTGACTATAAAACGATTACCCGTGAAATGAGGGAAATCAAAAGAGAGCTTGATTTAAATGAAAAAGTGGCTGCGTTCAGACGTGCGGAAACAGATTTACAGTCCCTGCTTGATCAAATAAGCATCGAGCTGGGCAGTGCGGTATCCGAACACGTGAAGGTTCCGACCGGAAATCCTTTCTTCGACAGTCTTTCCGCTTGCGGCGGAGGCTGCGGTTCCGGCGGAGGCTGCGGCTGCAAAGTATCCTGAAAAAGAGGCGGGCTGTTCCGCCTCTTTTTTGATTTTTTTTGAAAAGCAGGCTGTTTAGGCATCAGCCAAATTTATCGGCGTTTAGGCTGAAGTAAAATACAGTCTGTACAGCGATTGCCGCAGCAAAACATTTTTTCCTGGGGTACATAGAAACGGTGCCTGAAAACGAAGAGATCGTCTTCTGCCCTTACAAAAACGGTTTTGCTCGTTACTCTTTTAAAGAGCATTGCTTTTTTTGCGGTTTTTTCAATTCGGGTTTGCAAGGCGGAACATGTGATAAGGGAGCTTTTAAAGACATAAAGAAACGGGGTGCCCGCGATGACCACTTTCCGAACTTTTGCCAAGGCGGGATCAGCGTGCAGCAAATTCAGAAAATGTTCCCAGATCCGGTCAAGTTCAGCTGGCATTCTTATTCTCTCCTTCAGATGCATATTGTGAAAGAGTGCGAACTCTGATAAACTTTTCTTGGACATGTGAAAAAGGGTGAATAAATAATGGATGGAAAAAGACAAGGTCTAATTGTATGGATGCACTCATTGAAGCAGGTAAAAATGCTTCGGCGGTTTGGAAACGTTCACTATATTTCCAGAAGGCTAAAATATGTCGTTTTGTATTGTGATATGGAACAGAACGAGGCGCTTAAAGAGAAAATTGCATCTTACTCTTTTGTAAAGCATGTTGAACCCTCTTATAAGCCATTTCTCAAGCTCGAGTTTGAGAAAAAACAGGATAAAGCAAAAGAATATGATTACAAAATGGGTTTATAATCCAAACGCAATCCGGTACGGTCCGGATTGCGTTTTTTAATTTAGAGGCGGAATGATGTGATTTAAGCGAAGAATTCCGGTTAAATACTGATAAAATAGAGCCGGTTCATGAAAAGCGGAAGACGATTTGACTTCAAGCTGATAAAGCGGTTTTCCTGATTTTTCCGCTGCTTCAAGAAACAATTTGTACCGTCCGCTTTCTTTTTCCGCAGGATCGGGTATACCCTCCCGGCAAAAATAAATCGCCTGGAACTTTCCGGGGTCGGTGGGTGACATAATGATTCCGACAGACGTTACCTTTTTCCCTTTATAGAGGGTGTTCAGTGCAAGAAACGAAGAAATTCGGTCATTTTGATACCGAATCAGTTCCAATAATTCGTATAAATCCGAATAGCCTTCCCCAAGCTCAATAAAACGCTGTATCATTGTATATGCTCCTTTTGCTGATGGTTTCATACCAAATGTAGCACGAATTTGAAAACAGCGCTATTCAAGGAAAAAAATGTATAGATTGCAGAAGAGGGGGACATACTTCTATAGACAGCATCTCGTTCATGATGTTGTTGCCAACCGCGGAGAAGACTTACGTTTCCCCATAAGTTCTTCCTCCGGTTTCTCCTCTCCCTTTTCCTTCTAGCCTTTTGGTTTAGAAGGACCCTGCGGTCATGCTGCAGGGTTTTTTTTGTTTACCCAGGTGTTTTCAGATTTTCGCATTTTCCGAAAAAAGAAGTTCTGTGTTTCCTTAAGAGAGGACTCTTATGCGGAAAGCGATGATTATATCCGGACAGAGGAGGCACCTTGAGAAGGATTCCTGCTTGGCGCCAGATGGGGCTGGAACCTTTCGTTCTATTTTTTTAGCTCTGTTCCTTTTCTGTTGATTGCCGACAGGTGCTTTCCTTTATTTCCGCGGGCGGTGAGCTTCCTCGCTGCTCTGAGCAGGAGCCTCGCGCCTTCCACTCCAGGCAAAGTGTTAAAATCGACGTCAGGCTTGTACAGAGCCATTTTTTAAGAAAGGACGGGCCATTAAAAAGGCTTGTCTTTTCTCCCCCTTTATTTTATGGTACGATGTTTTTGCGAAAAACGAGGAAAATTGTAAAGCTGTGGTGAAGAGAAAATGAGAGTTGTATCAGGTTCCTTAAAAGGGAGACCATTAAAAGCAGTTCCGGGAATGTCGACAAGACCGACAACGGATAAGGTAAAAGAAGCTATTTTTAATATGATTGGGCCTTATTTCGAAGGCGGACTGGCACTTGATCTTTTCGGGGGGAGCGGAGGTCTTGGAATTGAAGCGCTGAGCCGAGGAACGGACCGGTGCATATTTGTCGACCGGGATGCAAAAGCGATCCAGACGATTCATAGTAATCTTGAGGCTTGCCGTCTTCAGGATCATTCAGAAGTGTACCGGAATGACGCCGAACGGGCACTTAAAGCGATTATAAAAAGAGAGCTGCAGTTTCAGCTTATATTTTTGGATCCGCCGTATAAGCAACAAAAATTGAAAGCGCTTATAAATCAAATTAGTGAGGAGCAGCTTCTTTCAGATGGCGGCTATGTAGTGGCAGAGCACGGAACGGAAGTGGAACTGCCTGCTTTGATTGGAAGCTTTGAATTAGTGAAATACGAGACATATGGGATGGCAGCAGTCAGTATTTACCGACAGGGCGCCGGGAGAATGGGGGAATTATAATGGCGAGCATTGCAGTTTGTTCAGGAAGCTTTGATCCTGTTACGCTTGGGCATTTGGATATTATTAAACGCGGAGCGAAAATTTTTGATACCGTCTATGTATGCGTATTGAACAATTCGTCCAAAAATCCTCTGTTCAATGTGGAGGAGCGATGCGCTCTTCTAAATGAAGTGACAAAAGATATTCCCAATGTCACGGTTGAATCATCCAAGGGGCTGCTGATTGATTATGCGAGAAGCAAGAATGCCAATGCCATTTTAAGAGGGCTGAGGGCAGTGTCTGATTTTGAGTATGAAATGCAGATCACTTCGATGAACCGGGTGCTTGATGATAAGATTGAAACGTTTTTTATGATGACAAACAATCAGTATTCTTTTTTAAGTTCAAGCATTGTGAAAGAAGTTGCGAAATACAATGGAGACATTTCCGATCTTGTTCCTCCATCTGTTGAAAAAGCGCTGAAAGAAAAATTTAATTAAGAGAAGAAGCGGCAGCACCGGATCAGTTTTTAGCCAGCTCGTCATAACCTTGGCCTGACTGAATCACTGTAGCCGATTCTTGCCCGGCAGCACTTATCTCATCATAATCTGTAAGTCAAAAAAACCAGGACCGCGCTTTGCCGGAATTCCTGGTTTTTTCATTTATCCAACTCAGCCGTTTTTCATACGGTTCTGAGGGTTTTTCGCCAATAAAGCCAAATATAAAGAACGAGGAAAATTAGAGTAATGGCCGGTCCGGCCGCAAAGAGAGGATTCATGGCTTCCAATCCGGGAGGGGAATCCGGCGGAACGGACGTCTCTGATACACCGCCTCTGCCGATATAAAGAGGATTCCATAGAAGCCATGTAAGAAAGGCTGCCAAAAACCCCTGCATAATCCTTGCGATAAAAAAAGGGAGGAAACGAATATCGGTTTCTGCAAGGATGCTGGCTACCTGAGCCTGAACAGATAGCCCGCTGAAGCCGAGAATAAATCCTGCCAGCATGATTTTAAACAATAATCCGGCTGATGCTTTACTCATCTCCATATTTCCCTGGGTAATTTCAAAAAGTCCCGCAAGGAAGGGTTTTGTAAGAGTTGGGGGAACAGAGAATAATAAAAATAAATGATTCAGAGCCGCAGCCGCAGCGCTTGAGAACCCGGTAATATCGAGCATCCTGTTCAGCACCGAAAACAGGATGATGAATCCGCCGATAATTAAGAGTGTCTGAACGGATCCGAGAACCGCATCGCCAAGCATTTTTCCAATGGGTTTCTTATTTTTCAGCCGTGTCTCGTGCAGGGCGAGGAAAGCCTCCGATACAGATGGGAAAAAGCGGTTTTTCCTCCTGGCCTGATTCTGTAGAGCTTCGGTCCGGCGCCCATGAAAGCGCATGATGATGCCGACGCAAAGATTGGATAAATAGTGTGCGGAAGCAAGAAGAAGTCCAAGAGCCGGATTTTTAAATATCCCTACGGAAACAGCTGCAAACATAAACAGCGGACTCGAACAATTTGTAAAAGATACAAGGCGCTCCGCCTCTATTTGAGTGAGCTGCTTTTCTTTTCTTAAAAGGGCAGTGAGTTTCGCCCCTGCCGGAAAGCCGGAAGCAATCCCCATCGCCCACACAAATCCCCCGGCGCCGGGCACTTTAAAGAGAGGTCTCATCACCGGCTCGAGAAGCACTCCTGCGAAGCGGACGATGCCAAAGCCAATCAAAAGCTCGGAAACGATGAAAAAGGGAAGCAGGGAAGGGAATACAATGGTCCACCATACTTCAAGCCCGCTCCTTGAAGCTTCCAGTGATGCTTTTGGATGAAGGATAATCGATGCGGTTAGAGCAATTAATAAACCGGCTATCAGCAATGTATGCCATTTTTCACGGCTCATCAGCCCGCCCCCTTTCTATGTTCTATACAACAGGATCTTGATAATGATAAAATAGCTGGAAGGCATGTACCTTCGCGATACCTTAATATACGAGAATAGGCGTCCATTTTAGACCATAAGATTCACTAACTGCCTTTATTTGATGTCATGGGGGGCTGTGAAGGGTGGAACCTAAAATTGGCTTAGCGCTTGGTTCAGGCGGCGCAAGGGGATTTGCGCATTTAGGCGTGCTGAAAGTTCTGAAAGACGAAGGAATTCCCGTTGATATGATTGCCGGAAGCAGCATGGGGGCGCTCGTGGGAAGCATGTACGCAGCCGGACTTGAAATTAAGAGTCTATATCAGATTGCCGCTGCATTTAAACGCAGCTATTATCTGGATTTTACCATTCCCAAAATGGGATTTATTGCAGGGGAAAAGGTAAAGGGATTGATACGCGCTTTTACAAAAGGCTATAATATTGAGGATTTAAATATCCCGCTTTCCATTGTAGCGACGGACCTTTGCAAAGGGGAAAAAGTGGTTTTTACAAAAGGGCCGGTTGCTGAAGCCGTACGTGCGAGCATCGCGATTCCCGGAATATTCGTTCCGGAGATGATTGACGGCCGTTTGCTCGTTGACGGAGGGGTAGTAGACAGGGTTCCTGTCTCCGTCGCAAGAGATATGGGGGCAGATCTTGTCATTTCGGTGGATGTGTCTGTCGTCAAAAGACAGGCTGCCATCACTTCGATCTTTGATGTTATCCTCCAAAGCCTGGACATTATGCAGGATGAGCTCGTCCACCACCGTGCAGTTGCTTCAGATTTAATGCTCCGGCCCCAGGTAGCCAAATTCAGTTCCAGATCATTTACAAACATACAGGAAATCATTCTAAGCGGAGAAGAGGAAGCGAAGCAGAACCTGCAGGCCATCCGTTCTTTGATTGACGATTGGAAGGAGTCTCATAATGAGAAATAAAAAAAGAGGGGCAGTCTGGGCGTTTGTCATCGGCATTATTATTGCCATGGCAATTTCCTACATAAAATTACCGTATTTCATTACGAAACCCGGCAATGCATCGGCACTTGAACCGATTATTCAGGTTGATGGGGGATATGATTCTAAGGGAAGCTTTTCTCTGACAACCGTCAGTATCGGCAGGGCAAGCCTGATAAGTTATCTGGCCGCGAATTTTGACAAATATGCGGAAATTTTGCCTATGAATCAAGTGAAAGCCCCGGAAGAGTCAGATGAAGAATATTTAAACCGGCAGCTTAAGCTTATGGAGGGATCACAGGAGTCTGCCTTAATTCTTGCTTACCATAAAGCAGGAAAAGAAGTAAAAAGCACGTTTAACGGGGTCTACGTGAATTCGCTTGTAAAAGGGATGCCCGCATCGAAAAGCCTAAAAGCAGGAGACCGGGTTTTTGAAGTAGATGGAAAAACACTAAAAAGCGCTGAAGAATTTGTCGGCTATGTAGGCAAGAAAAAAGAAGGAGAGCAAGTCTCCATCACCTTTGAACGGGAGAATAAAAAGAGAACGGTACAATTAGCCATCGCAAAATTTCCAAAAAGCCTGGCAAAGGGAAGCGATACGAAGGCAGGAATCGGAATTACACTCATGACAGACCGTGAAGTATCTGTAAAACCTGATATCAAGCTGAATACAGAGGATATCGGAGGACCTTCAGCAGGATTAATGATGAGCCTGGAGATTTACGACCAGCTGACTAAAGAAGATTTCACAAAAGGCTATCAAATTGCCGGTACGGGAACGATTGCGGAAACGGGTGAAGTCGGCCCGATAGGCGGGATTTCCCAAAAAATTGTTGCGGCAGACAAAGCAGGGAAGCAAATCTTTTTTGCCCCGAGTGAAAACGGAAAAAAAGGTTCCAATTATGAAGAGGCTGTGAAAACGGCAAAAGATATAAAAACGAAAATGAAGATTGTGCCTGTCGATACATTTGATGATGCTGTTAAATACCTTGAAAAGCTGAAGCAAAACTAAGAACAGCCGCCTTAAAAGGCGGCTGTTCTTTAGTCAGCGGAGAAAGCGGATCGGCGGTGTGGCATACTCTGACTTCATTTGCATGGCTCTTGTTTCTCTGGGAAATCCCATCGCATATACGTTTGCCGCCCTTTTTTCAAGTTCCATGGCGGAGTGGGCGGCTGCATTCACGTTTGTAATCAGCGGGATTGAAACCGTCTTTTTCATTTTCCCCAAGTAGCGCTGGCCGGTGTCATTCATGCCGAGGATCCGTAAATAAGGGCTGCGCTCCCCGTTAACGGCTTCCTGCATTTGCTGTTTCGTTGTTCCGGTAAGTACGTGAACACACATTCTTTGCAGCCTTGTCCACGTGTACCTTTTCGTTTTGAGGCGCACCATAAAATCCTGAAAGGAAGCAGCTTCTTTAATCGCTGATTTCATCCGGTTTTCCAGTCCTTCTTCCACCTCATATATACCGGAAAGTTCTTTTGCACCCATTGATAGCAGCTGATATTGCAAAAAGGAGAAATACCGCTCCCAGCTCATAAATGGTTTTCCTTCTGAAAACCATTCCGAAAGAATCCGGTACGATGAAGAAGGGAGATATGGCTTGATGCTGGACAGCTCTCCGCCGCTGAAAAGAGCCTTTCGAAGGCTGGTGGCACTTGCAATCTCTCCGGCAGGAAGGCTTTCATCGTGGTACCCTGCCGCAGTACGTTTTATTGTAAGGGGAATAATGGAACGGTTCTGTTCGAAAATAGAGCTGACATACTGGAAGCCAAGAATGTTATTCGGCTTTGCCAAATCGGCTAAAGGAGCTTCATCCCTGTGGATTTTTTCAAATGAAAGAGAAAGAGCTTTCGGGTAGCTCATTCCTGTTTTTATGTACTCTTTTATTGCTGTTTTATACATTTCCTCATTCCGGTTCAAATGATGGTATGTGTTCAAAAACGGTTCAATTTCTCCGTCTTCGCTTCCGAAGCAGATATGGGTCGTTCCAAGAGCGCTGAGGATGGAAACAGCTCCGCTTGCGAACGTACTCGCTTTTTGGGAGGAAAAGATATAAGGAAGCTCGACGACAAGGTCAGCTCCCGCCTCAAGTGCCATCCGTGCACGCTCCCATTTAGGCAGCAGTGCCGGTTCTCCTCTTTGCAGAAAGGTGCCGCTCATAACAGCGATTGTGATATCTGCATTTGCCGCCTTTTTAGATTCTTGCATATGAAAATGGTGTCCGTTGTGAAATGGATTATATTCAACAATCAGCCCTAAAATATTCAATCCGGTTGACTCCTTTATTTTGATTTCCGGGTTCATCATGGTAGAGTAA
The DNA here is from genome assembly GCF_003816055.1 of Bacillus sp. FJAT-42376. NCBI lineage: Bacteria > Bacillati > Bacillota > Bacilli > Caryophanales > Bacillaceae > Bacillus > Bacillus sp. FJAT-42376. The sequence goes on from NZ_CP033906.1 coordinate 2,186,913, forward strand.
ATAGACAGCGCTGCAGAACTTGGACACACATTCTCCAAGTTGTGATATAATGCATAATACTATGTCTAACATGTATGGAAAGACGGCTGGAATGACTATATTATAGTGTAAAGAAAAAATATTGACAAATGGAATAGTGAAAGCTATAATTACCTTTGTTGCCTTGAGGTGATACCTAATGAAATGGTTAATCAACCAGTTATATCAATATCAGAGCAAAGGATTGGAATTGGACGAAGAAGTGAATCTCACTGAGCTTATAAACGAGCATCAGGATATAAGGGATATTTCTCCTGTCCATGTAACCGGCAGAGCTGCCATCCAATCGGATAAAGCAACGTTTCAGCTGACTGTAACAGGGGTCTTGACTCTTCCGTGTGCCAGAACGCTTGTAGATGTTCGATTCCCTTTTCATATTGAGACGACTGAAGTATACCTATTGAAACCGACAGACTATGACGAGGAATTTGAAGGGGAAATTCATACACTTGACAGTGATGAAGTGGATTTAATTCCTGCAATTAAAGAACTGATCCTTCTTGAAATTCCAATGCAGGTCTTCAGCGACAACGTTAACGAAGAAGGAGCCGCTCCTCAGAAAGGCAAAGACTGGGAAGTCGTGTCTGAAGAGGAAAATAAAAATAAAGTGGACCCAAGAATGGCTGAACTGGCCAAATTCTTCGATAACAATAATGAAAGCTAAAGGCTGATTTTTTAGCTTTAAACCAGATGATCGGATTTATGCCGTCTTCATCCAGTACATGTAAGTTTAACACTCTTTAAGGAGGTGGGAAGAATGGCTGTACCTTTTAGAAGAACTTCTAAAACAAGAAAAAGATTGCGTCGTACACACTTCAAATTGCAAGTGCCTGGTATGGTAGAATGCCCTAACTGCGGTGATATGAAATTGTCTCACCGTGTCTGCAAAGCTTGCGGAACATACAAAGGTAAAGAAGTAGTGGAAAAATAAGACCTTGAAAAAACCCGCCCGGAGCCTTACGCTCCTGAGCGGGTTTTTTTGTTTTTCAGACCTTGTCTCCCGATAGACAAAAATCGTGTCCTTCTTAAGAATGGCTGTAACACACACCGCAGGGAGCGTTAATCTCCATCTTTCTGTGTGAACAAATGAACCCGCTTACACTCCCGGTGCTATAATGGACTCAGATTGAAAGCAAGGGGGAGTTTGAATGGAAAGAAAAGTCATCGTTTCAGATGCTGGAGATGGCATGGCAGAGATCAGGCTGAATCGCCCGGATAAACGGAATGCCATTGATTTTGACGTGATGAACGAATTGGAAAGGTTCCTGATGGAATATGAAGCAAACCCTGAGATTCGGGGCGTCATTTTAACAGGCGAAGGTGATGCAGCGTTTTGCTCAGGCGGGGATCTTTCTGCCTTTCATGCATTGAAGACAGAGGAAGAAGCCTATAGCATGCTTAGCAGAATGGGCAAAATTCTTTACCGGCTTGCCACTTTTCCGGCGCCGGTAATCGCTCTCTTGAATGGGACAGCTGTTGGAGGAGGATGTGAGCTTGCGATGGCGGCAGATATCCGCTATGCCAGAGAAGGAATCCGGATGGGGTTTATTCAGGGCACCTTGGCCATTACAACAGGATGGGGCGGAGGATCCCTGCTCATGGAAAGAGTTCATACTCCCGCTTCATTGAAGATCCTTTGCTCCTCCAGACTGTATGAGACTGAGGTGCTATGCCGTAAAGGGATGATCGATGACATGCTGCCGGTGTCCGGATACCGAGAGGAAGGGATAAGGTCTATCAAAGCCATGCTCGCAGATCATCCGGGGGTCACCCGGTCCTATAAGGCCATTTCTGTGCAAAAGCTGATACAAGGGAACCTTTGGGGCAGAATGGAACTGGAAATCAGGAGATGTGCGCGCCTTTGGGCAAAAGAAGATCACCATCAGGCGGTGGACTTATTTTTAAAACGAAAGATGAGTCAGTAACGTTTTTACTGGCAGGATGTGTGGCCGGTTTACCGCTTCTGGCCGCTTTATGGGGGGAAGCAGGAATATACAGCAGGTTTTAGGCGATGAAAGAAGTCATCTGGCAAAGATCACCATCGGATTTTTTCCTTCACAAACTGAAGTTCTATAGATCGCTCTTCCGGGTCAGGGGACGTACAAAAAACAGGCTAAAGTATTCCTTGGGGTGCATCCTATTTTGTATCCGTACATAGTCTATCGAATCTATTAGCAGCATATGTATATAAAAATGCTACTGGAGGGGAAAAGGGATGACGGCGACAAGACAGGATGCCTGGACACAGGATGAGGATCTTCTGCTTGCAGAAGTGGTGCTTCGGCATATAAGAGAAGGCGGTACACAGCTTGCTGCTTTTGAGGAAGTCGGCAGACATTTAACGAGAACCGCTGCTGCATGCGGATTCAGATGGAATTCATATGTGAGAAAGCAGTATAAATCCGGGATTGATCTTGCCAAAAAGCACCGGAAAGAGTCCAGGGCAAAAATTGAAGTCATCAAAGAGGAAACAGAAGGCACCCGGCTTCCTGCAGAGGATAAGAAGGGTTTGACCATAAAAGAAATTGTCAAATTTCTGGAGGCGTATGACGACTCTGAAGATGTGAAATCTCTTAAGAAAAACAATGACGAACTTATCGTAAAAGTGGAAAACCTTACACATCAAGTAATGGTGCTAGAAAAGGAGAAACAGATTCTGCAGAATCAGCTCCAGCTTGTAGAAGAGGATTATCAGTCCCTGATTGAAATAATGGACAGGGCGAGAAAAATGGCCATTTCTCAGGAAGATGAACGAAACCGCAAAGTAAAATTCCAAATGGACCGCAACGGAAATCTTGAAAGAGTGGAAAAATAGCTGACTGAAAAAGACCGTTCCCTTAAGGAGCGGTCTTGCGTTTTTTAAGCTGATTCGGATGAATGGCGGGTGGTATCCGGGGACCAGAGTAAAGGATTTTCGCCCTTATCCCGTTCCATATCATATTTCACCGCTTCAAACCCCATCTTGTTCCAGAAGTCGGCGGACTTGACTCTCGGATTTGTTTTAATGGGCAGGTTAAAGGACTTCGCAAACTCTACAAGGGCCTGGCCGTATCCTTCCCTCTGGTAATCAGGGAGAACCTCAAGCTTCCAAAGCTCCAGATAATCCTGCTGCGGTGAAAAGTATTGGTCGAACTTTTTATCCACTTTGTAAAGGCTCATCCTTGCCACGAGCTTTTCACCGAAGTAGATTCCGTAAAACGGCGAATCGCTGTCATTTTCAATAATGTTTCCTTCCAGTTCTTCAAGCATTGATAGTTCCTGAAGACCATACTCTTTAAATCTTTTGAATTCTTCAAGCGTTTTGTAATTAATTAGAAGGCGTTCCACCTTGTGCATGATTATTCCCCCTTGATGCAGCTGAAAAGTAGCAAATATTTTAAATTTATTGACTACTGATAGTATACCACGGCTTGCAGGGGTTCCACAAAGTTTAGGAAACGCTTTCAAAAAAATAAAGGATTTTTCATTCTATTGTAGAAACATATATTTGTTGAGAAGCTTTTTTTGACACAGGGGGTGGAAGTCATGAAAAAAGTATTGATTGCAAACAGGGGTGAGATTGCATCCAGGATTATGGAGACGTGCAGGCAGATGGATATTGAAACAATCGCCATTTATTCGGATGCAGACAAGGATTTACCGTATGTAAAAGAAGCTGATTATTCCTTCCGGATTGGAGAACCGCCGGTGGCGAAATCTTATTTACTAGCAGATTCCATCCTGGAACTCGCTGTGAGAGAAGGGGCTGACGCCGTTCATCCGGGTTATGGATTCCTCTCCGAAAATAGTGAATTTGTCCGCAAAACGGAAGAACAGGGATTAATTTTTATCGGACCTTCTTCATCAGTCATCGAGAAAATGGGTGATAAAGTGGTGGCGAGGCAAACGATGATTGATGCGGGAATTCCTGTCGTCCCGGGAAGTGACAGCGGATTAGAGACGTTTGATCAGGCTGCGGGAAAAGCGGCTGAGATCGGCTATCCTGTTATGCTGAAAGCGAGCGGAGGCGGAGGCGGGATCGGCATGCAGCTTTGCATGAATGAGGCGGAATTAGAAAAAGTTTTTGCTTCCACCAAAACAAGAGCTAAAGCGTATTTCGGCAATGATGAAGTCTTTCTCGAGAAATACATTTCCGAATCGAGGCACATTGAGGTGCAGATTTTCGGTGATGGACATGGAAATATCGTTCATCTATATGAAAGGGAATGCTCTGTTCAGCGCAGGAACCAAAAGGTGATTGAAGAAGCTCCGTCACCGAGCATTTCAGAAGAAACGCGGAAGAAAATCTGCGAGGCTGCAGTCCTTGCCGCCCGCCACGTCGGATACCGCAATGCCGGAACAGTCGAATTCATTATGGATGAGAAAGAAGAATTTTATTTTCTTGAAATGAATACGAGGCTTCAAGTCGAGCACCGTGTTACAGAAATGATCACGGGACTCGATCTGGTAAAGTGGCAGATCCTTGCTGCGAGAGGAGAGGCACTGCCTCTTAAACAGGGGGAAATCAGAAAAATCGGCCATGCTCTGGAATTCAGAATTTATGCAGAAGACCCGGAGAAATTTATTCCTTCTCCCGGGAGCCTGAATGTGTTTACATATCCTGAACCGCCGGGTTTTGTTCTTGACAGGACTTACGAGGAAGGAAACCAGATCACTCCATTTTACGATCCTCTTATCGCAAAAGCAGTTGTATACGGGGAGAATCGTGAACTGGCATTAAGCAAATCCGCTGAGGTGTTTAAAGAAATGCAGATTGGCGGAGTAAAATCCAATCTGCCGTTATTTGAAAAAGTGCTGAAAGACGGGGAATTTAAGACGGGGCATTATACAACCTCTTATTTAAAGCAGTCAAAAATAGTGGGATAAAGGATGATCATACATGAAAGAAATCACAGCAAGTATGGCAGGAACAGTATTAAACGTTTTGGTGGACCCGGGTTCATCTGTAGCATCCGGTCAGGACTTACTCATGCTTGAATCAATGAAAATGGAGATCCCGATTGAATCCTCTCATTCAGGGACAGTAAAAGAAATCAAAGTGCAGCTTGGAGACTTTGTAAATGAAGGCGATGTTCTCGTCATTTTAGAGGATTAAGGGGGGCTGGACTTTGAAAATGATGGAACTGGATGATCAGCTGAAGGAAAAGATCGCTCAGGCAGAAGCGGGAGGACATGAAAAATATCATGAAAAATCCCGTCAGCAGGGGAAGCTGTTTGTAAGGGACCGGCTTAACCTGCTTTTTGATAACGGACAGTATTCAGAGGACGGCAAATTTGCCAATCATCTTGCCGGGGATCTTCCGGCGGATGGTGTTGTTACCGCGATCGGCGAAATCCATGGCCAAACGGTTTGTGTGATGGCGAACGATTCAACGGTAAAAGCGGGTTCTTGGGGAGCAAGAACGGTAGAAAAGATTATCCGGATCCAGGAAACAGCGGAGAAACTGATGGTGCCTCTTTTATATTTAGTGGATTCTGCGGGAGCGAGAATAACAGATCAGCTTGATATGTTTCCGAATCGCCGCGGGGCGGGCCGGATCTTTCATAATCAAGTCCGGCTGTCCGGTATGATTCCTCAAGTCTGTTTGCTGTTCGGGCCATCTGCTGCAGGCGGAGCGTATATTCCTGCTTTTTGCGATATAGTCGTCATGGTAGAAGGCAATGCATCCATGTATTTAGGTTCTCCCCGCATGGCGGAAAAGGTAATCGGAGAGAAAGTGACCCTTGAAGAAATGGGCGGTGCAAGAATGCATTGCAGCATTAGCGGATGCGGAGATGTGCTTGTATCAACAGAACAAGAAGCTATATCTGAAGCAAGACGGTATTTATCCTACTTCCCGGCTAATTTTAAAAACCGGCCGGCAGAAGCGGATGCGGTCTCTCCTTCGGCTGAAAAGATGCTTTCTTCCATTATTCCTGAAAACCAGAATGCTCCGTTTAATATGTATGATGCAATTGATACGCTCATAGACGGAGGCAGTTTTTTTGAGATTAAAAAGCTGTTTGCGCAAGAACTGATTACCGGACTTGCGAGAATCGACGGACGGGCAGTCGGAATTGTAGCGAATCAGCCGCGTGTAAAGGGCGGAGTTCTTTTTGGGGATTCGGCAGATAAGGCGGCAAAATTTGTCGCTCTCTGTGATGCCTTTCATATCCCGCTGCTATTCCTGGCAGATGTTCCGGGCTTTATGATCGGCACGAAAGTGGAAAGAGCCGGAATCATCCGTCACGGAGCCAAAATGATTGCGGCAATGAGTTCAGCGACAGTGCCGAGAATCTCGGTTGTTGTCCGCAAAGCGTACGGAGCAGGGCTATACGCCATGTCAGGGCCGGCATTTGAGCCGGATTGCTGCATTGCCCTTCCTTCTGCCCAAATTGCTGTAATGGGTCCAGAAGCGGCAGTGAATGCCGTCTATTCAAATAAAATTAATGAAATTGAAGATCCGAAAGAACGAATGAAATATGTGATGGAGAAACAGCAGGAATATAAAGAAACCATTGACATTTACCGACTGGCATCGGAAATGATTATTGATCATATCGTAGGGGCGGATCAGCTTCGCAATGAGCTGATTATCCGCTTTAAACAGTATGAAACGAAAGTGGAACTTCTGCCATATAAAAAACACCCGGTATACCCTGTTTAAGACGTGAAGATGACCCGCTTTTCCAGCGTACAGAAGGCTGTCTGACAGCATCTGTAAAGAGGAAAGGGGGCATCTTTTTTTTTTGTTTCCTGCCCCAAACTTATGTTTCACTTGTAAAAATTTTGGTATGATAAGGGAAATGAAGAGGGGGCTTGCTCCAGTGAAAGCAGGGATTATAGGAGGAGGCGCAATCGGGCTGCTGTTTGCAGCCTATTTGAGCCGGAATCATCAGATTACGCTGTATACAAACAAAGAAGAACAGGCTTCTATTATAAAGAGAGAAGGCGTTTCTGTTATAAAAGACGGTGTCAGCACGACGAGCTTTCCAGATGCCACATCCAGCAGAAACTACGCAGAAGAACTCTTAATCGTAACGGTCAAACAATTTCAGTTAAGGGAGATTCTAACCAGATTAATAGATGAAAAGCCTAAGACCATTCTTTTTTTGCAAAATGGCATGGGTCACATAAAAAGTCTCCGGCAGCTGAGGGGACATCTTCTCTATACAGGGTCGGTCAGCCATGGTGCAGAAAAAAGAGGCGCTCGCACCGTGCTGCATAACGGGACAGGAACGACCGTGTTTTCTCCATTTCCGGAAGGAGAGGAGAGCATGTCCATCCACTCCTTGGCAGCGAACGATTTTCCATTTCATTTTCATCATAGCTGGTATGAGGTTCTGGCTGATAAGCTGCTTGTCAATGCCTGTATAAATCCTCTCACCGCTCTTTTAGGAGTTGCAAATGGAACGCTGCTTGAGAATCCACATTATTTCTCACTTCTCGAAAAAGTATTTAATGAAGTATTCCCGCTCTTAAATCTGAACGATCCGTTTCTGAAGTGGGAGCATGTGCAAAACGTCTGCCAAGCAACTGCATCGAATACCTCTTCTATGCTGAAGGATATTCAGCTGAATAGAAAAACGGAAATCGAAGCCATTGCCGGATATATCCTGGAACGTGCAGCCGAAAAAAATAAGCAGGCACCGGTCGTATCTTTTCTGTATGAAGCGGTAAAAGGGATGGAAAGCAGTTAAATAGGGGGAATTCTGTTGGCGGGAATTTTAACGTTATTGCTTGGTGCAGCTGCGATTGGGCCGGCTGTCTGTTTTGTTTTGCTTATTTTGGCCCTGAAGTCAATAACAGGCAAGCCGAAAAAAGCGGTTCTTGCAGCTGCTGATCTTTGTGTGATGGTTTTTTTCTTCTCTGTGTATATTAAAACCATAACGATATGGGAACTAAATGGAGCAGTCTTCTTGTTTTGGAGTGGAATGGCGTGGATCCTGATTTTTGTTCTCTTCTACTCACTTGCTGGATGGAAGAAGCCTGGAAATGCGTTTAAGAAAATGTGGCGGTTGTCTTTTTTGGTTTATTTTTCTGTCTCATTCCTGCTGTTTTTGTATGGAGCAGGGATATTTATCTTCAATGAGCTCCATTAGAAACGTATTTTTTAACAAAGCGTTCAAGAAGTGCTATACTTTTTGACGGAATGCATTTTTAACCGAGAAAGGAAGTACATCATGGAGATTTTCGAGTTCTCCCTGCAATCGGCGAATCCGTTTGTCAATGCACTGATTGAGAAATCATTAGATACGATTACATATTTTGATTATGACATCCACCAGGAAGACGTCTATGAAAAACGGCGGACTGACCTTTTGAAGCGCTCATTTAACCGTGCGGAGCTGTCTTCTTATTTAAAAAGCTATAACGAAAAATTCCAGGCTCCCGCCACGATGAACAACATCGAAAGACTTCTCGACAAATCGAGTACCGTTGTTGTAGGCGGACAGCAGGCTGGCTTACTGACCGGCCCTCTTTATACGATTCATAAAGTCATCTCCATCCTCGCCCTTGCTAAACAGCAGGAAGAGAAACTGGGCAGCCCGGTTATTCCTGTTTTTTGGATTGCGGGGGAAGATCATGACTTTGATGAAATTAATCATGTGTACATTCAGAAGAATGGCCGGATCAAAAAGAAAGCCATCAGTCAGCGGATTATGGATAAAAGATCGGTTGCGTTTGCTGAACTGGACCATACAGCCTGTAAAAAATGGGTGAATGAAGTCATTCAGTCATTTGGCGAAACCCAGTTTACGAAAGGCCTTTTGGAAAAGCTGACCATGTATATGGAGAAATCGGCGACATATACAGAGTTTTTTGAATGGCTGGTGATGGACTTATTCGGATCGGAAGGGCTCGTGCTCATCCAGTCAGCTGACAGCGCCCTAAGGGAATTTGAAATTGACTATTTCTCTTCTCTGATTGAAAAAAACGACCGGATTTCACGCGGTGTCAGGGAACAGCAGCAGCTGATGACCGAAAATGGCTTCTCTCCGATAATCGAGACAGCTTTTGATAGTGCCAATCTTTTCTATGAGCTGGATCATGAACGCCTGCTCATGCAGCGATTGGAATCAGGACACTATGCTGACAAAGAAAAGAGAGTCTGTTTCAGCAAACAGGAATTTCTAAACGAGCTAGCCACTCATCCTGTCAGATTCAGCAACAATGTCGTAACGCGTCCGATGATGCAAGAGATGGTTCTTCCTACTTTAGCTTTTATTGCCGGACCTGGAGAACTTGCCTACTGGGCTGAATTGAAAAAAGCTTTTGAAGCCATTGAACTGAAAATGCCGCCGGTTGTGCCAAGGCTGAATATAACGCTCCTTGAACGTTCAATCGAAACGGATTTACGAGATATTGAAGTCGGCTTGCATACAGCTCTTGAAGCCGATCTGCAGCAATTGAAAGAAGAATGGATGGCAGGCCACCGGGAGATTGATATCGATGCGCTCACCGGTCAGGCAGTTATGGAAATGAAGATGATTCATGAAGAGCTCGTCAGAAAAATCATCCCGGATTACCCTGTGATGGAACAATATGCAAAGAAGAACATTCATTTTATTGCTGGGCAAATGGACCTGCTTAGAAAAGAGACAAAGAAAAATATAGAACGCAAACATGATCACATCTTATCGAAATTTGACAGGGTGGAACAATCCATTAAGCCGGAAGGCAGCCCGCAGGAAAGAATCTGGAACATATATTACTATTTAAACAAGTATGGCAGTCAATTCCCTCAAAATCTTGCGGGTTTGTCATATTCCTTTAATAATCAACATAAAGTTGTCAAAATATAACGTAATTTTTTTAAAAATCCTGTGCTGTACAGGGTTTTTTTTTGTTTTCAAAACGTGTAGAATGAGAAGTGGAGATAAGTGGGGGAAAGTGGTGAGTTAGGGAGAGAGAGTGGGGACACATTATGTTCATGGGTGAATATCAGCATACAATTGATGCAAAAGGCCGCATGATCGTCCCAGCAAAATTCCGTGACGGGCTCGGTGAGTCCTTTGTCCTAACGAGAGGGCTTGACCAGTGCTTATTCGGCTATCCAATGGCTGAGTGGGAAATCATGGAGGAAAAACTCAAAGCTCTTCCGCTGACCAAAAAAGACGCTCGGGCGTTTACACGATTCTTCTTTTCAGGTGCAGTTGAATGCGAACTGGATAAACAGGGGCGGATTAATATTGCATCCCCTCTGCTGAATTACGCGAAGCTTGAAAAAGATTGCGTTGTCATCGGGGTATCAAATCGAATTGAACTATGGAGCAAGCCGATTTGGGAAGACTATGTAGATCAGCAGGAAGACTCTTTTGCAGAAATTGCTGAAAACATGATTGACTTTGATATATAATAAATCATTGTGCATAGTCTGCGAGATCCTTAAATCAGGCTGCAATATAACAATTCGAATTTGATAAAAAGGTGGGTTCATCCATGTTTGAACATAAAACGGTGTTACTGAAAGAAACGGTAGATGGTCTGAACATAAAAAGCAGCGGTACATATGTAGATTGCACTCTTGGCGGTGCCGGACACAGTGAATATCTCTTGTCTCAGTTATCATCTGAAGGCAGATTATTCGCTTTTGACCAGGATGACACAGCCATAGAACATGCAAAACACAAACTATCGGCGTATGAAGGACAGGCCATCCTCATTAAAAGCAATTTCAGGCACATCAAAGAAAAGCTTGCAGAGCATGGTGTCACATCTGTAGACGGAATTCTGTTTGATCTGGGGGTTTCATCCCCGCAGCTCGATACTCCTGAAAGAGGGTTCAGCTATCATCATGATGCACCTCTTGATATGAGAATGGATCAGCAATCCGAATTATCGGCCTATGATGTTGTCAACTTTTGGAGCTATGAAGATCTTGTCCGGATTTTCTTCCGGTACGGGGAGGAAAAGTTCTCAAAGCAAATCGCAAGGAAAATTGAAGCAAAACGCGAAAAGAGTCCGATTAAAACCACAGCCGAGCTTGTGGAATTGATTAAAGAAGGAATTCCGGCACCTGCACGAAGAACCGGAGGCCATCCTGCTAAACGGATTTTCCAGGCGATCCGCATTGCTGTAAATGATGAACTGAAAGTGTTTGAGGAGGCTATTGAACAGTCTATTGATCTGCTGAATCCAAAAGGGAGAATCAGCGTTATTACGTTTCATTCCCTTGAGGACCGGATTTGCAAGACAACGTTCAAGCAGGCAGCTGAACTTCCGCAGCTTCCGCCGGGACTTCCTGTCATCCCGAAAGAATTTGAACCGAAGATCAAACTAGTCACGAGAAAGCCGATTTTGCCTGCAGAAGAAGAACTGAGTGACAACAACCGGTCACGTTCAGCCAAGCTTCGCATTGCAGAAAAGATGTAAAATCAGGCACCCTAAATAGAGAAAATAGTAAGCCTTTGATAAAGAAAAAAAACTGAAAACCTTGAAAAGGTAGAAGAGGAGGTCCAGCCATGAGTAATTTAGCTGTAAAAGTAAACCAGCGCGCGCATGAACAAACAGAACGCAAGCAGCAGACCCAGCCACAGGCAGTGCCTGTTAAAAGAAGGCTGCCCATTACATTAGGAGAAAAAGTTCTGCTTGTCCTTTTTGTCCTTGGACTGGCTGCATCGAGCATCCAGCTAATCGCTAACAGCGTGGCCTCCTATCAAGCCAGCATGGAAATTCAGAAGCTGGAAGAACAGGTTGAGGCTCAAGGGAAAACCAATGCCGATCTTCAGGTTCAAGTGAAAGAACTGAGCAACTATGAAAGAATCTGGGCAAGAGCGAAAGAACTGGGTCTGACATTAAACAAAAATAATGTAAAGGTCGTTCAGGACTGACCGATGCTGAAAAAAAATAAAAACATGAATAGAGGAGCTGCCGTAATAGCAACAATTTTTGCGGCGCTCTTCTTTATCATTACAGGGCGGTTTTTATATATCCAGCTGACCGGACAAGTAGACGGACAGGTACTCGCTGCGCGCGCGGCGCAAAAATATGAAGAGAAGCAAACGCTTGAGGCTTCGAGAGGATCGATTCTTGACCGGAATGGCGAGGCCATTGCTGAAGATACATCAGCTTATACGCTTGTTGCCATTCTTGATAAGTCTCTGACGACAAATGCCAAGCATCCGCAGCATGTCATTGATAAAGAAAAAACGGCGGAAAAACTCGCGCCGATATTAAAGATTGGGGTCTCGGATGCAAGAGAGATTCTTGAAAAAGATGCGAAGCAAGTTGAGTTTGGTGCCGATGGAAGGAATCTAAGCCAGACGGAAAAAATGAAGATCGAGAAGCTTAAGCTTCCCGGAATTGCGTTTATCAAAAATCAAAAACGGTTTTACCCGAATGGGCTATTTGCTTCCCATATCATCGGATATGCGCAGAAAGACGAAGAGACCGGACGGACTTCCGGTATGATGGGCCTTGAAAAAAGTCTGGACAGCTATCTTCAGGAAAAAGACGGATCGGTCAAATTTAAAAGTGATCACTATGGATGGAAGCTGCCGGGAAGCCGGGATAAAATCACTCCGCCGGATAATGGGAGTGACGTCTACCTGACTCTGGATCAAAAAATTCAAACCTTCCTGGAAGATGCGATGAATCAGGCGGTTAAGGATTACAATCCAAAAAAGGTGATGGCCGTTGTGGCAGATCCGAAAACGGGTAAAATATTAGCCATGAGCCAGCGTCCGAGCTTTAACCCGAATAAAAGGGATATATCAAACTTTACGAATGATATCATCGGCTATCCGATTGAACCCGGCTCCACGATGAAGATTTATACGGTTGCAGCGGCAATCGAGCAGGGAGTTTACAGCGGGAGTGCTTCCTATAAATCGGGAAGCTATAAAATCGGAAACAAAGTCATCAAAGACCATAACAAAACCGGATGGGGATCGATCACATTTGATGAAGGATTTGAACGCTCCTCAAATGTGGCTATGATCAATCTGGCAATGAAGCTTGGACCGGATGCATACAGCACCTATATGGAGAAGTTTGGTTTTGGAGAAAAAACCGGGATTGATCTGCCGGGTGAAAAGGCAGGGAAAATCAACAGCGACAGTAAGATCTCTCTTGCCACGGCATCCTTCGGACAGGGGTCTACCGCTACAGTTATTGAACAAATTCAGGCTGCTACAGCTGTTGCGAACGGCGGCAGACTGATGAAGCCTTATCTGATTGATCAGATTGTAGATAAAGATTCCGGCAAAGTCATCCGGAAAAATGAGCCGAAACAGATAGGAAAGCCTATATCTGAAGCCACTGCCGCTCAAGTCCGGGACTTGATGGGAAAAGTGGTAAGTTCGAAAAATGGAACGGGAAAACCTTTTGCAATCGAAGGCTATGAGGTTGCCGGAAAAACAGGAACTGCCCAGATTCCGGGCGAAAATGGCCGCTATATGAGCGGGAAAGAGAATTTTATTTTTTCTTTCATGGGCATGGCACCGAAAGATGATCCGGAGCTTCTAGTCTATGTAGCTGTCCAGCAGCCGGAGCTTGAACCGACAGAAGTGGGCTCTATGCCGACCTCTTCTATTTTTAAAACGGTCATGCAAAACAGTCTGCAATATCTTCAGATTCAGCCGGAGGAGAAAAAAGAAGCGGATAAACAAAAACGTCAGGCAGCGGATCCGGAGATGGAGTCTTTTGTAGGTAAAACCGCAAAAGATTCATCCAGACTTCTGGAGTCAGGCTCATACAAACCGGTCATTCTTGGATCGGGCCCGTCCGTACAGGCCCAGTCACCTTCTGAGCGCTCTGTTATTTCTAAAGGAGAAAAGATTTTTCTTTATACAGGCGGAAAGGCAAAAATGCCGGATCTTACAGGATGGTCGAAACGGGATATTATGAAGCTTGCTGACCTCCTAAATCTGAGGGTTTCATTTTCAGGAGAAGGATTCTCTGCAAAACAAAGTATTCCGAAAGGAACGATGGTGAGCAAGGAGACTCTTTTGACTGTTGAACTCAAGCCTTAAAAGGATAGAATAAAGGGACTGTCTGAAAAACAGGGAGATGCATTCTTAGCATCTCCCTGTTTTTATTTGACTGAGAGCAGCGGGAGGCTTCAGCGGAAGATCGGAAAGCAGGCAAACATTTCTAAGCATACAGCAAACGGAACATCCCAGGCTGCTTCCTGGACAGCCTGTCAAGCTCCGTTCTATCAAAGGACGTACAAGCATATAGTGGGAAAAGCACAGACAAGGAGTGATGGATGTTGCGCGTATCCCAGGTAACCGTCAGAAAAAGATTAGCCGCTGTTTTGCTGATTGGTGTGCTTGTATTTGCTGTTATAGATGTCAGGCTTGGGTATGTCCAGTTTATTCTCGGTGAAAAGCTTACAGCAGGTGCCAAAGATCTATGGAGCAGGAATCTGCCGTTTGAACCGGAGCGGGGAGAGATATTGGACAGGAATGGGGTAAAGCTTGCCACTAATATAAGCGCACCGACCGTTTATGCTGTTCCGAGACAAGTCCAAAATCCGGCTGAAGCTGCTGAAATGCTTGCACCTGTATTAAACATGCCGGTAAAAAAAGCGTATGGATTTTTGACTAAAAATGCAATGATTGTGACCCTTAAGCCAGAGGGCAGGAAAATATCCCATGAAAAAGCAGGAGAGGTAAGGGCCCTGGGTATTAAGGGTATTTACATCGGGGAAGACAGCAAACGCTATTATCCGAATGGGAGTTTCTTGTCGCATGTCCTCGGTTTTGCAGGCATTGACAACCAGGGCCTCCTTGGACTGGAAGCGTATTATGATCGGGAACTTAAGGGTGAAAAGGGATATGTAAAATTTTACTCGGACGCCAAAGGGAAAAGGATGCCAAATGAAGCGGATGACTATAAGCCTCCGACAGACGGACAGACGCTCAGGCTGACGATTGATTCCAAGGTGCAGACGATTATGGAAAGAGAACTCGATCTTGCACAGGCGAAATATAATCCCGATGGAATGATTGCGATTGCGATGAATCCTAAAAATGGAGAAATTCTGGGGATGTCATCAAGACCGGATTTTGATCCTGCACGCTATCAGGATGTAAAGCCGATTGTCTATAATCGGAATTTGCCGGTATGGAGCACGTATGAGCCTGGATCTACCTTTAAGATTATTACTCTCGCCGCGGCTTTGGAAGAACAAAAGGTGAATCTTGAGCATGACCATTTCCATGATCCGGGGTCCATTGAAGTCGCGGGAGCGAGGTTGAAGTGCTGGAAAAGGGGCGGTCATGGATCGCAGAGTTTTCTCGAAGTCGTGCAGAATTCATGCAACCCAGGATTTGTTGAATTAGGGCAGAGACTTGGGAAGGAGAAGCTCTTCCAATACATCAAAGATTTTGGTTTTGGCCAGAAAACGGGGATTGATCTGCAGGGAGAAGGAAGAGGGATTTTATTTAACCTGAATCGTGTCGGACCCGTTGAGCAGGCTACAACAGCGTTTGGCCAGGGTGTTTCGGTGACGCCGATTCAGCAGGTAGCAGCGGTTTCGGCGGCTGTAAATGGCGGAATTCTCTACACCCCCTATATAGCGAAGGAATGGGTTGATCCAGTAACCGGGACGGTGACAAGCCGGAACACCCCTAAAGAAAAAAGAAGAGTCATATCTGAAGAGACTTCGAAAAAGATCCGATTTGCTCTTGAAAGTGTAGTGGCGAGCGGTACAGGCCGAAATGCATTTGTGGAAGGATACAGAGTCGGCGGGAAAACGGGGACCGCTCAAAAGGTAAGCAACGGAGTTTATATGAAAAACAACTTTATTGTATCATTCATCGGTTTTGCACCTGCAGATGATCCGCAGCTTGTCGTCTACGTGGCGGTTGACAATCCGAAAGGAACGGTTCAGTTCGGGGGCACGGTTGCAGCTCCTATAGTTGGGAGCATCATGAGGGACAGCCTTCCTGAAATCGGTGTGAAGCCCCGTAAAAATCAAATGGAAAAAGTATATAAGTGGGGAGACACAAAGTCGGTGGAAGTGCCGAATCTTTTAGGGATGGAAATAGATGAATTAAGAGAGCAGCTTTTAAATGTTAAATTTGATATTTCCGGAAACGGAGAAGTGGTTGTGCAGCAATCGCCTGCGGCAGGCACGAAAGTAAAAGAAGGTTCTTCCATCCGGGTATTTATGGGAAAACCATAAAAGTATTTGAATCATGCAGGCAAAGCAGTCCGGCTGAACGATTTGCCGGACTGTTTTATTGTTTGCTTAAGGCAGGCGGCACCCATAGTGTTGATTTTTAACACCTGCTGATTGGAGCGGGAAGCGGAAGACTGCCAGCTCCAGCCGGGTTTAACCATGCATTTACGGAAGAAAGACCTTACAGGTTCCGAATTAATGATGGCTCTTTGCCCGAAAGTGAGATAAAATATGAACTGTATGCAAAAATGGCATGCTGTTATTTCAAAGAGTGTGAATTGAGAGGTTTGATAAGGATGAAGTTGACTGATTTACTTTCCCGTCTGCATTATGGAAATATAAATGTGAGCGAGGATCCTGAAATAGAATCCATCGAAATGGACTCTAGAAAAGCAGGAAAAGGAAGTCTGTTTATTTGTATTAAAGGCTATACAGTAGACGGCCATCATTTCGCGGAGCAGGCGGTAGATCAAGGAGCAGCGGCAGTTATTGCAGAAAGAGAGCTTGACCTTCCGGTTCCCGTCATCATAGTTCCCGATACAAGCAGAGCAATGGCTGTTTTTGCTGATGCATTTTACGGACAGCCGACGCAAAAACTTCATTTGATTGGAGTAACAGGGACAAACGGTAAAACGACGACGTCGCATTTAATTGATATGGTTTTACAGTCTGCCGGCAAAAAGACCGGGATGATTGGGACGATGTACATAAAAATCGGGGATGAAACCCTTGAAGTCCGAAACACGACCCCTGAAAGTCTAACCCTTCAAAAAACTTTTAAGAAAATGGGGGACTCAGGTGTTACACATGCTGTAATGGAGGTATCCTCCCACGCGCTCCACATGGGCCGTGTCCATGGCTGTGATTACGATGTAGCAGTCTTTACGAACTTAACCCAGGACCATCTGGATTATCATGGGACCATGGATGCCTATAAACAGGCGAAGGGTCTGCTGTTTTCGCAGTTAGGGAATACTTTTAACCACCATCGGCCTAAATATGCCGTCTTGAATCAGGATGATCCGGCAGCACAAGATTATAAAAGCATGACCGCTGCCCATATTCTTACATACGGTATTGATCAGCAAGCTGACATAATGGCATCCAATATTGTCATGACGGCGAGCGGGACTGAATTTCTTCTTCAAACACCGTTTGGCTCAAGAAAAATGAAACTGAAATTAATTGGAAAGTTCAGTGTCTATAATGTTCTTGCAGCGATAGCCGCAAGTCTTGCTACCGGTATTGAGCTTGAAACAGCAGCGGAAGCGCTGGAAAAAGCAGCCGGTGTCAGAGGGCGGTTTGAATTGGTGGATGCCGGTCAGCCGTTTGCTGTTATTGTGGATTATGCCCATACACCGGACAGTCTTGAAAATGTGCTGACAACCACCCAGAGCTTCTCTTCCGGACGGACTTTCGTTGTGGTAGGATGCGGAGGAGACCGCGATAAAACAAAACGGCCGATTATGGCTCAAATCGCCGTTAAATATGCAGAAGAACCTATTTTTACTTCTGATAATCCAAGAAGCGAGGACGCGATGGATATCCTTGCAGATATGGAGGAAGGAGTACAGGGAGCCTACTACCATTCGATTGCAAACAGGGAACAGGCGATTTATTTCGCGATCGCGAATGCACGTCCTGGAGATGTGGTGCTGATTGCAGGCAAAGGACATGAAACGTATCAGCAAATCGGGGACCACGTTTATGATTTTGATGACAGGGAAGTAGCCTTGAAGGCCATCAGCAGCCTCAAAATCGGAAAAAGCGCTGCACTCGCGGACAAGGAAGATTAAGGAAGAGAGTTGTAAAAGAAAATGGACTTGTTAACACGTTGTAAACATATTGAATCTAAAAAAGCATATGATGGTCACAAAGAGACAAGGATGGGGCTAGAAGGAGGAAGACGCAGTGCTTGAGCAAGTCATTTTATTTACCATTATGATGGGGTTTTTAATTAGCGTCCTGCTATCTCCTATCTTTATTCCTTTTTTAAGAAGATTGAAATTTGGACAAAGCATTCGGGATGAAGGACCTAAATCCCATATGAAAAAGACAGGTACACCGACCATGGGCGGAATTATGATCATCCTCTCGATTATCGTAACAACCCTCGTGATGACCGGGAAATTTTCTCAGCCGAGTGTGGAAATGTGGCTGCTTATCTTCGTAACATTCGGATATGGCGTACTCGGATTTTTAGATGACTTTATAAAAGTTGTAATGAAACGGAATCTGGGCTTAACATCAAAGCAAAAGCTGATTGGTCAAATCATGATTGCCGTTGTTTTTTACCTTGTATTCAGACAATATCATTTTTCAACTGAAATTCGTGTGCCCGGTACAGAATTCGCGTTTGATTTAGGCTGGGCGTATGTACTGCTCATCGTCTTCATGCTGGTCGGAGGATCAAATGCTGTAAACCTGACTGACGGGCTGGACGGTCTGCTGTCGGGGACTGCAGCGATTGCATTTGGGGCATTCGCTATTCTTGCCTGGAATCAGTCACAATACGATGTAGCCATATTTTCGGTGGCAGTAGCCGGCGCGGTGCTCGGGTTCCTTGTCTTTAATGCACATCCTGCGAAGGTGTTTATGGGGGATACGGGTTCGCTTGCCCTCGGAGGAGCCATTGTAACAGTGGCTATTTTAACAAAGCTTGAGATTCTTCTCGTTCTGATCGGCGGAATCTTTGTCCTTGAAACTCTTTCCGTCATTATTCAGGTAATCTCATTTAAAACGACTGGAAAACGGGTATTTAAAATGAGTCCGCTGCATCACCATTATGAACTGTCCGGCTGGTCTGAATGGCGTGTTGTAGTCACGTTTTGGACAGTCGGTTTGATATTTGCCATGATCGGAATTTATATTGAGGTGTGGATGTAAAGTGAAGACGATTGATTTATACAAGGGTAAATCTGTTTTGGTTTTAGGACTGGCGAAAAGCGGTCTTGCCGCAGCGAAATTGCTGCAGAAACTGGGTGCATCTGTTACGGTCAACGATATGAAACCGCTCGATGAAAATGAAGCAGCCCGGGAATTACAAACAATGGGTATTCATGTCATCTGCGGAAGCCATCCGGATAAGCTTCTTGAAGACCGCAAAATTGAAATGGTGGTTAAAAATCCAGGTATCCCATACTCAAATCCGGTGCTTGTTCAGGCAGCCGGCATGGGAATTCCAGTCTTGACAGAAGTGGAGCTTGCCTATCAGATTTCCGAAGCGGATATAATCGGAATTACAGGTTCAAACGGCAAAACGACGACGACCACCCTTGTATTCGAAATGCTTAAAAAAGACGGCAAACAGCCTCTTATAGCCGGAAACATTGGGACGGTTGCGTGCGAGGTGGCCGAGAAAGCAAAGCCAGACCAGGTGATTGTCATGGAGCTTTCTTCCTTCCAGCTCCAGGGAACGGAAACGTTCAAGCCATCAGCTGCTGTTGTACTGAATTTATTTGATGCCCACCTTGACTATCACGGTACGAAAGATGCGTATGCAGCGGCTAAAGGGAAAATCTATGAAAACCTGACGGACAGTGAGATTGCTGTTATGAATGCTGATGATCAGGAAGCATCCAGACTCGGAGATGCCTCAAAAGGAAAACGGGTTTATTTTTCCGTTCACCGCGACCTTGGGCAGGGCGCATTCATTAAGGATGAAGCTATTTGGTATAACGATGAACAAATTATTTCTGTAAAAGATATCGTGCTTCCGGGTAAGCATAACCTGGAAAATATTCTGGCAGCCATATGTCTTGTGAAAACGAGAGGGTGTTCAAACGAGGCAATCCGCCAAGTGCTGACCTCATTTTCGGGTGTTATTCACAGACTTCAGTTTGTCCGGAACGTCAAAGGACGTAAATTTTACAATGATTCCAAAGCGACGAATATTCTCGCAACCTCGAAAGCTCTTGAAGCATTTGAACAGCCTGTCATTCTTCTTGCCGGCGGACTGGACCGCGGGAATGGCTTTGACGAGCTGAAAAAATCCATGAAGTATGTCAAAGCATTGATTACATTCGGGGAAACAGCACCGAAGCTTGAAAAGACGGCGGAAGAACTCGGAATAGAAGTGATCAAACGTGTCGATAATGTGGAACAGGCAGCCGGCGCGGCTTACGATCAATCAGAATCCGGTGATATTATTCTTCTGTCCCCGGCATGTGCAAGCTGGGATCAGTATAAGACATTTGAACAAAGAGGAGACATGTTTGCAAGCGCCGTGCATAAGCTAGATTAAGGGCTCGTACCAGTTAGGGCCTGACCTTTAGAGGAAATAGAGGTGTACGGCTTTGACGGCGAAAAAGACGACTCCGGATTTTATCTTGATTATTGTGACACTTTTGCTTCTTACAGTAGGATTGATCATGGTCTACAGTGCCAGTGCCATTTGGGCGGATTACAAATTCGATGATTCATTTTTCTTTGCGAAAAGGCAGCTGCTTTTTGCGGGAATCGGAATTATCGGAATGTTTTTCATCATGAACGTGGATTACTGGACGTGGAGGACTTGGGCAAAAATTCTTCTGCTGGTCTGCTTTGTTTTGCTGATTGCGGTCCTGATTCCAGGAATCGGAATGGAGCGGAATGGCTCAAGAAGCTGGATTGGCGTAGGGGCCTTTTCCATTCAGCCCTCTGAATTTATGAAATTTGCCATGATTGTATTTTTAGCAAAATATTTATCTGAACATCAAAAAAAAATTACGTCCTTCAGGAAAGGACTCATACCTTCTCTTGGACTTGTTTTTATTGCGTTTGGCATGATTATGCTTCAGCCGGACCTTGGCACTGGAACCGTTATGGTGGGGACTTGTATCATTATGATTTTCACAGCCGGTGCGCGCATCTGGCACTTCGGTTTTCTTGGTCTCCTTGGTGTAGGCGGTTTTGCAGCGCTCGTTCTTTCCGCTCCATACCGCATGAAACGGATTACATCCTTTCTGGATCCGTGGCAGGATCCGCTGGGAAGCGGGTTTCAGATCATTCAGTCGCTTTATGCGATCGGTCCCGGCGGATTGTTCGGAATGGGCCTGGGGCAGAGCAGACAGAAATTCTTTTACCTGCCTGAGCCGCAGACTGACTTTATTTTTGCGATTCTTTCCGAGGAATTGGGCTTTATTGGAGGAACGCTCGTGCTGCTGCTGTTCTGTCTGCTTCTATGGAGAGGCATTCGAATTGCCCTTGGAGCGCCAGACCTTTACGGTGCGTTTCTCGCCGTTGGAATTATCGCCATGGTCGCTATACAGGTTATGATTAATATCGGAGTTGTTACGGGGCTGATGCCTGTAACAGGAATCACTCTCCCATTCCTGAGCTATGGAGGTTCTTCTCTCACACTCATGCTTATGGGGATCGGAGTTTTGCTGAATATCAGCAGGTATGCAAAATATTAAGCAGATAAAGCACCATTTGATGAGGCTGACCCTGCTCAGGCGGAAATGATGGACATTTTCCTTGGGCTACAGGGCCAGCCCATCCCATTTTCCCTATTATTCAGGAAATTAGGAGGAGTTTTTATGAAAGTAGCTGTAAGCGGCGGAGGTACGGGAGGCCATATCTATCCTGCACTTGCCCTTATTAAAGAAATGCAGAAAAAGCATCCCGATGCGGAATTTTTATATATAGGAACAGAAAACGGACTGGAAAAAGGAATAGTAGAAAGAGAGAACATCCCATTTAAGTCGATTGAAATCTCAGGGTTTAAGCGGAAAATCTCACTCGACAATGTCAGAACGGTTATGAGATTTCTAAAAGGGGTTCAGACCAGCAAGCGGTATTTAAAAGATTTCAAGCCGGATGCAGTGATTGGCACAGGAGGCTATGTTTGCGGTCCTGTGGTTTATGCTGCGGCAAAGATGAACATCCCGACAGTCATTCATGAACAAAACAGTCTTCCGGGAATTACGAATAAATTTCTAGCCAGGTATTCCGACAAAGTAGCCATCTGTTTTGAAGAAGCCAGAAGCTATTTTCCTGCAGACAAAGCTGTCATGACGGGCAACCCCCGAGCATCTGAAGTAGCCGGTGTTAATGGAGAAAAAGGCAAGTTGTCAGCGGGATTGAAGCCTGGAAAAAAATCCGTCCTTGTATTTGGGGGAAGCAGGGGAGCAAGGCCGATTAATAAAGCAATCCTTGAAGTGCTTCCGGAAATCGGAAAAAGAGACTATCAGCTTCTATATGTGACAGGAGAAGTTCATTACAAACAGGTGGCAGAAGAAGCTAAGTCGCTTGGCGCACCTGAAAATGTCATCATAAAACCTTTTATTCATAACATGCCGGAGGTGCTGGCGGGGGTCGATCTGATTGTCGGACGGGCGGGCGCTACCTCCATTGCCGAGATTACAGCTCTTGGACTTCCGAGTATTCTCATCCCAAGTCCTTACGTAACGGCGAATCACCAGGAAGTGAACGCAAGGTCTTTAAGTGATAAAGGGGCAGCTGTATTAATGCTGGAAAAGGATTTAAACGGCGAGAGTCTTCTTCGTGAAATGGATGAAGTAATGGAAAACGAAGCCAGGCTTTTGTGTATGAGAAAAGCCTCATCCGAAATCGGGATGCCGGATGCAGCATCAAGGCTTGCAGAAGTATTGGAAGAAGTTTCCCGCAAAAAATAAAGATTGCTTACAGGAGGTTATTATGGAAAACGTCATCAAGGAATTGGAACTGGCGGGGATTGGTAAAGTCTTCGTCAATGAACCGCTATCCAAGCATACAACCATGAAAATCGGCGGCCCGGCGGATTGCCTGGTCGTGCCTAAAGATATTAACAGCCTTGAAACAATCATCAAGATTGTCAAAAAAAACGGGGTGAAATGGAGAGCCATTGGCAGAGGATCGAATCTTCTCGTATCCGATGAAGGAATTGAAGGAGTCGTCATCAAGCTTGGCGAAGGGCTCGATCACATGGAAATCGACGGAGACGTTTTGACAGTCGGCGGCGGCTATTCTGTTATTAAACTGGCAACCATCATCAGCAAAAAGGGGCTTTCCGGACTGGAGTTTGCCAGCGGTATTCCTGGTTCCATAGGCGGCGCTGTTTATATGAATGCAGGTGCCCACGGCTCCGATATGAGCAAAATACTAATGAAGGCACATGTCCTTTTCGAAGATGGAACATTTGAATGGCTGACAAATGAAGACATGCACTTTTCCTACAGGACTTCTCTGCTTCAAAAAGAGCGGCCGGGAATTTGTCTTGAAGCGGTTCTAAAGCTTGAAGCAGGCGAGAAAGAGGAAATTGTAAAAGTCATGCAGAAAAACAAAGATTACCGGAGAGATACACAGCCTTGGAATTTCCCGTGCGCAGGAAGCATCTTCCGCAATCCGCTCCCAGAATACGCGGGATCTTTAGTAGAAAAAGCCGGATTAAAGGGCCATAAAATCGGCGGCGCACAAGTTTCGGAAATGCACGGTAACTTTATCGTCAATGCAGGCGGTGCCACTGCATCGGATGTGTTAAATCTGATAGCTTTTGTCAAAGAAACAATCCTTGAAAAAAACGGGATTGAACTTGAAACAGAGGTCGAAATTATCGGGCGAAATTCCTGAAGAAAGTGGCTTATATATTCCGGCTATTGTGCTATAATGACTAATATAGGAAAAATGTAAAACGGCATCCAGCATGCCGTTTGTTTATATTTCCCATTCTGTTTTGAATGAATTTTTCATGAAGGGTGACTGGGAATTTGAATAATCGAATGGAACAGGAAAAAATTGTTTCGATCGAAGACCGTATACCTAAACTGAAACAGCACCGCAAACAAAAAACGAATAAACGCCTTATTGCTTTTTTATGTCTATTCTTTGTATTGATCTTCCTCGTCATCTATTTTCAATCTCCTTTAAGCAAGATTTCTGTCGTTGAAGTGAAGGGGAACAGCCATTCAAGCAAAGAAACGATCCTAATGCAAAGCGGAATTTCTGCCGGGACAGGCTTTTGGAATCTGGATGGCGGACAGGCGGAAAGAGAAGTTAAAAAGCTGAAAGAAATAAAATCAGCACAAGTTTTAAAGACGTTCCCCAATAAAGTGACTGTCCAGGTCGAAGAGTATAAGCGCGTGGCTTATGCGGAAAA
Source organism: Bacillus sp. FJAT-42376 (assembly GCF_003816055.1). Classification (NCBI taxonomy): domain Bacteria; kingdom Bacillati; phylum Bacillota; class Bacilli; order Caryophanales; family Bacillaceae; genus Bacillus; species Bacillus sp. FJAT-42376. The sequence continues at coordinate 2,211,141 of NZ_CP033906.1, forward strand.
GAACGGTTCGTATATGCCGATACTTGAAAACGGGATCGTGCTGCCGGCAGATAAAGCGTCGCTGCCTTCTGATGCACCGATTTTAATCAACTGGAACGATGCGGATCAAATACAGGAAATGGCGTCAGCTCTGCTTGAAATTCCAAAGCCGATCGCTTCTTCCATTTCTGAAATCTATCATGCTCCGGAAAAGAATGATTCCTGGCACATCACTCTATATATGAATGAGGGCTTTGTCATCAGCGGTTCGGTAAGAAACATTGCCGAGAAAATTAAAGATTATCCCTCCATTGTGTCTCAGCTCAAGCCCGGTTCAAAAGGGATCATTCATATGGAGGTCGGAACCTATTTTGAATCCTATGACAAGCCGGCCGGCACCAAGGATAATCCAGAACAGGGAGTAAAAACAAATGAAACCCAGGGGTAAGTATGTTCTGCTTTCTATAGTCATGCTTGTTCTCGGTTATCTGATTGCCTTCTCCTATCAGCTGACAAATGAAACGAAGCAGGGCAGCATCTCGGCAGAACAGTGGAATAAAGAGTATGAATCGAGGCAGCTTCTCATTAATCAGGAAGAGAAAAACCTGAAACTGCAAGAAGAGCTGTCAGACAAACAAAAAAAAGTACAAAATTACGAAGAAATGCTGAAAAAAGATAAGCAGGCGGCAAGCGGTCTCGTCGATGAAATTGAAAAGCTCCGAATGTACGTTGGCGAAACTGGGGTCAAAGGGAAAGGTGTTCAAATCACCCTGGAAGATTCCTCCTACATACCAGCCAATGAAAATGCCAACAATTACATTGTCCATGAAAGCCACATTTTTAAAGTGATTAATGAATTATTGATTTCAGGCGCTTCTGCAGTGGCGATCAATGGACAGAGAGTCTCTTCCGATTCTTATATTTTCTGCAATGGCCCCGTTATTACGGTAGACGGGAATCAGTTTCCTGCCCCGTTTGTGATTTCCGCCATTGGAGACCCGGAAGTAATGATTGGAGCATTTACCATTTCAGGCGGTGTATCCGAAGAGCTTGTTTATGATAACATCGTAGTGAAGTCTGAAAAGAAGAATGAGATTACCATGAATCCGATGCTTCAGGGTGACCGAAAATCCTGATAACTCATCTAGGTAAGGAGCAAGGAATGTGTCAGGAAGGAAAAAGATAGCAGGCTATACTTTAATCATGGGCCTTTTCGGCTTCATGCTATCCGTTCAATTTTTATCCATAAAGGAGCCTGTAACGAGAGATACAAGAGACATTTGGGAAATTAGATCTGAACTGAAGCAAGAACAAAAGCAGCAGTCCGAGCTGTTAAAAGAAATCACAAAATATGATCAGCTAGTAAACACGTATGAATCTAATGAAGAAACCGCCAGAGAAGATGCACTGGAAAAAACACGTGACGAACTAAAAGTTCAAGCCGGTTTGACCGAAGTAAAAGGAGACGGACTGGTCCTTCATCTTGAACCGCTGTTTACAAAAGAGATAATTGGGGAAAGTACTATATCTGTCTCGCCTGATTTGCTCAGAAAACTGATCAATGAACTGAACACTTACGATGCAGAGCATATATCCGTGAATGGGCACAGGGTTGTCAGCACAACCGTTATCCGAGATATTAACGGAGTAACGAAGATGGACGGTTATCCACTTGACTCCCTCCCTATCGAGATTAAAGTGATTGCAGAGAATGCAAATAAACTTTCTGACAGGGTGAAAGCATCCGGTACCCACGATTTGTTTGCAGTCGATAACATTAAGCTGACAGATGAAGAACCGAGAAAAAACATCGTGATTCCCGGCAGCGATAAGAAAATCCGCATCGGGGAACTGAAGCCCTATGAAGGCAGCAAAGGGGGAGAAAACTGATGTGGCTTCCGGTGCTTGGACTGATTTTGGGAATTGCGCTTGGCTTTTCTACAGAATTTAAAATTCCAGCTGAGTATTCAAATTACTTGTCCATTGCCATTCTCGCGGCACTTGACACGCTGCTCGGAGGAATAAGGGCTCAGCTTCAAAACATTTATGATGAGCTCGTTTTCGTTTCTGGATTCTTTTTTAATATTCTTCTTGCCGCAGCTTTGGCTTTTCTGGGGGTGCACCTTGGTGTAGACTTATACCTGGTGGCAATTTTTGCCTTCGGAGTAAGGTTATTCCAGAATATTGCGGTGATCAGAAGGATTTTAATAGCAAAGTGGAGCGAATCAAGGCAAAAGGCAAAAAAAGTTGATTAAACAAGAGGGAAAAATGCATCTTTTGACGAATAATTTCTTATGGCATGTTTTCTCGCTATAAAATGAAGTATCATAAGGATGCAAACATCTAAACGGCAAGAGGATAAAAGATCGTGTTCAGATGGCTTTTGCCGGAAAAATTCTGATCTTCCCCGTATAGGAAATACGGATTGTCATGTAAAACACCAAATAATAGAATAGAAATGCAGAGAGATAAGGAGGTGCCATAGAATGAACAACAGTGAAATCTTCGTGAGTCTCGACATCGGTACATCCAGTGTGAAAGTGATCATCGGCGAAATGGCAGATGACACTTTGAACGTCATCGGTGTGGGGAATGTAAAATCAGAAGGATTAAAAAAAGGTTCGATCGTCGATATAGACGAAACCGTTCATTCTATTAAGAAAGCCGTGGAACAAGCGGAACGCATGGTGGGAATTCCCTTGAAAAGAGTTGTAGTGGGGGTTGCCGGCAACCATGTTCATCTTCAGGATTGTCATGGAGTAGTGGCTGTTTCCAGCGAAAACAGAGAAATAGCGAACGAAGATGTCCGCCGTGTCATTGAAGCGGCCCAGGTGATGTCTATTCCTCCTGAGAGAGAAATTATTGACGTTATTCCCCGTCAGTTCATTGTTGACGGACTGGATGAAATAAATGATCCCCGCGGTATGCTTGGGGTTCGGCTTGAGATGGAAGGGACTATCATTACCGGATCTAAAACGATCTTACATAATCTGCTTCGCTGTGTTGAGAGAGCGGGGCTCGAAATTACAGACATCTGCCTTCAGCCATTGGCTGCCGGTTCTGTCGCCTTGTCCCGCGATGAAAAAAATCTCGGGGTTGCCATGATTGACATTGGCGGAGGATCAACGACCATCGCTCTTTTTGAGCAGGGCCATCTGCGTACGTCATCTGTTCTCCCGATTGGCGGAGAGCATTTAACAAAGGATCTGTCGATCGGATTGCGTACTGCTACGGAAGAAGCAGAGAGAATCAAAGTGAAATACGGACATGCATTTTATGATCATGCTTCTCCTGATGAGGTTTTTGAAGTATCCATCATCGGAACAGATCAAAAACAGCAATTTAATCAGCTTGAAATCTCTGATATTATTGAAGCTAGACTTGAAGAATTATTTGAAATGGTCCAGCATGAACTGATGAGACTTGGTGTAAGAGACCTTCCGGGAGGTTTTGTGCTGACAGGCGGTACCGTCAGCATGCCGGGAGTGCTCGAACTGGCACAGGACATGCTGCAAAGCAGCGTGAGAATCGCAAGCCCCGATTATATTGGAGTAAGAGAACCGAAGTATATGACGGGAGTAGGGCTCATCCAGTTTGCGTATAAAAATGCTAAGATACAGGGAAGAAGAATTGGATCGAATGTGTCTCAGGAAGTATACGCCGAACAGGCTGCAGCTGCCGTAAGGGAAGAACCGCAGCAGAGAAGCAGCAGCAAACCGAAGCAAACGGAAGATAAGAAACAAAGCAAAGTGAAAAAGTTTTTTGGCTACTTCTTTGAATAAAACGATCAACCAGAAGTGATTGATGGATTAGGAGGATTATGCATGTTGGAGTTTGAAACGAATATTGACGGTCTAGCAACCATAAAAGTTATAGGGGTAGGCGGAGGCGGAAACAACGCTGTAAACCGCATGATCGAGCATGGAGTACAAGGGGTAGAGTTCATCGCCGTAAATACGGATGCACAAGCTCTTAACCTATCTAAAGCAGAAGTGAAAATGCAAATAGGTTCTAAGCTTACAAGAGGACTTGGAGCAGGTGCCAATCCTGAAGTAGGCAAAAAGGCTGCCGAAGAAAGCAAAGAGCAGATTGAAGAAGCACTTCGAGGGGCAGACATGGTCTTTGTAACAGCAGGTATGGGAGGCGGAACCGGAACCGGCGCGGCTCCAGTGATCGCGCAGATTGCGAAAGACTTAGGTGCTCTTACCGTTGGGGTTGTAACCCGCCCATTTACATTTGAAGGAAGAAAGCGGGCTATGCAGGCTTCCGGCGGAATTTCTTCTATGAAAGAATCAGTCGATACCCTGATTGTCATCCCTAACGACCGTTTGCTTGAAATTGTAGACAAAAACACACCGATGCTTGAAGCATTCCGTGAAGCCGATAACGTCCTTCGCCAAGGTGTACAGGGGATTTCCGACCTGATTGCGGTTCCCGGTCTGATTAACCTTGATTTTGCCGATGTAAAAACCATCATGTCCAATAGAGGATCTGCTCTTATGGGTATTGGAGTGGCGACAGGGGAGAGCAGAGCGGCAGAAGCTGCGAAAAAAGCGATTTCCAGTCCGCTTCTCGAGACATCCATTGATGGCGCTCAAGGTGTTTTAATGAACATCACAGGCGGAACCAACCTGAGCCTGTATGAAGTTCAGGAAGCAGCTGACATTGTGGCATCCGCTTCCGATCAGGAAGTAAACATGATTTTCGGTTCGGTCATTAATGAAAATCTGAAAGATGAAATTGTTGTAACCGTCATTGCTACAGGCTTCAGCGAGCAGGAAATCAGCCAAAGCAAACAGCCTCGTTTTGGAGGAAGCGTCCAGCCTTCACCAAACCAAAAACCGGCTGTACCTCAGAAGCGTGAGCGTGAAATGAAGCGTGAAGAACCTTCTCCATACAGCGAAAGTCCGCGTCAGCAGCAACAGCAGCCTGATGATGCATTGGATATCCCGACTTTCCTGCGCAACCGCAACAGAAGAAGATAACATTCGAAAGAGCCCGGCATATTGCCCGGGCTCTTTTTTTGTCTGATCCATTGAGCACTTTGGATGATTGGATGAGAGCTAAAGCTGATCGCTGCAAATAGGAAATCATTCCGGCTTTCATCCGACAAAACCCCTGAAAAAAACTCCCTTTTCCCTTTCACAAATTGACACACTTTCACGGACGATCTCTTTATACTTAAGGCTATATCCTGCTTGATAGACAATCTGCAGCCTGTCAGGAAAGAGGGGTTGAAATTGTCCGTTTATTTAGATGTCATCTGGCTCCTTAATTTTCTATTCGATGTATTCTTGCTGCTGCTTACGGCGTCTCTCCTGAAAAGACCGAAAATCTGGTACCGGCTTCTATTGGGCGGTTTTATCGGTTCAGCCATCATCCTTTTCCTTTTTACACCATGGGGTCCCTTTTTCAGCCATCCGGCAGGAAAAGTCCTAATTTCTGTCTTGATGATCTGGTCAGCTTTTGGTTTCGTGCGTTTTAAGTACTTTATCCAAAACTGGCTGATGTTTTACTTTGTCACATTTGCCTTGGGCGGAGGAATCATCGGGGCCCATTATTTCATGCAAAAGGATAGTTACTTATCCCAGGGTGTTCTTATCACCCAGACAACGGGATTCGGAGATCCGATTACATGGATTTTCGTCATAATCGGCTTTCCTGTACTCTGGCTGTTTTCATCCCGGCGGGGGCAGGATGTACAGGTCAAAAAACTTCAGTACCATGAAATTGTCCACGTAACCGCGGTATTTGGTGAAACCATTCTTCCAATGACAGGTCTTATTGACAGCGGCAATCAGCTGTTCGATCCCATCACGAGAACGCCCGTCATGATTGCGGATACAGGAAAATTAATCAATCTGCTGCCAAAACCGCTAACGGATAAAGTGATGTCTGGAGATGTTTTGAAGGACTCACCTGAACTGGATGATCATTGGCAGCTAAGAATGCGAATCATTCCCTACAGGGGGGTGGGACAGCAAAATCAATTCCTCATCGGCTTAAAGCCTGATTCACTGACGATTCGAACTGAAAAAGAAACACTGAACGTGAAAAAAGCCATCATTGGCTTAAGCTCTTCCCAGCTGTCAGCTGATGGAGACTTTACATGCATTGTCCATCCTCAAATGCTTCAGGAAGGTTCTTCAGCCCATGTATCTTAAACGGCAGGAAGTATTATTAGTTTACTCGCGTTTTGGACTTTTAGAAGGGGGAGAAAGATGAAAAACCTAAGGCTGCGTCTAACTTACTGGTGGTACAAACTTTTAACGAAGCTTGGCTTAAAAACGGATGAAATCTACTACATCGGGGGAAGCGAAGCACTGCCTCCTCCGCTAAATAAAGACGAAGAAGAGATCCTTCTGAAAAAGCTTCCCGGGGGAGACCAAGCCGCGCGGGCCATTCTTATTGAACGGAACTTGCGGCTCGTCGTGTATATCGCCCGGAAATTTGAAAATACGGGGATTAATATTGAAGATTTAATCAGCATCGGCACAATCGGTCTGATAAAAGCCGTCAATACGTTCAACCCCGAAAAAAAGATCAAACTCGCTACATATGCCTCCAGATGCATTGAAAATGAAATCCTCATGTACTTGAGAAGAAACAACAAGATCCGTTCTGAAGTCTCGTTTGATGAGCCGCTGAACATTGACTGGGATGGGAATGAATTGCTTCTCTCAGATGTACTCGGCACCGATGATGATATTATCACAAAGGATCTTGAAGCAAATGTGGACCGCAAGCTCCTGCTAAAAGCGCTTCAGCAGCTGAATGACAGAGAAAAGCAGATTATGGAGCTTCGGTTCGGCCTTCAGGGGGGAGAAGAAAAAACCCAGAAAGATGTAGCCGATATGCTTGGAATTTCCCAATCCTATATTTCCAGACTTGAAAAACGCATCATAAAAAGACTTCGGAAAGAATTTAATAAAATGGTATAAAGGCTCTGCTTGAAAGGTGATTTCCGAAGAAGCGGCTTCTTTTAAAGAAACCTCAGACCCGTATCCAGTTTGCTGCCATCAGCGATAAAGAATCAGCTCTGTTAAACGCGGCTGCTGATTGCAGTTAGCAGGCGCTTTTCTTTCCTTGGAAAGGTGGTGAGCCTCCTCGCCGTTTCCGCCTGCGGGGGCTCACCTACCCCGTGCTCTCAGCTCGGAGTCCCGCGCCTTCCATTCCAATCAGCATCAGGCTTTAGCAGAGCTAAAGAATAAGTAAAATCTTTTAAAAAAGGGTGAAAAAACCCTTTTTTTATTGGAGAAAAACGAATTCCGCCGTTTTTGGCAGGGATTTTTTTGTGCATATTTTTCCAACTGGAGGAAATACTGTTTTTTGTACAGCAGCTCCTGACTGGAGGGAAAGATGTGACACGGAATAAAGTAGAAATTTGCGGAGTAGACACGTCAAAGCTTCCCGTTCTGAAAAATGAAGAAATGAGAATTCTCTTCAGAGAGATGCAAGGCGGGGACAATTCAGCAAGAGAAAAACTCGTAAATGGAAATCTCAGGCTCGTCCTGAGTGTCATCCAGCGTTTTAACAACAGAGGAGAATTTGTCGATGACTTGTTTCAGGTCGGCTGTATCGGACTTATGAAATCCATTGATAATTTCGATCTGGGGCAAAATGTTAAGTTCTCAACTTATGCTGTACCGATGATTATCGGGGAAATCAGAAGATATCTGCGGGATAATAACCCGATCAGGGTTTCCCGGTCTTTAAGAGACATTGCTTATAAAGCCCTGCAGGTAAGGGAAAAGCTGATGACTCAAACTTCAAGAGAGCCATCTGCTGAAGAGATAGCCAAAGTGCTTGAAGTCCCGCATGAAGAAATCGTCTTTGCTCTCGATGCCATACAGGATCCCGTTTCCTTATTCGAACCGATTTATAATGATGGCGGTGACCCGATTTATGTGATGGATCAGCTGAGCGATGAGCGGAACCGGGATACGAACTGGATTGAGGAGCTTGCCTTGAAAGAAGGAATGAGGCGGCTGAACGACAGAGAGAAACTGATTTTGCGTAAACGGTTTTTCCAGGGCAAAACACAGATGGAAGTAGCCGACGAAATCGGCATTTCACAGGCGCAGGTCTCAAGGCTTGAAAAGGCTGCGATTAAACAAATGAATAAAAATATCCAGCAATAAAACATGTACAAGCTGTTATGAGATCCTTCCGGAAGCGGAAGGATTTTTTTGCGGCGGAATTACTGCAGTACATGACCATTCTTTCGGCCAGGAGACTGTTTACTGCTGCAAGGATAATTCGAGATTAATGAGAATACAAGTTCATTTTTTTCATACATTGACTAATAAAAGAATCATTCAGAGGAGGGCTTGTACCTTGATGAATATATCCGAGTTTCAAACGAAAGACATCGTGAATGTATCGGATGGCAAAAAGCTCGGCAGCATTGGAGATTTTGATATAAATGTTACCACAGGCAAGATTCAGGCGATTATCATTACGGGTCCAGGCAAAATGCTTGGATTTTTCGGACGGGAAGAGGAATTTGTTATTCCATGGCGAAACATAGTAAAGATTGGAGAAGACGTGATCCTGGTAAGGATGTCTTCAAAAAATGGTCCTGCTGAATAAAAGCTCCAATCCGGGGGGATAAATGATTATTTTTGCCCTTTATTTATGAACGGATAGGGAAAGATGTGGTAAAATAAAAGCATTCATCCTGGGATTATGTCGAAAAGGAGATTCATATGAGTACGGAGCCATTTACAAAAGAACGGCAAACATTTTTACGTTTAATCACCACGAATCCTTCTTCCATTACAGCAGGCTTTACCGTGAAGGAGGGAGGAGTCAGCGAGGCGCCTTTTTCCTCTTTGAATATGGGTCTTCATGTGAATGACGATCCCTCCCATGTTGTTTCAAACCGTGATATCTGTGCAAACGCAGCGGGAATTCCGCTGTCGAACTGGGTTTTTGCCGATCAGGTTCACGGCTGCCATATTGCAGAAGCCGGGCTTGAGCACCGGGGAAACGGAGCATTTGACTATGCAACTGCGCTGCCTGAAACAGATGGCATCTATACTAAGCAGCCCAACCTTGTTCTGGCTCTTGCCTACGCGGATTGTGTGCCTGTCTTTTTTTATGAAGAAGAGACCGGGCTTGTCGGAATTGCGCATGCAGGCTGGAAGGGGAGCGTTCTTGATATAGGGGGAGCGATGATTCGCCGCTTTGAAGAAGAAGGGGCAGACATCCGCCATATTCAGGCTGTTATCGGACCTTCGATCGGAGCGTGCTGCTACAAAGTAGACGAGCGGGTAATTGCAGAAGTCGATAAGCTGTTCGAAGGGCACGAAGAGCTTCCTTATATCGAGGCAGAGCCCGGACAGTATTCTCTGGATCTTAAGAAGCTGAACAAAGCCCTGTTATTGAAAGCAGGATTGCATAGAGAAAATATATCGGTATCCAATCGGTGTACAAGCTGTGAAGAAGACTTGTTTTTCTCACACCGCAGAGATCTCGGAAAAACAGGGAGAATGGTTGGATTTATTGGACGCAAGGAGGAGGGCTCCTGATTGGAAGTTAAAGAAAACCTGTCTGTCATCAAAGAGAACATTCATGCAGCCTGCAGACGGTCGGGCCGTGATCCAAAGGAAGTGCAGCTTGTAGCGGTTACGAAATATGTGACGGCTGAACGGGCGGAAGAGGCAATTGCGGCCGGAATTTTTCACCTCGGGGAAAACCGGGATGAAGGGCTCTCCGAAAAGTTTGAAACAATCGGCACAAATGCAGTCTGGCATTTCATCGGCTCTCTGCAGACAAGAAAAGTAAAAAACATCATTGACAAGGTTTCATACATACATTCTTTGGACAGGTTATCTCTGGCAAAGGAAATTGACAAGCGGGCCAGCGCCCCTGTTGACTGCTTTGTACAAGTGAACACGTCCGGAGAAGAATCGAAGCATGGCTTGAAACCGGAAGAGGTTATTCCATTTATTAAGAAATGCAGCGAATATCCTGCTGTGCGCATTGCAGGATTGATGACGATGGCACCGAATACAGATGACACCTCTATCATACGCCGTACTTTTCAGCGTCTTCGGGCAATAAAGGAAGAGGCGCAGCAATTGGGGCTGAATCATGCCCCGTGCACAGAACTGTCTATGGGCATGTCAAATGACTATCAGATTGCCATTGAAGAAGGAGCCACTTTTATCAGAATCGGCTCTTCCCTAGTAGGATAAAACTGGAGGTGTCAAAATGAGCATTAAAAACCGTTTCAAAAACTTTTTTGCTCTTGACGAAGAGGAATATGAATATATTGATAATCAAAGATATGAAGAGGAGGAGTACGCTGCTCCCGAGCAGGAACTTCCCCGCAAAGAAGGAAAACAAAATGTGGTTAGTTTGCAAAGTGTTCAGAAATCCTCTAAAGTAGTGCTATGCGAGCCCCGCGCCTATTCTGAAGCGCAGGATATAGCCGACCAGCTGAAAAACCGCCGGGCCATTGTTGTCAATCTGCAGCGCATCCAGCATGATCAGGCAAAGCGGATTGTAGACTTTCTTAGCGGAACCGTGTATGCAATTGGCGGTGATATCCAAAAAATCGGAATGAATATCTTCCTGTGTACGCCCGATAATGTAGATGTATCAGGAACCATTTCCGAGTTGGCAGTTGAAGAAGAACCTCAAAGGTGGTAATGGACAATGTATTTAGTGTTTTCAGTGATCTCGGCTTTATTGAGGGTGTATGTGTATGCCATCATCATTTACATCCTGATGTCCTGGTTCCCGAATGCGAAGGATAGCAAATTCGGACAGATATTGGCATCCATCTGCGAACCCTTTTTAGAACCTTTCCGCAGAATTATCCCGGCTATCGCCATGATCGATCTCTCCCCAATTGCAGCGATTCTTGTTTTGAACCTTGCACAGGGCGGGGTTTGGTCATTATATCGGATGATTGCCTAAACAAAGGGGACGATGAGGTCCCTTTTTCTATTTAGCTATGTTAAACTTGGCTGTTGATTAAAGCCGGCAGGCGTTCGCTTATCTTTGGGCAGGCGCTTGGGCCTCCCCGCCGCTTTGCGTCTGCGGGATCAATCCCTGTCCCGCTGGCTCTGGGCAAGGCTCCGGTCGTCAAGAATCAGCACCACGCTCTACCAGAGCCTTTTATTTCAAGAAGCGGTGATACGAATGACAGATTTATTTCAGCATTTCAGAGAAGATGAACGTGATTTTATTGAAAAGGTTTTGGGCTGGAAAGAGTATGTCCTTTCCTCATACAGCCCGAAACTCACCGATTTCCTCGATCCGAGAGAACAGGAAATTGTCCGATCGCTAATCGGGGATCAAAAAGAGGTTAAGGCTGCCTTTGAAGGAGGAACACCCCAGGCGGAAAGAAAGCGGGCACTTCTTTATCCTGAGTATATGGAACCTGTGAGAGAAGACTTCTCTCTTACTCTTTTCACCATACGCTACCCTTCGAAGTTTATTAAGCTCGAGCATCGCCAAATTTTGGGGGCGCTGATGTCTATAGGATTGAAGCGTTCCAAATACGGTGATATTTTAATGGATCAGGAAACGGTTCAGCTTATCGCAGCAGAAGAGATGGATGATTTTCTAAGACTCCAGCTGACCGAGATTGGCCGGACAAAGGTTGAATTAAGAAAATCGGATTTTTCCGAGGTCATTGCGAGGCATGATGAGTGGACAGAATCTTCAACAACCGTCAGCTCTCTGCGGCTGGACGCCGTTCTGGCTGCCATTTACGGCCTTTCCCGCCAGAAAGTTCAGCCGCTTATACAAGCGGGACAGGTTAAACTGAATTGGCGGACAGCCGAGCAGGGTTCGATTGAATGCCAGGAAGGGGACCGGATATCGGTCAGGGGATTCGGGAGAAGCAGAGTGACTGAAATTTTAGGCAGAACAAAAAAAGATAAAATCAGGCTCCTCTATGGCAGGCAAAAATAATCCTGAATTTTGGAGGAATTGCCCCATAATTGCCGAATAATGAATTATAATGGTAAGCAAGAAGCATACCGATACATATGGAGGTGGCCTTTAGTGCCTTTAACACCGCTTGATATTCATAATAAGGAATTTAATAAAGGATTCCGCGGTTATGATGAAGACGAAGTAAATGAATTTCTTGATCAGGTAATTAAAGATTATGAAATGGTCCTCCGCGATAAAAAGGAATTTGAAACACGCGTGGGGGAGATGGAAGAAAAGCTGGGCCACTATACGGTCATCGAGGAGACTTTAAATAAATCCATTCTCATCGCCCAGGAAACGGCAGAAGAAGTAAAGCGCAATGCACAGAAGGAAGCAAAACTGATTATTAAAGAAGCGGAAAAGAATGCAGACCGCATCATCAATGAATCTCTTTCGAAATCACGCAAGGTGGCGATGGAGATTGAAGAACTGAAAAAACAGTCCAAAGTTTTCCGCACCCGTTTTCAAATGCTGATTGAAGCACAGCTTGATCTTTTGAAAAATGACGATTGGGATCATCTTCTTGAATATGAAGTGGAAAGCGTTTATGCAGATGAAGAAGAAGAGGCAAAATACCGTTCTTGACTTTTTCAGGGCAATTCGCATATAATTTGAGCACAATCGAAATATGATTCGACGATGACAGGGACAGTAATCTGATTACCTCTTTATTTAGCGAACCGGGGATGGTGCAAGCCCGGCTGAAGACATCAGATGAAGATCACCCTTGAGTTTCTTCCTGAAACAGGAGTAAGGAAGGCGTCTCATTCACGATACGAATGCTCAAGCGGATGCAGCAATTTGCATCTATAAGGGTGGTACCGCGTGAAGCAAGCCTTCTCGTCCCTTTCCAGGGATGAGAAGGCTTTTTTGTATTTTTTATCAATAGGAGGAAAAGAAATGGATTACAAAGATACGCTGCTCATGCCGAAAACGGAGTTCCCGATGCGCGGAAACTTACCGAAGCGTGAACCGGAAATGCAGGAAAAATGGGAACAGATGAACATTTACAAAATGGTTCAGGACCATACAAAGGACCGCCCGCTGTTCATTTTGCATGACGGACCTCCTTATGCGAACGGTGATATCCACATGGGCCATGCCCTTAATAAAATTCTGAAAGACTTTATCGTACGCTACAAGTCCATGAGCGGCTATCATGCCCCGTATGTTCCTGGATGGGATACTCACGGACTTCCAATCGAAACAGCCCTGACGAAAAATAAAAAAGTGAACCGCAAAGAAATGTCCGTTGCCGAATTCCGAAAGCTGTGCGAACAGTACGCATGGGATCAGATCAATGGTCAGCGGGAACAGTTCAAACGTCTCGGAGTGAGAGGCGACTGGGAAAATCCTTATGTCACCCTTCAGCCTGAATATGAAGCACAGCAAATCCTTGTATTTGGCGAAATGGCGAAAAAGGGATACATCTATAAAGGAAAAAAACCGGTCTACTGGTCCCCATCCAGCGAATCCGCGCTTGCTGAAGCGGAAATTGAATATCAGGATAAAAAATCTCCATCCATCTATGTTGCGTTCGATGTAGCCGATGGAAAAGGCGTCCTTGAAGAAGATGAAAAAATCATCATCTGGACTACTACACCTTGGACAATTCCTGCGAACCTTGGAATCGCTGTTCATCCTGACCTGGAGTATAGTGTGGTGCGTGCAAACGGTGCAAGATACGTTGTGGCGTCAGATCTATTAAACGCCGTTGCTAAAGAACTTGAGTGGGAAGAGCATGAACTTGTGCGCACAGTTCGAGGTAAAGAGATGGAAAAAATCTCTGCGAAGCACCCGATCTATGGAAGAGAATCTCTTGTTGTTCTTGGTGAACATGTTACGACGGATGCAGGAACAGGCTGTGTCCATACCGCTCCAGGCCATGGGGAGGATGACTTCATCGTAGGACAGAAATACGGTCTGGACGTTCTATGCCCGGTTGATGAAAAAGGGGTCATGACAGCTGAGGCTCCTGGTTTTGAAGGACTGTTTTATGATGAAGCGAACAAACCGATCACGGAAAAACTTCAGGAAAACGGTTCTCTGCTTAAACTTCAGTTCTTTACACACTCTTACCCTCATGACTGGAGAACGAAGAAACCGGTCATCTTCAGAGCCACCGCTCAGTGGTTTGCTTCCATTAAAGACTTCCGTCATGACCTGTTGGAAGCCGTGAAGGAAACGAAATGGGTTCCGGCCTGGGGAGAGACAAGACTGTATAACATGGTCCGCGACCGCGGCGACTGGTGCATTTCAAGACAGCGTGCATGGGGTGTTCCGATCCCGGTATTTTATGCTGAAAACGGTGAACCAATCATCACGGATGAAACAATCAGCCATGTGTCAGACTTATTCCGTGAACATGGGTCCAACATTTGGTTCGAATGGGAAACACAAGACCTTCTTCCTGAAGAATTCACTCATGAAGGCAGTCCGAACGGTACGTTCACGAAGGAAACGGACATTATGGATGTCTGGTTTGATTCCGGATCCTCTCATCAGGCCGTACTTCATGAACGAGATGACTTGCAGCGTCCTGCCGATTTGTATCTTGAAGGGTCTGACCAATACAGAGGCTGGTTCAACTCATCCTTATCTACAGCAGTGGCTGTAACAGGCAAAGCTCCATATAAAGGGGTGCTAAGTCATGGTTTCGCCCTTGACGGACAAGGACGCAAAATGAGTAAATCTGTCGGCAATGTGGTTCTGCCATCCAAAGTGATGAACCAGCTTGGCGGAGATATCCTTCGTCTCTGGGTCGCATCCGTTGACTATCAAGCGGATGTACGCGTATCCGATGCCATCCTTAAACAGGTCGCAGAAGTTTACCGTAAAATCAGAAACACATTCCGATTCCTGCTCGGAAACCTTGCTGACTTCACTCCTGCTGATGCGGTCGATTGGGAGAATCTCCGTGACGTGGACCGATACATGCTTGTAAAATTAAACAAGCTGATTGATAAAGTGAAAAAAGCGTATGATGACTATGAATTTGCCGTGATCTACCATGCTGTTCATAATTTCTGTACGATTGAGCTCAGTGCGTTCTATCTTGATTTTGCCAAAGATGTTCTTTACATCGAAGGGGAAAATCATAGTGACCGCAGAGCGATTCAGACGGTACTCCATCAGACATTGCTTGCCCTGACTAAGTTAACGGCTCCAATTCTTCCGCATACTGCAGATGAAGTATGGGAGCATATTGAATCCGAACAGGCGGAAAGCGTGCAGCTGACAGATATGCCGGAAAGCTCTGTTTTCGAGAATGCAGATGCACTTGAAGAAAAATGGGATGCTTTCATGTCGCTGCGCGATGATGTACTGAAAGCCCTGGAAACAGCAAGAAACGAAAAGGTCATCGGAAAATCCCTGACGGCTAAAATCACCCTCTATCCGGATCAGGCAGCAAAAGCTCTGCTGGAATCTGTTGATGAGGATTTGAAGCAGCTGTTCATCGTATCCGGTTTTGAACTGGGAGGAGACATGAATGAAGCTCCTGAGAACGCTCAGGAATTCAGTAATGTCAAAATTACGGTTGAAGCAGCGGAAGGGGATACATGCGAACGCTGCTGGATCGTCACTCCGGAAGTAGGAAAAGACGAAGAGCATCCTGGACTTTGTGCACGCTGTGCGGATATTGTGAAAAAAGAATATGCATCGAACTAAAAAGATAAGGAAAGACCCGAACTCGCATCGGGTCTTTTTTTATGTATGAACGAGGTGCCGGCTGTTTATTGCTTTTTTTGATGCCAGCCCCAGCCATGCAGCGGAATTTCGGATACAGGCATCCAATGGACTGCGATGCAAGGGAAGTATATCCCTGTATCTCCAACTCCAGACACAAATCCTCCGCCTGTTCCTAATCGAAAATCATCCGTGGAAAAAAATGAACAGGGTGAGGAGGCGGTGAACGGATAAACTAATTTTACAAACCAACAGCAGGAGTTGAGCCGCAGTGAGCATTGATTTTTTTGCGATACGGAAAGAGCTGGAATTAATGCGGGAGGAGCTCCAGGAACGCTTGTTTGACCATTCTTTTTTTGAATCACAGACGTCAGAAACCTGTCATGGCACAATTATGTATCATGTAAAGGAGGAACTTCATGACGTCGAGCATGCTCTTAATAAAATGGATAGCGGAATGTATGGAATCTGTGAGGAAACAGGGGAACTTCTTCCATACTCAAGCTTGAAATATTTACCGACGGCACGAAGCATTCATGATTTTTCATACAAGGATCAATACGAAAAAAAATCGCTCCCGCTCAATTTTCGTGAAATGGATTATCATAGCGAACATGTTGAGGGCGCCCTCTTTTAAACCGTTCATGAAATTTGAACGGTTTTTTTCGCTGCTCCTTACTCTTTTCTTTTTTTTATGATAAAATTCATTGTATCTAATTTGAATGGCTGGGGGAACGTACGTGCGTTTAGTAAGCTACATACTGGCAATTGTGATTATTATTCTGGACCAGCTGACGAAGTGGCTGGTTGTGCAAAATTTGGAAATCGGAGATCAGGTGCCGGTTATTGAGAATTTTTTATACATCACTTCACACCGGAATGAAGGAGCGGCCTGGGGAATTCTTCAGGGGCAAATGTGGTTCTTCTATATCGTAACGCTAGTTGTCATTGGAGCGATTGTGTATTACATTCAGAAATTTGTAAAGAAGGCCGGTTTGCTTGGGGTTGCGCTGGGACTGATGCTTGGAGGGGCGATCGGAAACTTCATTGATCGTGTTCTGCATCAGCAAGTTGTTGATTTTGTTCAGACTTTTATTTTTTCGTACAACTTTCCCATCTTCAACATCGCTGATTCCGCGCTTTGTGTAGGAGTGATCCTGCTGTTTATTCAAATGCTGTTTGACAGCAAAAATGAGAAAAAAGAGGGGCAAACCTTGTAATGGACATCCATGAATTTACGATACAAAAAGATCAGGCCGGAGACAGGCTCGATAAGACACTGTCATTGGTGAATCAAGACTGGTCACGCACACAAGTTCAATCACTTATGAAGAGCGGACTGGTTCTTGTGAACGGAAATGCGGTCAAAACCAATTATAAAGGGGCAGAAGGGGATTTCGTAACGGTTGAGATTCCCGAGCCGGAAGAATTAAATGTACAGGCTGAGGAAATGGATCTTGATATTTATTATGAAGACAGTGATGTCCTCGTTGTCAATAAGCCAAAGGGAATGGTGGTCCACCCTGCAAATGGCCATTTAACAGGTACCCTTGTAAATGGGCTCATGGCCCACTGCAAAGACCTATCAGGTATTAACGGTGTATTGAGACCGGGAATCGTCCACCGGATTGATAAAGATACATCCGGACTCCTTATGGTCGCAAAAAACGATTTGGCACACGAATCCCTAGTCGGACAGCTTGTGGAGAAAACGGTAACCCGTCGGTACAAAGCGCTTGTTCACGGAAACATTTCTCACGAGCAGGGAACGGTGGATGCACCGATTGGACGAGATAAACAGGATCGCCAGAGCATGACCGTGACGAGGGAAAACAGCCGGGATGCTGTGACCCATTTTAAAGTGCTGGACCGATATAAAGACTTTACATTCATTGAGTGTCAGCTGGAGACTGGGAGAACGCATCAAATCCGCGTTCATATGAAGTATATCGGCTACCCTTTGGCAGGGGATCCGAAATACGGACCGAGAAAAACGCTGTCCATCGATGGCCAGGCACTCCATGCCGGAATACTTGGGTTCATCCATCCCCGTTCAGGCGAGTATATGGAGTTCGAAGCGCCGCTGCCTGAATATTTCGCTAAGCTTCTAACACAGCTTGAAAAATAATCATTGACACATTATGCGTAATTTGTCATACTATCTGTAGTTGAATAGAACCTTTAAGGACAGTCCTGTGAGGCTGGGAAGGGCACGGATCGCGCATTACTATAGGTATGCCTATGCCCTCTTATCCCACAGCAGGATAAGAGGGTTTTTATTTTGCCCTAATGCGAAGGGAGGCAGAGAATGGTGTCAAAAAAAGCAGTGGTCCTGGATGAACAGGCAATCCGCCGGGCACTTACGCGAATTGCCCATGAAATCATTGAACGCAACAAAGGCATTGACGATTGTCTGCTGATCGGTATTAAAACGAGGGGCATT
This sequence comes from Bacillus sp. FJAT-42376, assembly GCF_003816055.1. NCBI lineage: Bacteria > Bacillati > Bacillota > Bacilli > Caryophanales > Bacillaceae > Bacillus > Bacillus sp. FJAT-42376. The sequence goes on from NZ_CP033906.1 coordinate 2,229,205, forward strand.
TATATTGCCAACCGTCTTGCTGAGAAAATCCGCCAGATTGAAGGGAAGGACATTCCAATCGGCGAGCTCGACATTACCCTTTACCGCGATGATTTAACCAAAAAAACGAGCAGCCAGGAGCCGCTTGTCAAAGGTTCGGATATTCCGCAGTCCATCTTGGATAAAAAAGTGATCCTTGTAGATGACGTCCTTTACACAGGAAGAACCGTGCGTGCAGCCATGGATGCCCTTGTGGATATCGGCAGGCCGGCTGCCATCCAGCTGGCTGTGCTTGTAGACAGGGGTCACCGTGAACTTCCAATCCGGGCAGATTTTGTCGGAAAAAACATCCCCACTTCCAGCTCAGAGAAGATTGTTGTGGAGATGGAGGAAGTGGATCAGTCTGATCAAGTGTCCATTTATGAAAAAAATAGCTAGTTCTTTTTAAAGCAGTCCTGTGAGACCGCAAAGAGAATGGGAAAAACAGAGTGCTTCCTGCAAGGGAGGCCTGTCTTTCTGCATACCTCTTTGCACTCGGGCAAAGAGGTTTTTTAATTAGGAGGAATCATCATGAACGAAAAAATAGTATTGGATATTCACGATAAACCGAATGCCGCAACCTGGCTCACACTCAGCTTTCAGCACTTATTTGCCATGTTCGGGGCAACGATTCTTGTCCCGTTCCTGGTTAAGATGGATCCTGCCGTCGCTTTGATTTCAAGCGGGGTGGGAACGCTGATTTTCCTTCTTATCACCAAATTTCAAGTTCCGGCGTATCTTGGTTCATCCTTTGCTTTCATCGCACCGCTTATCGCTGCCCAAACAGGCGGAGGTCCGGGAGCGGCGATGGTTGGCAGTATGCTTGCCGGAGCCGTCTATGCTATTGTCGCATTGATTATAAAAGGGACGGGTCACCGCTGGATTTTAAGGCTGCTGCCTCCGGTTGTGGTGGGTCCGGTCATCATTGTCATCGGATTGGGTCTCGCCGGGACAGCCGTCAGTATGGCCACAAACGATCCTTCCGGAAAGTACAGTCTGCTTCATTTCTCGGCAGCCTTACTTACTCTCGCGGTTACGATTGTCTGCTCAATTTACTTTAAAGGATTCTTCAATCTGATTCCGGTGCTGATCGGAATTTTCACCGGGTATGTATACTCTTTGGCAATCGGAATCGTAGACTTCAGCAAGGTAGCCGATGCCGCCGTGTTTCAAATGCCGAATTTCACGATTCCGTTCGTCGATTACCAGCCGCACTTCACATGGCAGATTTTCCTGCTGATGGCGCCGGTTGCATTAGTAACACTCTCTGAGCACATCGGACATCAAATGGTGCTGAGCAATGTCGTCGGGAAGGACTTGGTCCAGAAGCCGGGACTTCACCGCTCCATTATGGGAGACGGGGTGGCTACGTTTGCTGCGGCTCTCCTGGGGGGACCGCCAAACACGACTTACGGTGAAAACATCGGGGTTTTGGCCATCACCAGGGTTTACAGTGTATTCGTTCTCGGAGGTGCAGCTGTCCTTGCCATCACCTTCGGATTTATCGGGAAAATATCGGCTCTGATCAGCTCGATTCCAACACCGGTAATGGGAGGCGTATCCATCCTTCTTTTTGGGATTATCGCTTCATCCGGACTCCGTATGCTGATTGACAGCAAGATTGATCTTGGAGATAAGCGCAACCTCATCATTTCCTCCGTCATTCTCGTCATCGGAATCGGGGGAGCCGTAATCAAAATTGGCCAGAACTTTGAGCTTCACGGTATGGCGCTTGCTGCAATTATCGGCATTATCCTGAATATGGTGCTTCCGGGCAGAGAACCTGCCGCAGACAATCAATTCCAGACTGAAACGGAAAAAAGATCAGCCGTTTCTTAATAAAAGAACCGCCTTTTAATGGAAGTCCAGAGAGACTTGAAAGGGTGTAAAGGATGGGCAAGAGAGCCCCTTCTGTTTTCACGCACCCTGAACCGGACTGGTCAGGGTGTTTTTTATTAGCCATAGGGAGGAATGAAGGATGAAGCATCTTCTTACGATGTCAGAGCTTGAAATAGAAGAAATCTTCCGGCTGATTTGCCGAGCGGAAAAGATGAAGGCGGGAGAAGTGCCGCTGCTTAACGAAAAGCCGCTTTTTGCAGCCAACTTGTTTTTTGAACCGAGCACACGGACACGCTTCAGTTTTGAAGTGGCAGAAAAAAAGCTTGGCCTCCATGTCCTCAACTTTCAAGCGGAAAGCTCCAGTGTGCAAAAGGGGGAAACGCTTTATGATACCGTCCGTACGTTAGAGGCGATCGGTGCCCATGCCGTCATCATCCGTCATCCTGAAGACCGGTACTTTGAAGAATTGAAGGATAAAGTGAACATTCCCATTTTGAATGCGGGGGATGGATGCGGACATCATCCTACCCAATCCCTGCTGGATCTCATGACCATTTATGAAGAGTTTGGCACATTCAAAGGCTTAACCGTCAGCATACATGGTGATATCAAACACAGCAGGGTGGCCCGCTCCAATGCTGAAACCCTTTCAAGGCTTGGGGCTGAGGTTCTGTTCTCCGGTCCCGATGAGTGGCAGGATCCCCTGAACCCCTATGGAGAGTATGTTCGTACAGATGAAGCAATAAGGAAGTCAGATGTCGTCATGCTGCTTCGGATCCAGCATGAAAGGCATACCGGAAACGAGCAGAAAACAAGCTCCTATCTGGAGCAGTTCGGCTTAACGCCTGAGCGGGAAGCAGCGATGAAGCAAGGTGCCATCATTATGCATCCTGCCCCTATTAACAGGGGAGTGGAGATCGAAAGCAGCCTGGTGGAGTGCAGCCGCTCCAGGATTTTCAAACAGATGGAAAACGGTGTGTATATCAGAATGGCCGTTCTTGCCAGAGCGCTTGAATCGAAAATGCTGAATAAAGGAGAGGATCATCATGTCTTACATACTTAAACAGGCAAACGTGCTGAATAGCGAGGGACGATTTCATATACAGGATGTGCTGGTGGAAGAGGGAAGGATTGCCGAAATCGCCGATTCCATTCAAAGGGACAGCGCTGAAATAATTGATGCATCCGGCAAGGTTGTATCAGCCGGCTTTGTTGACGTCCACGTCCACTTAAGAGAGCCCGGCGGAGAGCACAAAGAGACGATTAAAACAGGAACTCTTGCAGCAGCGAAAGGCGGCTTCACAACCATTGCGGCTATGCCGAATACAAGACCTGTTCCCGATCATAAAGAGCAGATGAACTGGCTGATGGAGAAAATCCGCACAGACGCTGCTGTAAGAGTGCTCCCTTATGCATCCATTACGGAACGGCAGGCCGGAAAAAAACGAACCAACTTTGCAGAGTTAAAAGAAGCAGGTGCTTTTGCCCTTACTGATGATGGGGTAGGTGTTCAGGAAGCCGGAATGATGCTTCTGGCAATGAAGGAAGCCGCAGCAGCCGGTTTGAGTATTGTCGCACACTGCGAAGATAACTCACTGATTAATAAAGGATCTGTTCACGAAGGAGCTTTTTCTGAGAAACATTTTCTGAACGGCATTCCATCCGTTTGTGAATCTGTACATATTGCAAGAGATATTTTGCTCGCTGAAGCTGCAGGGTGTCATTATCATGTGTGCCATATCAGCACGAAGGAATCCGTTCGGGCTGTGCGGGATGCAAAACGCGCCGGAATTAACGTGACAGCAGAAGTGACTCCCCATCATTTAATCCTCTGCGATGAGGACATTCCGGGTCTGGATCCAAACTTTAAGATGAATCCGCCTCTCAGGGGAAAAGAAGACCGAGAAGCTTTAATCGAAGGGCTTCTGGATGGAACAATTGACTTCATTGCGACAGACCATGCTCCGCATACAGCCGAAGAAAAAGCAGAAGGAATGAAGCTTGCGCCTTTTGGCATTACAGGGCTGGAAACGGCTTTCCCGCTTCTTTACACACATCTCGTGAAAACAGGAAAGGCAACCCTTGAACAGCTTCTGAACTGGCTGACAGTCAAGCCTGCAGAAATATTCGGATTGCCATATGGGACTCTTAAAGAGGGAGCGCCCGCAGATCTTGTCGTTCTTAATCTGTCAGAAGAAAAGAAAATCGATCCGCAAGAATTTGTATCTAAAGGGAAAAACACACCATTCGCAGGCTGGAGCTGTACAGGATGGCCGATCCTTACGATGGCAGAAGGAAAGATTGTATTTGATGAAAGGGGAGTTCGTGCATGAAACGAATGCTTGTGCTTGAGGACGGAACTGTATTTAACGGAACAGGGTTTGGAAGTGACCGGGAATCAATCGGAGAAATTGTTTTTAACACGGGAATGACCGGCTACCAGGAGATCCTCTCAGATCCTTCCTACTGCGGGCAAATCGTCACGCTGACCTACCCTCTGATCGGGAATTACGGGATCAACCGGGATGATTTTGAAACGATTACACCGTTTACCGGAGGACTCATTGTCAAAGAACATGCCGTACACCCTTCCAACTGGAGAAGTGAATATTCGCTGGATGAGTATTTGAAAATGAAAAACATTCCGGGACTTGCCGGCATTGATACGAGAAAACTGACTAGAATCATTCGGAGCCACGGGACGCTGAAAGGGGCGATCTGTTCAGGAGAGGCTGATCCAAATGCCATTTTAGAAAAATTAAGAGCCGTTCGTCTCCCAGTCAATCAGGTGGAGAGGGTATCCGCCAAAACGCCTTATGCAAGTCCTGGAAGAGGAAGAAGAGTCGTGCTTGTTGATTTCGGAATGAAGCACGGAATTCTCAGAGAGCTCAATAAAAGGCATTGTGATGTGGTGGTTGTCCCATTTAACACTACAGCCGATGAAATTCTTCAATTAAACCCGGATGGCATCATGCTTTCGAACGGTCCCGGAGATCCAAAGGATGTTCCGGAAGGCATTGAGATGATCAAAGGCGTGCTGGGCAAAGTGCCTCTCTTCGGAATATGCCTCGGCCACCAGCTTTTTGCTCTTGCCTGCGGAGCGGATACAGAAAAAATGAAATTCGGGCATCGTGGATCCAATCATCCAGTGAAGGATTTGCAGACAGGCAAAGTAGCCATCACCTCACAAAATCACGGCTATACAGTAAAAGAAGGAACGCTTGCGCAAACCCATTTAACGGTTACCCATATCGCGTTAAACGACCGGACCATTGAAGGCTTAAAACATGATCATGAGGCGGCCTTTACCGTTCAGTATCACCCGGAAGCATCCCCGGGACCTGAGGATGCAAATGGCTTGTTTGACCAATTCATGGACATCATTGAAACAGCAGGAAAGGGCGGGAGCAGACTATGCCAAAACGCGTAGACATCAAAAAAATATTAGTGATCGGATCTGGACCGATTGTCATTGGACAGGCAGCAGAATTTGACTATGCAGGCACACAGGCGTGCATTGCTTTAAAAGAAGAAGGCTATGAAGTGGTTCTGGTCAACTCCAATCCGGCAACCATTATGACAGACACCGAAATTGCAGATCAGGTATACATCGAACCGCTTACAGCTGAATTTGTCAGCAACATCATCCGCAAAGAAAGGCCGGATGCACTTGTGCCTACTCTCGGAGGACAAACGGGACTGAACCTTGCTGTGGAGCTTGCAGAGTCCGGTGTGCTGGAAGAGTGCGGTGTGGAAATACTCGGAACGAGTCTTGAAGCCATTCAGAAGGCTGAAGACCGTGATTTGTTCCGCAGACTGATGAATGAGCTGAATGAGCCGGTACCGGATAGTGAGATTATCCGTACTGTCGAAGAAGCTTTTGCTTTTGCCGCACAAATTGGCTACCCGATCATTGTTCGTCCGGCATTTACCCTCGGAGGAACAGGCGGGGGAATATGCAGCAATGAGGAAGAACTGGCCGAAATTGTTGCTTACGGCTTAAAAGCAAGTCCGGTGACACAATGTCTTTTGGAAAAAAGCATCGCAGGCTTCAAGGAAATTGAATATGAAGTAATGAGAGACAGCGGAGACCACGCCATTGTCGTCTGCAATATGGAGAACTTCGATCCGGTCGGTATCCATACCGGAGACAGCATCGTCGTGGCACCCTCCCAAACGCTCAGTGACCGTGAGTATCAGCTTTTGAGAAATGTATCCCTTAAAATTATCAGAGCCCTCGGGATTGAAGGAGGCTGCAATGTACAGCTGGCCATTGATCCTGAGAGTTTCCAATACTATATTATTGAAGTGAATCCAAGGGTGAGCCGCTCTTCCGCTCTTGCATCGAAAGCAACAGGCTATCCGATTGCCAAACTGGCAGCAAAAATCGCCGTCGGACTGACGCTGGATGAAATGATGAATCCGGTCACGGGCAAAACGTATGCATGCTTTGAGCCGGCACTTGATTACATTGTGACGAAAATACCCCGCTGGCCTTTTGATAAATTTGAATCAGCGAACCGCTGGCTCGGCACTCAAATGAAGGCGACGGGGGAGGTTATGGCGATTGGAAGAACGTTTGAAGAATCCCTTCTGAAAGCAGTCCGCTCCCTTGAAGCGGATGTGCATCACCTTGATTTAAAAAGAGCGGCACAACTTGACGATCTCCATATTGAAAAACGAATCCGCAGAGCAGGAGATGAGCGTCTCTTTTTCCTGGCAGAGGCCATCCGGAGGGGGATTTCAGCTGAAACCCTTCATGAATGGAGCCAAATCGATTTGTTCTTCCTTAATAAGCTCACCGGCATCATCGGGCTTGAAAAGCGGATTGCCAGCCATCCGTTTGATCTGGGAGTTCTCCATGAAGCAAAAAAAGCAGGGTTTTCGGACCAGGCAGTCGCTGAGCTCTGGTCATCGCAGGAAAGGGAAATCTATGAGTTCAGGAAACAATCAGGCTTAATGCCGGTGTATAAAATGGTCGATACATGTGCGGCAGAATTCGAGTCATCCACCCCTTATTTTTACGGAACGTATGAAGAAGAAAACGAATCCGCTGTTACCGCAAGAGAAAGTGTCCTTGTTCTTGGATCGGGTCCGATCCGGATTGGACAGGGTGTCGAGTTTGACTATGCGACGGTCCATTCTGTCTGGGCCATTAAGGAAGCCGGGTATGAGGCCATTATCATTAACAATAATCCGGAAACCGTCTCTACCGATTTCAGCATCTCGGATAAGCTTTACTTTGAGCCGCTGACGGCTGAAGATGTCATGCACGTTATCGAACTTGAGAAGCCGATTGGGGTCGTCGTTCAGTTTGGCGGCCAGACAGCGATTAACCTGGCAGATGAGCTTGCTGCCAGAGGAGTAAAAATTCTCGGTACATCCCTCGAGGATTTGGACCGGGCAGAAAACCGGGACAAATTCGAAAGGACGCTTCAGGCTTTGGGAATCCCTCAGCCGCTTGGAAAGACAGCTGTTTCCTCAAGGGAAGCCGCAGTGATTGCAAAAGACATCGGGTATCCAGTCCTTGTCCGGCCTTCCTATGTGCTTGGAGGAAGAGCGATGGAAATCGTCTACCGGGAGGAAGAACTGCTTCATTACATGGAAAATGCGGTGAAGGTGAACCCTGCGCACCCGGTTCTGATTGATAAGTATTTAACCGGCAAAGAGATCGAAGTGGACGCGATCGCAGACGGAGAAACGGTCGTAATCCCGGGAATCATGGAGCATATTGAAAGAGCCGGCGTCCATTCCGGAGATTCCATTGCCGTATATCCTCCGCAGACGCTATCGGAAGAATGCAAAAATAAAATTATGGAGTATACGATTGCTCTAGCAAAAGGGCTGAATATATCCGGGCTCCTGAACATTCAGTTTGTACTGTACAACAACGATGTTTTTGTACTGGAAGTCAATCCAAGATCAAGCCGCACGGTTCCATTCCTCAGCAAAATAACCGGTGTTCCGATGGCGAACCTCGCTGCGAAGGTCGTACTTGGGCAAAAATTGAAGGATATGGGATATGAAACGGGTCTTATAGAAGAAAAAAGCGGTGTGTACGTTAAGGTTCCGGTGTTCTCCTTTGCCAAGCTGAGAATGGTCGATATTACACTGGGCCCTGAAATGAAATCAACCGGTGAAGTGATGGGAAAAGATGCGACACTTGAAAAAGCTCTTTATAAAGGTCTGGTTGCTTCAGGCATCCAGATTCATAAATACGGATCGGTGCTGCTCACGGTCGCAGATAAAGATAAAACAGACGGGCTTGAGATCGCCAGACGATTTTACCGGATCGGCTACCAGATTCTTGCGACAAGCGGTACAGCAGATTATTTGAAGGAATTCGGAATTCCTGCAAAAGTGGTCAATAAAATCAGTGATCAGCCAAACCTGCTGGATGTGATCCGCAATGGGGAGGCCCAGTTTGTGATCAATACGCTTACGAGAGGGAAACAGCCTGCAAGAGACGGGTTCAAAATCCGCCGGGAATCGGTTGAAAACGGAGTGCCATGCCTCACATCTCTGGATACAGCAAGAGCGATTTTAAGAGTCTTGGAGTCGATGAGTTTTTCTACAGAAGCGATGCAGGAGCTGAACTCCAAACGGGAGGCTGTCCATTCATGATCGGAAAAGAAGAGATGCTTGTTGTTTCGCATGAGGAAATCGCCAAGGACATTTTTGAGCTCGTGCTCCAAGGTGAATTAACGGAACAAATGGAAGCGCCAGGGCAGTTTGTGCATGTAAAGGTTTCTGAAACAGCCATTCCTCTTCTGAGAAGGCCAATCAGCATTGCGCGGATTGACCGTGCTGACAAAACACTGACGCTCATTTACCGGAGAGGGGGAGAAGGGACAGCCCTTCTCTCCAGAAGAAATGAAGGTGAGCGGGTGGATCTCATCGGTCCACTTGGCAATGGATTTCCAGCAGACGAATCTGTTAAGGGGAAGAAAGTGCTTCTTGCCGGCGGAGGGATCGGGGTACCGCCTCTCTATGAACTTTCGCATCAGCTGAAAAACCTTGGAGCAGAGCCTGTACATGTGCTGGGGTTTGAAAACAAAGAGGCGGTGTTTTACGAAGCAGAGTTTGCCAGATTGGGCGAAACGTATTTTTCAACCGCTGATGGAAGTTTTGGAGTAAGGGGCTTCGTCACAGATGCCATCCGCGAGCATGGCCTCTCGTTTGACCGTCTGTATGCATGCGGTCCCACACCCATGCTGAAGGCGCTTGAAAATCTGTACTCCGATAAAGAAGTGTACCTGTCCCTTGAAGAACGGATGGGCTGCGGGATCGGCGCCTGTTTTGCCTGTGTCTGCCATGTACCCGGTGATGAGAAAGCCTATAAAAAGGTTTGCAGTGACGGTCCTGTGTTTAGAGCGGGAGAGGTGGTGCTTTCATGCTGAATATCACACTGCCGGGTTTAGAACTGAAAAATCCAGTGATGCCTGCTTCCGGCTGCTTTGGCTTCGGAAAAGAGTTTTCAAATCTTTATGACATAAGCAAGCTTGGAGCCGTTATGATCAAGGCTGCGACTCCTGAAGCAAGGTTTGGAAATGAAACACCCCGTGTGGCTGAAACGCCAGGCGGCATGCTGAACGCAATCGGCCTGCAGAACCCGGGTCTTTCGAGTGTCATAGAAGACGAACTTCCAAGGCTCGCATCCTTTCATGTACCAGTCATTGCGAATGTGGCAGGCTCGAGTGTAGAAGATTACGTCGAGGTTGCTGAACAGATCAGCAAAGCCCCCAATGTTGCGGCTCTTGAGCTGAACATTTCATGCCCCAATGTGAAAACAGGCGGTATTGCATTTGGGACAGATCCCCGTATGGCAGCCGATTTGACGAAGGCGGTCAAACACGTTTCCAGTGTACCGGTTTACGTTAAATTATCTCCAAATGTCACGAGCATTACAGAGATTGCGATTGCTGCAGAGCAGGCAGGGGCAGACGGTTTGACGATGATTAATACGCTCCTCGGGATGCGCCTTGATCTTAAGACGGGCAGACCGGTTCTCGCGAATAAAACAGGGGGGCTGTCCGGTCCTGCTATTAAGCCGGTTGCCATCCGTATGATTCATGAAGTCAGCAGGGCGGTTTCAATCCCCATCATTGGGATGGGAGGCGTTCAAAGTGCTGAGGATGTGCTGGAGTTCCTTTATGCGGGTGCGAGTGCGGTAGCGGTCGGAACGGCAAACTTCGTGAATCCGTTCATCTGTTCTGAAATCATTGATGCTCTGCCAGGCGTTCTGAAACAGTATGGATTCAGCCATATCCGGGAGTGTATAGGAAGGAGTCATGAGGATGTCCGCAAACCCGATTATCATCGCGCTTGATTTTAGCAGCAAAGCTGAAACAGCGGCCTTTTTGAAAAAAATGGGCCGGCAAAAACTGTTTGTAAAGACGGGAATGGAGCTTTTTTATAAAGAGGGTCCTGCCATCGTTGAATGGCTGAAATCAGAGGGACATGAGGTGTTCCTTGATTTGAAGCTTCATGATATCCCGAATACAGTGAACAAGGCCATGAAGGTACTCGCTTCACTTCAGCCGGATTTGATCAATGTTCATGCGGCCGGTGGCAGAGCGATGATGGAAGCGGCCGTTGAGGGACTGGAAGCAGGTACGCCCGCTGGCTTCAAACGTCCGCGTTTAATCGGTGTCACTCAGCTGACAAGTACATCGGATGAAATGCTTCATCATGAGCTTCTGATTACCAGGGAGATGGATGAAACGGTCATGCACTATGCAGGGAATGTGAAACGGGCCGGACTGGATGGAATTGTATGCAGTGTATGGGAATCAAACCGGGTCAAGGCTGCTTTTGGCGGAGAGTTCATCACCGTCACCCCGGGAATCCGGCTTGCCGGTGATGCAGCAGGAGATCAGAGCCGAATCGCCACACCTGAAAAAGCGAGAGCGGAACGCGTGACGCATATCGTGGCGGGCCGCAGCATCACGGAGAAGGAAGACCCGCTGAAAGCCTATCAGCAAATGCAAAAAAACTGGGAGGAAGTACATAGATGAAAGAACAAATTGCAGCATCCTTACTTGAAATCGGTGCAGTCACCCTGAAACCGAATGATCCCTTTACATGGTCGAGCGGTATGCTCTCTCCCATTTATTGCGATAATCGGCTAACATTATCTTATCCTGAGATTCGAAGCGGCATTGCAAAAGGGCTCGCCCGTCTAATCCAGTCAAGCTATCCGGATGCAACTTTGATTGCTGGAACAGCAACAGCGGGGATCGCTCATGCGGCGCTTGTGAGTGATATCCTCGGATTGCCAATGTGCTACGTGCGGGGAAGTGCAAAAGGGCACGGGAAAGGAAATATGATTGAAGGCTTAGCAGGAGAAGGCGACCGTGCTGTCGTGATTGAAGATCTGATTTCAACTGGCGGAAGCTCCATCCATACGGTCCAGGCATTAAGAGCTGCTGGAGCGGATGTGCTGGGGGTCGCTGCCATTTTCACATATGAGTTTGATCAAGCCGATCAAAACTTCAGCAAGGAACGGATTTCCTATCGGACACTGACCGATTATTCAACCCTTATTCAAATCGCAGAGCGGGAAAAACGAATTGAAAAAGACGATATAAATAAGCTGAAACTGTGGAGAAAAGAACCCTCATCTTTAAGCTGGAGAGAGGAATTTTCCAGGTAAGTGAATAGGGTGTGATGACAGGGGAAAGTCGATGAGCTATGTGATTTCCAGCGCGGAAAAGTCCGTTTACGGGGAGGTGTTCGAGTTTGCCTTTCCGGATAACGGCGCTGGAATTATATCCAATGGTTCTTTGGAAGGATGCTGAACAGGGCTAAGAATGTCTACATCTAATAGAATTATTGAAATAGATAAAGGGGCTTCACGCAGCCAGTCAGGTTCTAAAAAACCGGTCTTTATATGAATCTCCCTGCTTGTTCATAAGAACCAGATGAGAACGGATAGGGTGAATCCTGAGACGCCAATGAAGAAAAAACTCGCATGAAACCAATAGGCAAGCTGACGTTCCGGAAGCTTCTTTTCAAGAAGGTTCCAATACCACAATCCGGCAGCTGAGAATAACCGCAGCCCGCCGCTTGCGGTTATTTTCAATTCCTGCAGGGATTGTCTGCTCAAAGGAGCTGCGAAAGCATAAGAAAATCCTAAGGCAGATAGGATGAAGCCCACTAAGGCAAAAAACGCTTTACTGATCATGTCACCGGCTCCTTTAAAAATTCAAGTGAAGAAAAGGATGAACTGGACTGGTCCGGTTTGCGGAAAACAAAAGGAATGTCATGTTTGAAAATCGGACCTCCATATACAAAGGTATGAAATTCTCCGTTTTCTCCGCATGGGTCAGTGCCTGTGTGAACACTTTTCAAAAAAGAATCGTTATAAAGCCGGCCTAATTGGGAAAAAGGGACTTTGGATTCATCTATTCCGCTGATGATGGCTTTAAACCCATTCCGGATAAAATGTGAGGCAAGAGCTTCAGTTTCTTCTCCCCAAAGCGGAAAAACAGCCTTCACGCTATATTTGGATACAAGCTCTTCTCTAAAATATTTGATGTCTTCAAGAAATATGTCGCCGAATGCTGCGGCCTCTGCGCGATTTTCTTTCATGGATTTTAGAAAGTCTCCCATGCTATCCTCATATTCCTTATTAGAGGGTGCTGGAGGAAGGGGGATAAAATCAATGGGCAAATTCAGGCTTGCAGCCTGTTCTGCAAGCAAATGGACCGGGATGCCATGAAAAGGGACCAGTCCCGCCTCCTTATTAATGGAGGTGAATAAACCGGACACTTCATATTCAGGGTCTTGTAAAAGCTTTGCAAGCATGAGTGTACTGTCTTTTCCTCCGCTCCAGGAAACCATGATTTTTTTCAATGTACGCCACCTCTTCATTTAATTGTATATCATCTTCAAAAAAAAATCTAAATCCTAGTAAAGGGCGAAAATATGCGGTTTTGATGAAATTTTATAAAACCTACCCGTTAACTCGGGTTGACAATCGTTCGAATTGTGCTAAAATTTGAAATCAATGACACATATACTTATCAAGAGAGGTGGAGGGACCTGGCCCTGTGAAACCCGGCAACCTGCATAAAGCAAGGTGCTAAATCCAGCAAAATGGGGACCATTTTGGGAGATAAGGGGAATACACCTCACAAGTCTTTCTAAATGGAAGACTTTTTATTTTTGGATTGGGAGGGGCTGTCCGTGGGGGAGCAAGATCAGCTGGATGAAGTAATCGGAACATTAAAGGAAATGCTTCAAGCGATGAGGTATGGTTCCATCACCCTGGTTGTCCAGGATGGGAAGATCATTCAGCTTGAGAAAAATGAAAAAGTACGCCTGAAATAAAAATGGCCGTAGCGCTGACTAGACAAACTAGAGGCGGGGACAGCTTGCACACGTTTGTTTCGTGCTGCAGCTATTCCCGCCTTTTTGTGCTGATAGCATATAGGAGAGGTGGAGACCCATGCTGACATTTGAAAATTGGACGGATTCAGCTCCGGAATTTGAAGATGAGGACAAAGTGACAGAAGCGCTGAATGTTTTAAAGTGGGCTTATGCTCATTATGAGGAAGAGCTGGTTTATGCATGCAGCTTCGGGATAGAAGGAATCGTTCTCATTGAACTCATTTCAAGAGTAAAAAAAGATGCACGAATCGTTTTTCTGGACACCGAGCTTCATTTTAAAGAAACATATGACCTGATCGAACGGGTAAAAGCCCGTTATCCGGATTTGAATATTCTGTTGAAAAAACCGTCTCTCACGGTAGCAGAGCAGGCCGCTGAATATGGGGATGAGCTTTGGAAAACGAATCCGAACGAATGCTGCAGAATCCGCAAAGTTCTCCCGCTCAGAGAAGTGATGAGCGGAGAAAAAGCGTGGATTTCGGGACTGAGAAGAGAGCAGTCCCCTTCGAGAAAAGATACTCAGTTCTTAAATAAAGATGACAAATTTAAAAACATTAAGATTTGCCCGCTCATCCACTGGACATGGAAAGACGTCTGGAGATTTGCCCACAAAAATGATTTGGATTATAACGTTCTTCATGATCAAGGGTATCCAAGCATCGGATGCGAGCCTTGCACCCAGCCTGCCATCGATGTGAATGATGCGAGATCGGGACGATGGAACGGCACGCAGAAGACAGAATGCGGACTGCACGGGTGAGGCGGCTGGATGCTTGAGGCTGCTGCAGTATTGCTCAGTTTGTTTTTCGCTATGAATATAGGGGCAAGCGGGGCAGCTGCGTCTATGGGTGTAGCTTACGGATCGGGTGCCATTAACCGGAAGGTGGCCGCTCTTATTCTTTGCGGAATCGGGGTCATTCTTGGAGCGGTCCTTGGCGGGGGAGAAGTTGTTAAAACAATCAGTTCCGGGATTATTCCAAAGTCATTGATTTCAATCGACATTGTGCTTGTCATTATCGGATCGGCTGCCATCTCGCTATTTATGGCTAATTTGATGGGGATTCCGCTGTCCACCAGTGAAGTAACAGTTGGGGCGGTTATCGGAGTAGGGGTTGCGTTTCATGCTCTGTATATCCAATCGATTCTGGTCATCATGATGTTTTGGGTCCTGATCCCTATTGTGGCCTTCCTGATTACTTACTTCTTGTGCAAAGCGGCAAAGCCTCTCTTTTCTAAGCTCGAAACAAAGCGCGGAAAGCTATTAATCTACCTTTTAATTGCAGCGGGCTTTTTTGAGGCTTTTTCCGCAGGAATGAATAATGTGGCCAATGCAGTGGGGCCTCTGGTTGCGGCCAGTGTGATCACTGTGAATCAAGGAGTATGGATGGGCGGTCTTTTCGTGGCGGCAGGAGCCATTTTGCTTGGAGGCCGTGTGCTTGAGACGAACGGGAAGAAAATTACGAACTTATCTAAAACAGAGGGCATTGTCATTTCAAGTACCGGAGCTCTTCTTGTCATTTTAAGCTCGCTGTTTGGACTGCCTGTCCCTCTTACCCAAGTGACATCCACTTCGATTATGTCTGCAGGGGCTGCTAAAAGCGGAGCGATTGTTTTTCAAAGGGGAATTGTAAAAAAGATCGTCAAGGTGTGGATTGTCTCTCCGCTCGTCAGCCTTGCCATTTCATATGTTTTGGTCAAAGTGTTCATTCAATCTGACTTTTATTCTACTTTTTCAGTGATTGCTGTTATGGCGGCTACACTTGGAGTGCTGTCATTGATGAAGGCGATTCAAAAAGAAAAACGCTCTGTCCATGAAAACGGCGGAGGAATTTAGCTGTCAGACCAAGTAATTTAATTGAAATAGGAGGAATGAAAATGAGTTTAGCACCGCATGGAGGAAAACTGATTCAGCGTATTGATCTTGGGAAAAGCCTTGAAGGAATGGAGAAATCGATAGAAATCGATGCGATGGCATTGAGTGACCTTGAGCTCATTGCCATCGGAGGCTACAGCCCGCTTAGCGGATTTTTATCAGAAAAAGAGTATCAGAGTGTTGTTGAAAAGATGAGACTGTCTGATGGAACGGTTTGGTCGATACCGGTCACTCTTCCCATCTCGAATGGGCAGGCCTCATCACTTAAATCGGGGGATAAAGCCAAGCTGGTTTACGGCGGGACAGACTACGGCTTTATCGAGATTGGCGAAATCTACAAGCCGGACAAAGAAAAAGAGGCAATTCATGTCTACAGAACAGCGGACCGGAATCACCCGGGTGTTCAAAAACTCTTTTCCAGAGGAGACCTCTATGTAAGCGGAGCCGTGACACTCACAAAAAGAACGGTTCCGGATTTTCCAGAACATTACTTTGATCCTTCTGAAACACGATCCGCATTTGCCCAAAAAGGCTGGAAAACAATCGTCGGATTCCAGACGCGGAACCCGGTTCACCGGGCACATGAATACATTCAGAAAACCGCTCTTGAAACGGTAGACGGACTGTTTTTGAACCCCCTTGTCGGTGAGACAAAATCGGATGATATTTCAGCTGCGATCCGGATGAAAAGCTATGGAGTGCTTTTAGATGAATATTATCCAAAGGACAGGGTGTTTCTTGGCGTTTTTCCTGCGGCTATGAGGTATGCAGGTCCAAGAGAAGCGATTTTTCATGCGATCGTACGGAAAAATTATGGCTGCACCCATTTTATCGTCGGCCGTGATCATGCGGGCGTAGGAGATTATTATGGAACGTATGATGCACAGTATATTTTTGACGAATTTGCACCAGAAGAGATTGGCATCACCCCTCTCCGGTTTGAACACAGCTTTTACTGCAGCAAATGCGAAGGGATGGCTACGACAAAATCGTGTCCGCATGATGCGGAATACAGGGTTATATTATCCGGTACGAAGGTGAGGCAGATGCTTCGGAAAGGAGAGGTTCCTCCGAGCACATTCAGCAGACCGGAAGTCATCAAGGTGCTGATTGAGGGCATGAAAGAAAAACAGGCAGAAACGGAGGAAGTAAGATGACAAGGTCTTCGAACGTGACATGGCATGAGCAGTCCATTACAAAGCAAGAAAGAAGAGAACGGAATGGCCATCACAGCTTCGTCGTGTGGCTGACAGGGCTTTCCGGATCCGGTAAATCGACCATTGCCAATGAATTGGCTTATCAGCTTTATAAAGATGGGGTTCAGGTCTATGTACTGGATGGGGATAACGTCCGCCACGGC
This sequence comes from Bacillus sp. FJAT-42376, assembly GCF_003816055.1. Classification (NCBI taxonomy): domain Bacteria; kingdom Bacillati; phylum Bacillota; class Bacilli; order Caryophanales; family Bacillaceae; genus Bacillus; species Bacillus sp. FJAT-42376. Next base: position 2,245,689 of record NZ_CP033906.1, read on the forward strand.
TTAAATGGGGACCTCGGTTTTTCAGATGATGACCGCCGCGAGAACATCCGGAGAATCGGAGAGGTAGCCAAGCTGTTTACCGATGCCGGAAGTGTGGTCATTACAGCATTTATCTCCCCGTTTAAAGAGGACCGGAGCCAGGTCAGAGAGCTTCTTGATGCGGATGAATTCATTGAGGTTTTTGCCGATTGCCCATTAGACCAATGCGAAGCGAGAGATCCGAAAGGCTTATATAAGAAGGCGAGAAACGGTGAAATTAAAGGTTTTACAGGAATCGATTCTCCTTATGAAACACCTGATCATCCGGAAGTTGTTTTGAACAGCGGAGAATATAATCCGGCCGAATGCGCCGGGCAGATCCTTCATTATTTAAAAGAGCGGAAGCTGATAAAAGGAAAAGATTCATAAGGTTGGTTCCATCTAAGGAAAAGCAGCCCCTTGTCATGTATAATAATTCAAGGGAGGGATGATGATGTCAAAGGTTTACCTCGTGGGAGCGGGCCCCGGAGACCCGGATTTAATTACAGTAAAAGGGCTGAAATGCATCCAGGAGGCCGATACAATCCTTTATGACCGGCTCGTGAATAAAGAATTGCTAGAACATGCTAAAGAAGGGGCTGACCTCATATACTGCGGAAAGCTCCCTGATTATCATACGATGAAACAGGATACCATTAACCGGTTTCTTGTGAAATATGCCAAAAAAGGACATGTCGTGACACGGCTGAAAGGCGGGGATCCATTTGTGTTCGGCCGCGGCGGTGAAGAGGCGGAAGCTCTTGTCCAAAATGGCATCGAATTCGAAGTGGTGCCCGGCATTACATCCGGGATTGCGGCGGCGGCTTATGCGGGAATTCCTGTCACTCACCGAGAGGCAAGCGGAAGTGTTGCCTTTGTTACAGGCCACCGCAAAGAAGGGGACGATGACAGCGGCCGCTGGAAAAGCCTGGCTAAAGGTGTGGATACCCTTGCCATATACATGGGGATCAGCCAGCTTCCTTACATACAGGAGCAGCTTTTATTACACGGAAAACCGGCAGCCACTCCGGCTGCTGTCATTCACTGGGGGACAGTCCGTGATCAGAAAACGGTCACAGGGACGCTTGCGGATATTCATAAGGCTGTTGAACGAAACGGCGTGACAAACCCCAGTATGATTATTATCGGAGAGGTAGTAAAGTACCGGGAGCAGCTGAAGTGGTTTAATGAAGATTGTGTACCTTCAGAAGTAAGCGAGGCGCTGTAGATGAAAAAGGCTGTATTATATATATGCCATGGAAGCCGTGTTAAGAAAGCCCGTGAAGAAGCACTTGAGTTTATTTCAAAATCTAAACGATCAGTGGATGCCCCGATTCAGGAAATCTGTTTTCTGGAGCTCGCAGAACCGGATATAAAAACAGGATTTGAAACGTGCGTTGCCAAAGGCGCAGACTCGATTGCTGTTATACCGGTCCTGCTGCTGACAGCCGCTCATGCTAAGAGTGACATACCGGAGGAGCTGGAAAGCGTGATGAAGGAACATCCTTCCGTTTCCGTCTCTTATGGCGATCCGATTGGAGTTCAGGGGGAAATGGCGGAGGCGGTTCTCGAGGGAATGAGGCCTCTTCCCGCTCATGAAGATGCGCGGGTTCTGCTTGTTGGCAGAGGAAGCTCCGATCCGGATGTAAAGCGGGATTTAGGGCTGATCGCAAAAGGAATTGAGCAGAGAACAGAGGGTTTGAACGTGTCTGTCTGCTATTTGACGGCTGCTGAGCCTTCTTTTTCTGAGGTCCTGAACGGAATCAATCAGTTTCCGGAAAAAAGGGTGTATATCGTTCCTTATTTACTCTTTACCGGTCTCTTAATGAATGGGATTGAAAAAGAAATCAGCCTGGTAAAAACGGATAAAATCCTCACCCTCTGCTCTTATGTGGGTTTCTCCAGGCATACCGAAAAGGCTTTTACAAAAAGAGTCCGGGAAGCACTGGGCAAGCTCTCTTCTTCATCATTAGAAGGGGCCGTCTGATATGCTGCCTCTTATGATCAATTTCACAAATAAACCCGTCCTCATAGCAGGCGGGGGAAAAATCGCCTGCCGCAGACTGATGGTTTTACTTGATGAGCAGGCTGACATTACGGTTGTGAGCCCTGCGGCGGTAGATGAAATTCAAGAACTGTCTGAAGCCGGGAGAATCCAGTGGATTAAACGGAAAGTAAAAAAGGAAGACTTGGAAGGCCGCTTTCTGATTATCGCCGCAACGGATGACAGGGCAGCGAACAGAAGGATTGCCGAGGAGGCGGACCCTCTGCAGCTGATCAATATTGCAGATGAAGCGAAGGACGGGAATACGGAGGTTCCAATGCGTGCCTCTAAAGGAAGACTGACCATTGCGGTATCCACAAATGGGGCAAGCCCCGGGATGGCGAAGGACATCTGTTCACAGTTAATAAACAGTATTGAAGAAGGACAGATCCGTGAATTGGATGAGCACTATGAGGAAAGAGAGCGCCGGAAGGGCCGTTAAAAGGGATGGTGCTTGCGGCTGTCTTCTATGGTTGACAAATATCACAGAATACTATATCATAGGATTATAAGTTCATGAGAACTCCAAAGGGGAGTAGCAGTTCAATAAAGTCGTCATTACGGGACCCTAATCCCCGGCTTTATTGGCAACTTACAGTTGTTTGCGAGACCTTTGCCAAATTTTTGGTGAAGGCATTTTTGTTTTAGGGCGCTTTTACCAAAAGGTAAAGGCGCCCTTTTTGGTTTTCGATGAGGCTTTTTCGGACGATTTTGATAGAGCCTGACGAAAGAGAGGAGAGATTGAAGCTTGAGAAAACCAGTAAGATACTCAATGGAAGAATTTATTCGCCGGAATAAACAGGAACTGAAGGACAGTGCTGAACTGATGGAGAAGCTTGAAGAACGAATTGAAAACCGGTACACAGTTATCTATCCGCCAGAGAAGAAGACAAACAATAATACGATTAACCGATAGGAGAAGATGAAACATGATGAAAAAACTAATTGCGGCCATAACAGCAAGTGCCCTGCTTTTTACGCCAGTGGCGAACATCATCCCGGATCACGGGATTAAAACGGTGGAGGCAAAGGGATTTAAAAAGAGCGGAGGATTTGGGAGCCGGTCTTCCATCTTAGATAAGAAGCCTCAGAGCAAATATAATAACAGCACGAAATCATCAGTTTCGAAACAGAAAAACCGGTCACTGATGAAAGGTCTGATTGCAGGCGGGCTTGCGGGACTCCTGTTCGGAAGCTTGCTTGGCCAGCTGGGGATTTTCGGTTCAATCCTGGGATTTCTTATTAACCTAATCGGGATCTTTATCCTGATTTATGCAGTAAGGAAGATTTTTAAGCTGATTCGGCGCAGAAGCGCTCATTCGTAAAGAAAACTTTGAATAACCAGAAAGGTGAATTTGGGCACGCTCAAATTCACCTTTTTTATTATTGGGAGTAAGTCCGACCGATCAAAAAGTGCCATACATTAGGATAGAACAGGCCATTCCCTTCATACGGACTCCAATCAGCTTTAGATTATGTTAAAGTGGAAAGGATGTTGAACTAATTGTAAGGGGAATGAACATGTCGATTGAACAGAATCTCTATCTGGCAGCAATCAATTTAATTAAAACTAGGTATCCTTCCGGGTGGGGAGGAGCGGCAGCTATGTATACGGAAGATGGTCAAATTTTAACAAGTGTTTCACCTGAAGTGATCAACGCGGCAACTGAATTATGTATGGAAACAGGTGCCATTCTTGAAGCGCACAAACTGAATACAAAGGTCACTCATGCTATTTGTGTTGCAAGAGAGGATGAAAGTGCTGAATTTACTGTTTTAACTCCGTGTGGTGTATGCCAGGAGAGACTGTTCTACTGGGGAGAAAAAGTAAAAGCGGCTGTTACGAATGCAAATGGAAGCTTGGAATATAAAACGTTACAGGAAATACAGCCCTATCATTGGCATAAAGCATATGAGAAATAATCGCGAATATGGCAGTGGAAGATAAAAAACGATGAGGCTGGGACAAAACTAAAATTGTTGTCCTCAAGCCGAATATTACTTTTGAAAAAGCACTGTTAAACTAGGCTGTTGATTGCAGCCAGCAGTCGTTCGCATATCCTTGGGCGGGCTCTAAGCAGGAGTCTCACGGCTTCCGCTCCAATCAACAGGTGTGAAAAATCAACAACATGCTTTATCATGGCCTTTGAAAAAAGCATGAAAATCAATAAAAACGAACGATTAAGAAGCTCTATACCTGAGTTTCAAATAATCGTTCGTTTTTTTAAATAGCCTGAAACCTTTTGTCCCAGCCTCGGGTATATTTACTGAGGATGCAAATGTTTGTTTTTTATTCCTTTAAACGCTTAACCAAATCCGGGTCCGGCGTGACAAAAACCGTCTGCTGATGATCGTATATGACAAAACCGGGCTTAGAACCGCTCGGTTTTTTGACGTGTCTTACGAGAGTGAAATCCACCGGTACGGAGCCAGAGCTTCTCGCCTTGCTGAAATAAGCAGCAATATTTGCGGCCTCAAGGATCGTGTCTTCGGATGGAGTTCTTGATTTAATGACCACATGGGAGCCGGGGATATCCTTCGTATGGAGCCACACATCGTCCCTCGCTGCCACACGGTTAGTCAAATATTCATTTTGTTTATTGTTTTTTCCTACAAGGATCTGGATGCCGTCCGTAGAATGGTACTGCTCTAAAACAGGAAGGACGGTTTTCGCCTTCTTCCCTTTTTTCAGTGCTTTTTTCTTCATGTAGCCGCCATCCTGCAATTCTTCCCTGATCTCTTCCAAATCTCTTGGAGAGGCCGATTCAATTTGCTGCAGCAAATTATCCAGATAGCGGATTTCTTCGTCAGCGAGTTTAAGCTGCTCTTCGATATGATTCACTGATTTTTTTGCCTTCTGGTATTTAATAAAATAGCTCTGTGCATTTTCTGACGGCGTTTTTTGCGGACTCAGCTGAATGGAGACAGTCGATTCGTTTTCATCATAATAATTGATGACTTCCGCCTGTTTGTCGCCGCGCTGAATAGAATACAGATTGGCTGTGAGCAATTCTCCGTACAGCTGATATTTTTCAGCATCTTCTGCATCAAGGAGCGATTTGTGGAGCTTTTTGATCTTTGATTTGTTTTTCTTTAATTCGTTTTGAAGAAAACGTTCGAGATCATTTCCCTGCTGTTTAACCCGGTCCCGGTCCGCTTTGCCGAAATAGTACCGGTCCAGCAGTCCGCTGAGTGAAGAGAACGTCTTGCGTTCACCTTTTAAGTGGGTCAGATCGGTTAAATAAAAGGCATCTTTATCATTTCCCGTGATCATCACCGGTGTCCAGTCTCCATGCTGCAGGCTGCTTAAGGTCTCTATAAATGCTTTTGGTACAGTCACTCTGTTTGCCATCCCGGCCCGCTCCGTAATTTCGCGGGCAAGAAGAGGGGAAATCCCTGCAAAATGCTGGACGATCTGCTTATCGAGTCTGCCTGCAAAGAAATCAAGCTTCTTTACCACATCTTCCTCTGTCAATCCGAAAGGAGATATCTTCTCCTGGGCAGGAGGAAAAATGTATTCATGGCCCGGCAGAACGGTACGGTAGCTGTTGACGGCCGGGGGAAGATGTTTGATGCTGTCGAGAATCACACGGGTCTCTGAATCAAGAAGCACCATGTTGCTGTGGCGTCCCATAATCTCCACAATCAATTCTTTATACGTCACGTCCCCGAGTTCATTGCGGCCTTTGACATGGAAAATAATAATCCGTTCCATATCCTTCTGTTCAATCCGCTCAATGATGCTTCCTTCCAGATGCTTGCGCAAAAGCATGCAGAACATCGGCGGGGAACTTGGGTTTTCATAGCTTTCATTCGTCAGGTGAATCCGTGCATAGCTTGGATGGGCTGAAACGAGTAATTTATAGTTCGCACCGCCTGAGCGCACCTGCAGAATCAGTTCATTTTTATAGGGCTGATAAATCTTTGAAATTCTGCCGCTCTCCAATTTTTCCTGGAGCTCCTTCGTCATGGCATATGTAAAAATTCCGTCAAACGACATATCCTTCACCTGCTCTGTTTCAAAAAGTTTAAGAGGACCAACCTCTGTTTAAAGGGGGAAAATTCTATTCTCTCATTATTATAGCTTGGAAAGCCAGCAACTTTCACTATTAATGATCGGATTTCCTTAGATTCTGAAGCAGCATCTCTTTCTGTCATCTTTCCCGGCTTGTCTGAATAGGATGGAGGTAGACAAGGGCTTGACCAATTTGGAGAGCAAGGGGTGCATAGGCAGATCATGAAATGGCATGAGATGGAGATTCAGGATGTGGCAGAGTCCGTCAACACCGACCGGGAGACGGGCCTTTCTGACAGAGAGGTACATACCCGGTATGGGAAGTTTGGCTACAATGAGCTGCAGGAGGCGGAAAAAACCTCAGCGCTATTGCTGTTTTTGGGTCAGTTTAAGGATTTTATGGTGCTGGTTCTTCTGGGAGCCACCATTATATCAGCTTTTCTTGGCGAATATATAGACGCTGTAGCGATTGTCGCAATTGTCCTCATGAATGGAATATTGGGTTTCTTTCAGGAAAGACGGGCAGAAAAATCGCTGGAGGCACTGAAACAGCTCTCCGCCCCCATGGTCAGCTGTCTGAGAGACGGGGATTGGGTAAGGCTGCCATCCAGAGAACTAGTCCCCGGGGATATTATTAAATTTACGGCAGGGGACAGGATTGGAGCCGATTTACGGTTATTGTCCGTAAAAAGTCTCGAAATTGAGGAATCAGCCTTGACTGGTGAATCTGTTCCGGTGCAAAAATCGCCGGAAGCTCTTCAATTGAAGGAAGCGGGGCTCGGCGATTTGGCTAATATGGCATTCATGGGCACCCTTGTAACCCGCGGGAGCGGGATTGGAATGGTGGTCGCCACTGGAATGAAGACCGCAATGGGACAAATTGCCGGGCTTCTGCAGTCAGCAGAAAGCCTGGATACGCCTCTGCAGAAGCGTCTTGAGCAGCTTGGGAAAATTCTTATAGCCGTTGCGCTTATGTTAACGGCTCTCGTTGTAGGGACGGGCGTTATCCAGGGGCACAGTCTGTATGCGATGTTCCTTGCAGGTGTTTCCCTTGCTGTCGCCGCTATTCCGGAAGGGCTTCCGGCCATCGTAACCGTCGCTTTATCTTTAGGGGTGCAGCGGATGATTAAGCAAAAATCAATTGTCCGCAAGCTGCCGGCTGTCGAAACACTTGGCTGTGCCTCCGTGATCTGTTCAGATAAGACCGGGACGATGACCCAAAATAAAATGACCGTAACGGATATTTGGTCTGGCGGAAAGAATTGGAAAGTTTCAGGAACGGGATTTGATGTCAGGGGTGAGTTTCTGTTCAAGGATCGAACAGTCACTCCAAGAGATGACAAGGCGCTGCATCAGATTTTAACGTTCGGAATGCTTTGCAATACCGCTGAGCTGATTCTTAACGAAGAGGAAAAAAGAATTGACGGGGATCCAACTGAAGGAGCCCTCCTGATCGCAGCGATGAAAGCAGGGTTGTCAAGAGAGTCGCTCGGGAAAAAATTTAAAATCATTGAGGAGTTTCCGTTCGATTCGTCGAGGAAAATGATGAGTGTAGTCGCCGAAGATTCTTCGGGCAAACGGTTTGTCGTTACTAAAGGAGCTCCGGATGTCCTGCTGCATTTATCCGGACAGGTTTTGTGGGAAAACCGTCAGCAGCATATGTCCTCTCAATACGTACAGCGCATCAAAGAATCCATAGAAAATATGGCTTCGAAGGCGCTTCGCACGATTGCCATTGCGTATAAGCCCATCAGCCATGGAAGAGCCGTCAAACAGGACGAGGCCGAAAAAGATCTTGTTTTTGTCGGCCTGCAGGGCATGATTGACCCGCCGAGGCCTGAGGTGAAGCAGGCGATTAAAGAATGCCGGGCAGCAGGCATCAAAACGGTGATGATCACAGGGGACCACGTCATTACCGCGAGAGCCATCGCCAGGCAGCTCGATTTGCTTCCGGCTAACGGAAAGGTGATGGAAGGAGCTGAGCTGAACAAGCTTTCTGATGAAGATCTCGAAAAAACAGTCGAAGATGTCTATGTTTTTGCGAGAGTATCGCCTGAGCACAAGCTGAAAATCGTGAAAGCACTTCAAAACCGGGGACATATTGTCGCCATGACCGGCGACGGTGTAAATGATGCACCCGCCATCAAAGCGGCAGATATCGGCATATCCATGGGGATCACCGGAACGGATGTTGCAAAAGAAGCGTCATCCCTCATCCTGGCAGATGATAATTTTGCGACCATCAAGTCAGCCATTCGGGAAGGGCGAAATATTTATGAAAACATCCGGAAGTTTATCCGCTATCTTCTTGCCTCCAATGTAGGGGAAATTCTGGTCATGCTCTTTGCCATGCTGCTTGCTCTGCCGCTGCCGCTGGTTCCTATTCAAATCCTTTGGGTGAATCTTGTAACGGACGGGCTGCCTGCGATGGCACTCGGTCTTGATCAGCCGGAAGGCAACCTGATGAGCCGGAAGCCGCGTCATCCGAAAGAAGGCGTATTTGCAAGAAGCCTTGGATGGAAGGTGATTTCAAGGGGCTTTCTGATTGGAGCCGCGACCCTGGCTGCGTTTATGTTTATTTATAACAGGGATCCGGAAAATCTCGCCTATGCCCAGACGGTTGCTTTCTCGACCCTTGTCATGGCACAGCTGATCCATGTTTTTGACTGCCGGAGCGAGAAATCAATCTTCGACCGCAACCCTTTTGAGAATCTGTATCTGCTCGGCGCGGTGGCTTCATCGATCCTGCTGATGCTTGTGGTGATCTATTATCCGCCGCTGCAGCCGATATTTAAAACGGTCCCGGTTGTCCCGAGAGACTGGATTCTGATTATGGGAATGGCCTCACTCCCTACATTTTTGCTGGCAGGTTCACTTTTAACAAGAAAATCATGACCTGTTATGGTATAATTCTCAAGGTAATAGCCGCGACTATTACCTTTTTATTTTTTCGTTTGTTTTAGCTGATAGCTGATAAGATTCCTGCTTCAAACAGCGGAAACGATGAGACCGGGCGCACGCCCTCACTGCAAGACTCAGGCGGTGAATTTCAAGATCTTTTTATTTAAGTTCCCAATCATTCTCGGATAGCGGAAGTGATGATATGATAGCAAGCATGACAGGGTTTGGAAGAGCGGTTATCGAAAAAAACGGCAGGAAAATTTCAGTTGAAATGAAATCCGTTAATCACCGTTTCTGTGAAATTAGCATAAAAATGCCTAGACAACTTATATCCATTGAGGATAAAATCAAAAAAGTAATCTCAGGACGGATCCGCAGGGGAAGGTTAGAAGCATACATAACAATTGACGGGGAACCGATTTCAAAACGGTCGGTCCAAGTAGACTGGAATCTCCTTGACCAGCTTATGGCTGCAGGAGATCAGATGAAAGAACGATACGGTTTCGCGGATCATTTGACCCTAGATGGGCTATTGCGGATAGAAGATGCTGTACGCGTGCAGGAAGAGTATGAAGAGCAGGACGGATTGCAGGAGGCCATTCTTTGTGCGGCTGAAAAAGCGGCTGAAGAACTTTTGCGCATGAGGATGAGTGAAGGGCGCCATCTCCTGCGTGATATTGAAGGCAGGCTGGATGAAGTGCGGACAGCGGCTGAAAAAATACAGGCGATTGCTCCTGATGTTCACCTGGCATACACAGCTAAACTCTCAGCAAAACTTCAGGAAATGCTGAAGCATGAGGCGGATGATTCGAGGATTGCGGCCGAGGCGGCTATTTTTGCCGAAAAGGCCGATATTACCGAGGAGATAACCCGGATATACAGCCATCTTCATCAATTCAGCGAGGCGCTTGAATTGGATGAAGCCGTTGGCAGAAAGCTCGATTTTATCGTGCAGGAACTGAACAGGGAAGCAAACACAATCGGATCCAAAGCCAATGACGCCCGGATTGCTGCATGGGCTGTAGAGCTGAAAAGCATCATTGAAAAAATTAAGGAACAGGTTCAGAACGTGGAATAGGCCTCTGTTTAGACCGTGTTTTTTCAGGCTAAACTAGAGCTGGTAACATATAGGGGGAGCAAACGTTGAACATTAAGCTTATTAATATCGGTTTTGGAAATATTGTATCAGCTAACAGAATCATCTCCATTGTCAGTCCTGAATCTGCACCTATTAAACGGATTATACAAGATGCAAGAGACCGCGGCATGCTGATCGATGCTACTTATGGACGCAGAACCCGTGCCGTTGTTGTAATGGACAGCGATCATATTATTCTATCCGCCGTTCAGCCTGAAACCGTCGCTCACAGATTATCAAATAAAGAAGAGTTATCAGATGAAGGGTAGGGGTTATTGAGAGCTATGAAAGAAAGAGGACTGCTGATTGTCCTTTCTGGCCCTTCAGGGGTTGGAAAAGGGACCGTCAGAAAAGAGATTTTTTCCCAGGATGATACAAAATTCCATTATTCGATTTCCGTAACAACAAGAAAACCAAGAACCGGCGAAGTGGACGGAATTGATTATTTCTTCAAATCCCGTGATGAATTTGAAGAGATGATTAAAAACGATAAGCTTTTAGAATGGGCAGAGTTCGTGGGGAACTACTATGGAACACCTGTCGATTATGTTGAAAAGACTCTAAGTGAAGGCAAAGATGTCTTTTTGGAAATCGAAGTGCAGGGAGCTCTTCAGGTGAGAAAAGCGTTTCCTGAAGGCTTATTCATTTTCCTTATGCCGCCGTCACTTGATGAATTGAAAAACCGGATTGTCACCCGAGGGACGGAGTCTGCTGATATTATTGAGAACCGGCTGCATGCAGCAAAAGAAGAAATTCTGCTGATGGATGCCTATGATTATGTAGTGGAAAACGATCAGGTTCAACTTGCCTGTGATCGGATAAAAGCAATCGTGACTGCGGAACATTGCCGCAGGGAGCGGGTTGCGGCACGATACAAAAAGAAAATTTCGGAGGTAGAATAACCTAATGCTAAATCCTTCTATTGATTCATTGATGAACAAATTGGATTCAAAATACACACTTGTAACCGTTGCTTCCAAGCGCGCAAGAGAGATGCAGATTTATAAAGATCAGCAGATTCAAAAACCTGTTTCCCACAAATTCGTCGGGAAAGCGCTCGAGGAAATCGACGCCGGTCTGCTTTTTTATGAAAAAGAAGAAAACTGATTCCGACTGAATCATGCCTGTCCAGGCTGACCCATTCAAGCTTTTGAGCCCTTTATCCATTTGCAAGTAAGCAGCAAATGCTGAAGCCGCCTGTTTGATGGGGCGGCCTATTTTTATGGAGAGGAACGGGTATAGGCCTTCTCGTTTGGCATTTAGATAATCACTGGTAAAATAGAAGACAAATATGAAGGATGGCGGGGGTTTGCAATGGGCGAAAAGAAAAAGATTCTGCTTGGTGTGAGCGGGGGAATTGCTGTATATAAAGCAGCTGCTTTTACAAGCAAGCTGACCCAGGCCGGTTTTGATGTGAAAGTCATGATGACATCATCAGCATGTGAGTTCGTATCTCCCCTCACGTTTCAGGCTTTATCAAGAAATGATGTTTTTATCGATACATTTGATGAAAAAGATTCAAAAGTCATTGCGCATATTGATTTGGCGGATTGGGCTGATTTGATCGCCGTAGCACCGGCAACGGCAAACATCATCGGCAAGCTTGCCAATGGAATTGCCGATGATATGCTGACGACGACACTGCTTGCGGCTACTGCACCGGTATGGATCGCACCGGCAATGAATGTCCATATGTACGATCACCCCGCAGTCAAGCGGAACATCCAGACGCTGTATGAAGACGGGTACCGGTTTATCGAGCCAAGCGAGGGGTATTTAGCCTGCGGCTATGTCGGCCGCGGAAGGCTGGAGGAACCGGAAAAAATGGTCCGCCTCATTCAGAATTATTTCCTTCAGAAAGAGGGCGGTCCCCTATCCGGGAAAAAGGTGCTCGTTACAGCAGGCCCAACGGTTGAGACAATCGATCCGGTGAGGTATTTATCCAACCGTTCGTCGGGAAAAATGGGTTTTGCTCTGGCAGGGAAAGCGGCCGAGATGGGAGCAGATGTTACACTTGTTTCGGGTCCGTCTCACTTAGAAGACCCCTATGGCGTTTCCGTCATTCGTGTACAGTCAGCCAATGAAATGTTCATGGAGGTCACGAAGCGGTTCGATGAGCAGGATGCAGTCATCAAAGCAGCTGCAGTCGCTGATTATAAGCCTTCCAAACCGCTTACACATAAAATGAAAAAACACGATGGACCTCTTTCCGTAGAAATGGAACGGACAGTGGATATCTTGCAAACACTCGGAGAAAGAAAACAGCATCAGCTCTTAATCGGTTTTGCCGCTGAAACCGACCATGTTCATGAATATGCGATGCAGAAGCTTAAGAAAAAGAATTTGGATTTCGTCGTTTCAAACAATGTAGCCGCTGAAGGGGCAGGTTTTGCTGTGGATACCAATCTCATAGCCATCCACCGGAAAGATGGTACGGTCAAAGAATTGCCATTACTCTCTAAAGCGGCCGCTGCGGAAGCCATTTTGCTAGAGGCAGCCGCCGTGCTGAACAGGAACAGCGGAGAATGAAGATTGCACGTGTCGTTGTGGATGTCCCTGCGATGCAGACGGACAGGCCATTTGATTATTTAATTCCTGAAAAGTGGGAACATGTGATTGTACCGGGACTCCGGGTAATTGTCCCATTCGGTCCCCGCAAGGTTCAGGGCTTTGTGATTGATGTTGCCTCTGCTTCCGATGTAAGCAAGCTAAAAGAATTGGCCGGGCTTTTTGATTTGACTCCGGCACTTACGGATGAACTGATTGAGCTCGGAAAATGGCTGACCGAAAAAACGCTTTGCTTCCGGATTTCTGCGTTCCAGGCGATGCTCCCGGCAGCGATGAAAGCGAAATACGAAAAGCGGATCTGTCTGACCGGAGCAGAAGAAAATTTGCCGGAGGAGCTCCGAATCCTATTTGAGAAGACGCAGAGTATTTCGTGGAACGAAGCGGAGCAGCATAATCTGTTTGCTGCCCTTCAAAAGGAGATAAAAAAGGGTACCCTTGAAGTTGTCTATCAGGTTTCCCAAAAAGGGAAGCAAAAAAAAGTGCGGTATTTGTCTCCGGCGAAAAGCGTGGAAGAATTAACAAGCCTGGCGGAAAATATGCCTCCGCAGGCAGCTAAGCAAAAAGCGCTGCTTGATTTCTTTATCGCATCTGAACGAACCGAATTCACATCTTCCGAGCTAAAAGAAGCCTCAGGCGCAGCCGATTCTTCCATTAAAGCACTCGTTCAAAAAGGTGTGCTTGCGGAGAAATGGAGCGAGGTCTACCGGGATCCATTCGAACACCGTACGTTTAAAGCAACGGAAAATATGCCGCTTACCAGTGAACAGGAAACAGCGATTAAGCCGATACTCTCAGCCATAGAAGAGAACAGGCACGAGGTCTTTATGATGTACGGCGTGACCGGCAGCGGGAAAACTGAGGTGTACCTGCAGGCGATCGACCGCGTAATGAGAGAAGGAAAAGAAGCCATTGTTTTAGTGCCTGAAATCTCCTTAACCCCTCAAATGGTAGACCGGTTCAAAGGCCGGTTCGGCTCTAAGGTTGCGGTCCTGCACAGCGGCTTGTCTACAGGAGAGAAATACGACGAGTGGAGGAAAATCCAGCGCAAGGAAGTACAGCTTGCGGTTGGGGCGCGTTCAGCCATTTTCGCTCCTTTTGAGAATCTCGGGATCATCGTCATAGATGAAGAGCATGAATCAAGCTATAAACAGGAAGAAAACCCGCGGTACCATGCCAGGGATGTTGCCATCAAAAGAGCAGAAAGCTATGGGTGTCCGGTGGTTTTAGGAAGTGCCACTCCATCACTTGAATCCTTTGCCAGAGCAAGCAAGGGGGTCTATACCCTTCTGCCTCTAAAAGAACGGGTTAATCAGCGGCCGCTCCCGGAAGTCCGTGTAGTGGATATGCGGGAGGAGCTGCGCGATGGAAACCGGTCGATGTTCTCAAGCGAACTATTCGACCAGCTCCGCCTCCGGCTGGAGCGGAAGGAGCAATCCGTTCTGTTTTTGAACCGGCGCGGCTTTTCATCCTTTGTCATGTGCAGAGACTGCGGGTACGTCATTCAATGCCCGAACTGTGATATCTCGCTGACCTATCATAGGCAGGGGCACAAAATGAAGTGCCATTATTGTGCTTATGAAACTCCGATGCCGAACAAATGCCCGGAATGCAGCAGCGAGCATATCCGGTTTTTCGGCACCGGTACTCAGAAGGTAGAAGAGGAGCTTGCCAAGGTGCTTCCTGAGGCGCGGGTCATCCGAATGGATGTAGATACGACTTCCCGAAAAGGGGCTCATGAGCGCCTGCTTACCCAGTTTGGTGAAGGGAAAGCGGACATTCTGCTCGGAACCCAGATGATTGCCAAAGGTTTGGATTTCCCTCAAGTAACACTTGTAGGAGTCCTGGCTGCAGATACCATGCTGCACCTGCCCGATTTCAGGGCGGCTGAAAAAACCTTTCAGCTGCTGACGCAGGTGAGCGGAAGAGCGGGCCGGCATGAGCTGACGGGTGAAGTGGTTATTCAATCCTATACACCCGACCATTACAGCATTCAGCTAGCCAAAAACCATCACTTTGATGGCTTTTATGAGAGAGAAATGAATGAAAGGAAACAGCATGCCTATCCGCCGTTTTTCTTTCTGGCAGTTGTCAATGTCTCCCATCCTGATTTGCTTAAAACTTCCTCGGTTATGGAGAATATCACACAATTTCTTGTGCAGAATCTTGATCCCCGATCGAAGGTGCTGGGGCCGGTCGCTTCACCCATTCCCCGGATCAAAAATAGATATCGGTATCAATGCATGATAAAATACAAACGGGATGATCAGCTGATCCCTGTGCTGAAAAAAGTAATGGACCGTTATCAGCAGGAAATGGCGAGAAATGACTTGGCCATTTCCATTGATTTAAATCCAACTTCACTTATGTAATATTTATGACCGGCTGCTGCCGGTTTTCTATATGTAAACAGCTGTGCCGAAAAGGCAGTATCGCAGTTGAAAAGTAAGGAGAGAACGTTCATGGCTATACTGAAAATTACAGAACATCCGGACCCGATCCTTGAACAGCCATGTGAAAAGGTCACGGTTTTCGACAGAGAACTGGCACGTTTATTGAAAGACATGTACGAAACGATGATTGCGGCCGATGGGGTAGGACTGGCTGCGCCTCAGGTCGGAATTGCCAAAAGAATTGCGGTCGTGGATATCGGAGACGATTACGGGAAGCTGGAACTTGTGAACCCGAAAATTATAAACTCCCGGGGGGAACAGACAGGTCCTGAAGGGTGTCTGAGTTTTCCGGGACTGTTCGGTGAAGTGAAGCGGGCCGACTATGTAAAAGTGAATGCTTTTAATAGAAAAGGGAAGCCGTATACGATCGAAGCGGAAGGATTTTTAGCAAGAGCCCTTCAGCATGAAATTGATCATCTTGACGGAACTCTTTTTACGAGTAAAGTCCTTCGCTACTATGAAGAAGGAGAACTTGAGGAAATGGAAGGATGAGCACAATGACAAGAATCGTATTCATGGGAACGCCGGATTTTTCTGTTCCTGTTTTAAGAAGACTCGTAGATGAAGGCTATAATGTGGTCGGGGTTGTGACGCAGCCGGACCGTCCGAAAGGCCGGAAAAAGGAATTGACCCCGCCGCCTGTAAAAACGGAGGCGCTTAAACATGGAATCGAAGTGCTGCAGCCTGAAAAAATACGCAATCCTAAAGAATTGGATAAAGTCCTTGCTCTTAAACCGGACCTTGTTGTAACGGCAGCTTTCGGACAAATCCTTCCAAACGAATTGCTGGAGGCGCCAAAGCATGGCTGCATCAATGTGCACGCCTCGCTTTTGCCGGAGCTTCGCGGCGGTGCGCCAATTCACTATTCCATCATTCAGGGGAAAGAGAAAACCGGCATTACGATTATGTATATGGCTGAAAAACTCGATGCCGGAGATATTCTTACACAAGCGGAAGTCACAATTACCGAAGAAGATAATGTGGGAACCCTTCATGATAAATTAAGCAAAGCCGGCACGGACCTTCTTTCTGAAACCCTCCCGCTGCTTCTTGAAGGAAACTTGAAGCCGGTCAGACAGGATGATTCAAAGGCAACATTCGCATCGAATATTAAGCGTGAGCAGGAATTGATCGACTGGAGCAAAACAGGGGAAGAAATATACAACCACATACGCGGTCTGAATCCTTGGCCGGTGGCTTTTACCTTCCTGCAAGGCCAGACACTCAAGGTCTGGCGCGGAGAAAAAGTGAAGAGTACCAATCCTTCTGATCCAGGAACGGTGATTGGGGTGGATTCCGACGGATTCGTCGTTGCAACAGGAAATGGAACGGCCATTAAAGTTGTGGAACTCCAGCCTTCCGGCAAGAAAAAAATGAGCGGGGAAGACTTTTTGCGCGGAAGCCAAATCGCACCCGGAACGAAGCTTGGTGAATAAATGAAGACAGCAAATGTAAGAGAACTGACAGTGGACGCCTTATTGGCAATTGAAAAAAATCAGGCATACAGCAACCTGCTGCTTAATCAATTGATACAAAAAGGCAATCTGCCGCCAAAAGACGTTTCCTTATTTACGGAACTTGTATACGGAACGCTTCAGAGAAAAATGACGCTGGATTACTATTTAGAGCCGTTTACGGCAAAAGCGAAAAAAATGGAATTATGGGTTAAAATCCTTTTAAGAATTTCTCTTTACCAAATGGAGTATCTTGACCGTATTCCGGAAAGAGCAATCTTCTTTGAAGCAGTGGAAATTTCCAAGAGAAAAGGCCATAAAGGAATCGCGGGATTTGTTAACGGTGTACTAAGGTCGATTCAAAGAGAAGGCATCCCTTCACTGGACGAAATAAAAGATCCTGCGGAGCGTCTTGCCATTGAAACGAGTCATCCCGTATGGCTCGTGAAAAAATGGGCGGAACAGTATGGGATCGATGATACGAGAAAAATATGTGAAATTCATCTGAAGCCGCCGGCGGCATCTGCCCGTGTAAACCGGATGCACATGACGGTTCAGGAAGCAGTTGAGAGCCTGAATGAAGAATCCATTGAAGCTGCAGAAGGCGTCCTGTCGGAGGATGCGGTGATTCTTCAAAAAGGAAGCGTCTCAAAAAGCAGCCTCTTTAAAACAGGGAAACTTTCCATCCAGGACGAGAGCTCCATGCTGACAGCAAGAGCTGTAAATCCAGAGAGAAATGAAGTTGTCCTGGATGCCTGTGCAGCTCCCGGCGGAAAATCCATGCATATGGCAGAACTGATGGAGGGAACAGGCGAGGTTGTTTCTCTTGATCTCCACAAGCATAAGGTGAAATTAATTGAGGAGCAGGCGGGACGGATCGGTCTTGCCAACATTTCCGCACAAGTCATGGATGCAAGAAAGGCTCCGGAGCTATTGGACGGCCGGGAATTTGATCGAATCCTTGTGGATGCTCCTTGCTCCGGCTTCGGCGTGATCCGCAGGAAACCTGATATAAAATATGCAAAAAATGCCGAAGATGTAAATAAACTTTCCGCTATCCAAAGGGAACTTCTGGATTCGGTTTCGCGTTTGCTTAAAAAAGGTGGTACACTTGTCTATAGTACTTGTACGATTGACAAGGAAGAAAACGAAGAAGTTGTTGCAGATTTTCTTGAGTCCCATCCTGAATTTGAAGAGGACCATTCCTTAAAACAGTTCCTTCCAGAGAAGGTTCACCCATATATCAGCGGCGGAAAACTTCAGATTCTCCCGCATTATTTTGAGACAGACGGATTTTTCATCACAAGATTAAAAAAGAAGGTGTAATCATTGAATAAAACAGCAGCAGTACAAGGCAAAAAGGCTCTTACAGCTTCCAAGCCATCCATTTACTCCCTTGAACTACACGAATTTAAGACATGGTTAGAGGAGAACGGCGAAAAAGCATTCCGTGCACAGCAAATCTTCGATTGGCTTTATATAAAACGGGTGACATCGTTTGAAGAAATGTCTAATTTATCCAAAGAGCTCCGCCAGAAGCTTGAAGGAACCTTTACTCTAACCACTTTAAAAACACTGATCCAGCAAACGTCAGGCGACGGAACGATGAAATTCCTTTTTGAACTTCATGACGGATCTTCTATTGAAACGGTTCTGATGAAGCATGAATACGGAAATTCCATCTGTGTAACGACACAGGTCGGCTGCCGGATCGGCTGCACATTTTGCGCGTCTACACTCGGCGGGCTAAAAAGAAACCTGGAAGCAGGAGAAATCGTTGCCCAAGTCGTAAAAGTACAGAAGGCTCTGGACGAACTTGGCGAACGTGTAAGCTCTGTGGTCATTATGGGAATCGGTGAGCCGTTCGACAATTATGATGCGATGATGTCTTTCCTTAAAATCATCAATCACGATAAGGGTCTGAATATTGGTGCCCGCCACATCACGGTTTCAACAAGCGGCATCATCCCGAAAATCTACAAATTTGCGGATGAACAGATGCAAATTAACTTTGCCATCTCCCTGCATGCTCCGAATAATGAAATCAGAAGCCGCCTGATGCCGATCAATAAAGCATACAAGCTTCCTGATTTAATGGAATCAGTCCGCTACTATGTCAATAAAACAGGCCGCCGCATTTCATTTGAATACGGTTTGTTCGGCGGAGTAAATGACCAGGTGGAACACGCAGAAGAACTTGCAGATTTAATTAAAGGCGTTAAGTGCCATGTGAACTTGATTCCGGTAAATTATGTTCCGGAGCGGGATTATGTGCGCACACCGAAAGACCAGATTTTTGCGTTTGAAAAAGCTTTGAAAGACCGTGGAGTAAACGTAACAATCCGACGCGAGCAAGGTTCAGATATCGATGCGGCGTGCGGTCAGCTAAGGGCTAAGGAGCGCAAACAAGAGACGAGGTGACCTTATTTGGAAACTGCTTTTCGATCGGACATTGGAAAGGTCCGGTCTCATAATGAGGATTGTACGGGCGTTTTTTTTAACAGGGAACAAACGGCATTTGCTGTTGTAGCAGACGGAATGGGAGGCCATCTGGCGGGCGATGTAGCGAGCTCGATGGCCGTTTCCGCCTTCCGTAAATTGTGGGAAGATTCTGAAGGGATTACCACGCCTGAAATCGCAGAGAAGTGGCTGAAAAGCAAAATAGAAGAGGTCAACCTGCTTTTATTTGACCATGCCAGGAAAAATCCGGAGTGCAGCGGCATGGGGACGACATTTGTCGGAGCAATCTGCACCCGTACATTTGCGACTGTCGGCCATATTGGAGACAGCCGCTGCTATTTGCTGAATGCAAATGGCTTTAACCAGATTACAGAAGATCATTCTCTAGTTAATGAACTTGTCCGTTCGGGAGAAATTACAAAAGAAGATGCCGAGCATCATCCCCGTAAAAATGTCCTGATGAGAGCAATGGGGACAGAACTGTCCGTTCAGGTAGAAATGAAGTCGTTTTGCACGGATGAAGGGGATGCCCTTCTATTATGCTCTGATGGTTTATCCAATAAAGTAAGCGAAGAGGAAATGCAGTACATTCTCTCAGCAGACTTCTCTCTTCAGCAGTCTGCTGAAAAATTAATTGAGCTTGCGAACTTAAATGGCGGAGAAGATAATATCTCGGTTGCCATGGTCCTTATGCCTTCCGGGGATGGGGAAGGTGATGGCAGTTGCTAATCGGAAAGCGAATCAGCGGCCGCTACCGCATCTTAGAAGTGATTGGCGGAGGCGGGATGGCAAACGTCTACCTTGCTCAGGACGTCATTCTTGAGAGAAAAGTAGCCGTTAAAGTACTGAGATTTGATTTTGCCAATGATGAAGACTTCATTCGGAGATTCCGGAGAGAGGCACAGTCAACGACGAGCCTCGATCATCCGAACATTGTCAGCATCTTTGATGTAGGAGAAGAAAATGGAATCTATTATATCGTCATGGAATATGTGGCGGGTACGACACTAAAGCAGTACATACAAAATCACGCGCCTCTCCATCCGGCAGAGGCACTTGATATCATGGTCCAGATTGTATCAGCCATTGCCCATGCCCATGAAAATTTAATTGTGCACCGGGATATTAAGCCGCATAATATTCTGCTTGACCATGATGGAAGGGTGAAAGTAACGGATTTCGGAATTGCGATGGCGCTAAGTTCGGCGACGATTACCCATACGAATTCCGTTCTCGGTTCTGTTCACTATCTGTCCCCTGAGCAGGCACGCGGAGGGCTGGCGACAAAAAAATCAGATTTATACTCACTGGGCATCGTTCTCTATGAAATGCTGACCGGGAGAGTGCCATACGACGGGGAATCAGCTGTTTCCATCGCGTTAAAGCATTTGCAGTCTGAAACCCCTCAGCCTGAACGCTGGAATCCATCTATCCCGCAAAGTATGAGCAACATCATCATTAAAGCGATGGCAAAGGATCCCTTTCACCGCTATAATTCTGCAGAAGAAATGGAAGAAGACTTGAAGACAGCGCTGAATGCAGACAGGCTCTATGAAAAAAAATATGAAATTCCCGCCGATGATGAAGCGACGAAGGCCATTCCGGTCATTACCGACGGCTATTTAAAGGGAGACAAGGACGCCACTCATCCATATTCGGCACCTGCACAAGCAGCCAATGAACTCCCAAAAGCGGATGATCCTAAAAAGAAAAAGAAGAAAAAAAGCAAATTTGCTGTATTTATTATCACTTTATTTATTATTCTTCTTGCAGCCGGTGTCAGTGCTGTCACTATTTTGCCGTCCCTTTTTCTTCCGGATGATGTTTCTGTGCCGGATGTATCCGGGGAAGAATACGGTGATGCGGTGAATAAGCTGAGCGATGCGGGTTTCAAGGTTACAGAACGGTCGATGACAAGTGATGAAGTACCCGAAAACTATGTTGTCAAAACGGATCCCGAAAAAGGAAACATGGCGAAGAAAGGTTCGCTCGTAACCATCTATCAAAGCACCGGAAAAAAAACAGCGGAACTTGAAGAGGTGCTTGGCCGTGATATTCAGACCGCAAAGGAATTGCTGGAGCGCAAAGGGTACAAAAATGTGACGATCGAGGAAATCAATGATGAGGAAGAAGCAGGGCTTGTGATTGATCAGGAGCCTTCAGCCGGAACAGAAGTCATCCCGTCAGAAGATGAGGTCACACTGACTGTATCAAAGGGTCCTGAAGAATTGACAATGGAAGATTTAAATGGTTTCACAAGAGATTATGTGAAACTTTATGCAAAGCAAAACGGGATCATTCTGAGTGAAAAGGAAGAGTATTCGGATACCGTTCCTGAAGGCAAAATTATTTCGCAGAATCCCGGGGCTGGAGAAAAATTAAAGCCGGGAGACACGCTTGAGGCTGTCTTCTCCCTAGGAAAAGAACAGCAGGAAATAGCCACTGTATCCAAAGAAATTGATATCCCATACGAGCCTTCCGTTCCTGATGAAGAACAGGAAGTCCAAATTTTAATCAATGATGCAGAACGGTCTTTCTCCGCTCCATTTGAAACGTTTAAAATGAAAGGTCCGGAAAAGCGTACCATTGAGTTTAAAATAGCGCCCGGCCAAAACGCCTACTATCAAGTTACGGTAAACAGCCGGATTGTAAAGAGTGAAACGGTGCCTTATCCAGAATAAAGGAGGGAATGTATGCCGGAAGGAAAGATTGTGAAAGCTTTAGCCGGTTTTTATTATGTATTGGACGGTGAACGTTTCGTCCAATGCAGAGGAAGAGGCCTATTCAGAAAAAATAAAGTGACACCGCTTGTCGGCGATGAAGTCGTTTATCAGGCGGATAACGATTTAGAGGGAACCATTGTTGAGGTATTGCCGAGAAAAAACGAGCTGATCAGGCCGCCCATATCAAATGTGGATCAGGCCATTCTTGTTTTTTCTGCCATTGAGCCTGTTTTCAGCACGCTCCTTCTCGATCGGTTCTTAGTCTTAGTTGAAGCCAATTCCATTGAACCGGTCATTTGCATAAGCAAGACAGATTTAATTGAAAGTCCGGAACTGAAAGAAGAAATACTCTCTTATGCTGCCGATTACAAAGAGGCGGGATATCAGGTGTTTCAAACGTCTACAGAAAATATGGATGGGATCTCCTCATTAGGTCCGCTGTTTGAGGATAAAATATCGGTATTTGCCGGACAGTCAGGAGTAGGGAAGTCTTCTCTGCTGAATGCCATTAAACCAGACCTCGCTTTAAAAACGGACGGTATTTCAAGCCACCTTGGGCGGGGAAAGCATACGACAAGACACGTTGAACTCATTGCGATTGATAATGGTCTTGTTGCCGATACCCCGGGCTTCAGTTCGCTCGATTTTACGGATATAGAGGCACAGGATCTGAGCCAATGCTTCCCTGAAATGAGGGAGAGAGCACAGGACTGTAAGTTCAGAGGCTGCACGCATGTATCCGAGCCGAAATGCGCAGTTAAGGATGCAGTTGAGAGCGGGACGATCAAGGCGTACCGCTATGAGCACTATTTAAGCTTTTTGGATGAAATTAAAGATAGAAAGCCGAGGTACTAGTATGGTTACCATTGCTCCATCTATATTATCTGCGGATTTTTCAAGACTTAAAGAAGAGATCGAAGATGTAGAGCGGGCAGGTGCGGATTGGATTCATATAGATGTAATGGATGGCCATTTCGTCCCGAATATTACAATCGGTCCTCTTATCGTTAAGGCCGTTCGCCCTGTCACGAAGCTTCCGCTGGATGTTCATTTAATGATTGATAACCCTGATACCTATATTGATGAATTTGCAGAGGCCGGGGCAGATCTTATTTCTGTGCATGCTGAAGCATGTACCCATCTGCACAGGACGATTCAGCACATTAAATCAAAGGGTGTGAAAGCCGGAGCAGTTTTGAATCCTCATACTCCGCTGAGCGTCCTTGACTATGTATTGCCGCATTTAGACTATGTTCTTTTAATGACGGTTAATCCAGGGTTTGGCGGACAGTCTTTCATCCCTGAGATGCTGGGTAAAATAAGTGAATTATCGGCTAAAATTAAAGAAGCCGGCCTTTCTACCCTTATTCAGATAGATGGAGGCGTAAGTGAAAAAAACGCAGCTGAGTGTGTTCATGCCGGTGCTCAAGTATTAGTTGCAGGTTCAGCGATTTACGGTAAACCTGACCGGGAGAAGGCCATCAAAGAGATCAGAGACGCTGTTTAAATGAAGCTGTCTTCAAGTGAACCAAACCCCCTGAGCGCTCATGTATGAGCATCCAGGGGGTTTGTTTTTACTATTCTCAGTATAGGCTAATGGAGGCGGGATGTGGCTGTCTTTTGCTGAGAGGAGCGGACAGGCATGCCCCTGCAGGCGTATTTGCGGGGGAGACTCAAGGATTCAGCCAACCCGGCTGGAGCCAAAAATCAAACAGAAGGCAAAAGGGCGGTTAGCGTGGATCCGGACTTACCGGAGCGGCCTTTTTCAAAACATCTGTTAAACCAGGCAGTTGATTCCCGTTCAAGACGCGCTCGCTTATCCTAGGGCGTGGGGTGAGAATCCTCTTCGCTTGGCTCCTGCGGAGTCTCACGTTTTCCACTCCAATCAACGGTTGTTCCAAATCATTATCAGGCTTCAGGCTTAAATAGAGGGTTTTAAACAATCTTTTATACAATTTTTTAAATAATATTATTATGTAAACAAAAGGGGAGAATGAGTTGGAGAAAATATACATTGTAGCTGGAGGTCCGGAACGGCTTCTTCCAGATTTGCAGGAAGCGAATAACGAAGAGATTACATGGGTCGGGGTGGATAGAGGCGTCATCTATTTGGCAGAGAGACATTTGCCGATGGCTGAAGCGATTGGCGATTTTGATTCGATTACGGCAATGGAAAGAGAGGAACTGCAGTCCAGACATAGAGGATTGAAAATCTTTCCTTCCGATAAAGACAAAACGGATACAGAGCTTGCGGTTGACTGGGCGATCAGCAGGAAGCCCGGCCTTATTCGGATTTACGGTGCAACCGGAGGCAGACTTGATCATTTTTTTGCCAACATCTACTTGTTAATGAAGCAATTTGAAAGCTCGATCCCGATGGAGCTGGAAGATTCCTGCAATTTTATTAAGCTGCTGCCGCCGGGACAGCATGTGATAAAAGAAGATGATACTTATCCGTACATATCTTTTGTACCAGTTGCATCCAATGTGGAAGGACTGACTTTAGAAGGTTTTAAATATCCTCTTGAAAATCGGCATATTCCGTTTGGTTCCACACTATGTATTAGTAATGAATTGATTCATCACACTGGTACTGTTTCGTTTGCGGGCGGCATATTAATGATGATAAGAAGCCGTGATGAAACAAAATGAAGTGATGAATGCCAAAAATCAGGCCATCGTGTGAGGGGCCGTTTCAAAGATCATTGAAAGGGCTGAGGAGGGAAATTATGAAGTTCTATACAATCAAACTGCCAAAGTTTCTTGGAGGAATTGTTCGGGCAATGCTTGGTTCTTTTAAAAAGGACTCATAAACCTACAAGCGACTATGCTTGTTTTCACTGAATGTGCAAAAGGATGCTCCTTGGAAAAAGGGCATCTTTTTCTTTCGGCATGAGATTTTATTTAAAAGCTCTGCTAAACTTGGCTGTTGATTTCCGCTGCAGGCACTCGCTTATCCTTGGGCGGGCGGTAAGCCTCCTCGCCGCTTTGCGCCTGCGGGGTCTCACCTGTCCCGCTGCTCTAAGCAGGAGTCTCGCGCCTTCCACTTCAATCAACTAGTTTTAAAAATCAACATTAGGCTTTAACAGAGCCTTTTTAAAAGAGGTTCTGCTCCCGGGGCAGGACCTTCAGCAATGGGGAAGAAGTCGTTTGTTCATCAGATATCAAACCAGGATATGTCTGACTTTAGAGCGGAATAAAAACCAAAAAGAGGAAATGCAGGTGCAGCACCTGGCCATTTCCTCTTAGTCAGCCGTTAAACGGCTCTCTTATTGGCGTTCCGATTATACGCGTTCCACTTTACCGGATTTAAGGGCGCGAGCTGAAACGTATACACGTTTTGGCTTCCCGTTAACCAGGATGCGCACTTTTTGAACGTTGGCTCCCCATGTACGCTTGTTCGCGTTCATTGCGTGGGAACGTGTATTGCCAGAGCGGGTTTTTCTGCCTGTAATTACACATTTACGTGCCATAATATTCCCTCCTCACCTTGCAAAACCTCATTTTTAGCAAGCTATCGTTTCAGTTCTGTTCCTCTTTTTTAACAAAAGATTCCCGTCTTTGATGATTGCTTATACGGTTAAAAACGTCTCTATTCACGAGATACCTTAATAATTTACCATAACCCCCTTTTAAATTGCAAGGATTCTTTGTCAAGTTTTTTTCCTTTGCGGACTTTTTGGCAAGCGGTTATAAAAGATTGCATTAAGGGAAAAAGGTCTGGAGGCGGAGAATCATCAGGATGTGCAGAAGAACAAGGAAAGCTCTATGCTTCATCATGTATCAAGAAAAACCCCTTGACATACTATGCGGTATTATGCTGTATAATAATAAGAGCTTTTATGAGTCCTGATTCAACCGCAGCTTTAAAATTGACGCAGCCTATAGTAAAATAGGTTTATATGCGTATGGCCATCCAGGCGATGATCATAACATCAAATACTTGAATGATTATGTATGAACCGAAAAACAAGGGAGGAAATAGCATGTCCATCGAACTTACCACAAAATACGGACAAATTGACATCTCCAATGAAGTAATTGCAACGGTAGCCGGCGGTGCCGCCATAGATTGCTACGGAATTGTAGGAATGGCCTCCAAAAATCAGATTAAAGATGGAATAACAGATATCCTCCGCAAAGAGAATTTCAGCAGAGGTGTCATTGTGAGACAGGCAGAAGACAGCATTCACATCGATATGTATATCATTGTCAGCTACGGAACGAAAATTTCAGAGGTAGCACACAACGTACAGACCAAAGTGAAATATACGCTTGATCACACGGTTGGATTAGCTGTAGACTCAGTAAATATTTTCGTTCAGGGAGTTCGTGTAACGAACCCGTAGTAAGGAGGAAAAATCGTGTCAATCAAAACTTTGGACGGCGAGCGCTTTGCCGAAATGATTCTGCAGGGTGCGAGCCATCTATCCAATAATGCCAAAATGGTGGATGCATTAAACGTGTTCCCCGTACCGGACGGTGATACAGGGACTAATATGAATCTCTCCATGACGTCCGGCGCCAAGGAAGTTAAAAATAATGTACAGGCCCATATCGGCAAAGTGGGCACAGCCCTCTCAAGAGGACTGCTGATGGGTGCGCGCGGAAATTCAGGCGTTATTTTATCCCAGCTTTTCAGAGGATTTTCTAAATCGATTGAAAGCAAAAGCACCATCAGTGCAAAAGATTTTGCACAGGCGCTTCAAACAGGTGTTGATACAGCCTACAAAGCTGTAATGAAGCCGGTTGAAGGGACGATTCTGACGGTTGCAAAGGATGCTGCCAAAAAAGCGGTTTCCACAGCTAAAAATGAAGAAGACCTTGTTAAGCTGATGGAAGCAACCCTTGGCGAAGCAAAAGCATCGTTAAATCGGACGCCCGATCTGCTGCCTGTTCTAAAAGAGGTTGGAGTGGTAGACAGCGGCGGACAGGGTCTGGTTCTTGTTTATGAAGGCTTCCTTGCTGAGCTGAAAGGCGAAAAGGTGCCGGGAACCCCAATGGCGCTGCCATCCATGAATGATCTTGTCAGTGCCGAGCACCATAAAAATGTCCATGCCCATATCAACACCGAAGATATAGAATTCGGTTATTGCACGGAGTTTATGGTCCGGTTTGAAGATGGAAAGAAAGTTTTTTCAGAAGAGCAGTTCCGCACCGATTTAAGTGAATTTGGAGATTCCTTGCTTGTCATATCCGATGATGAAGTGGCGAAAATACATATTCATGCAGAACATCCGGGTGAAGTTCTTTCCTACGGCCAACAATACGGCAGCCTCATCAGCATGAAAATTGAAAATATGCGGGAGCAGCACAGCAATCTTGTCGGCGAATCCCCTAAATCAAAGAGTGTTCAGGCTGAAAAGAAAAAAGAGAAATACGGGATCATTACCGTTTCAATGGGTGAAGGCATTGCAGATCTCTTCAAGAGCATCGGTGCACAAGCTGTAATTGAAGGCGGACAGACAATGAATCCAAGCACGGAAGATATTGTTTCTGCTATTGAAGAAGTAAATGCAGAAAATATCATCATATTGCCGAATAACTCCAATATTGTGATGGCGGCCCGCCAGGCTGCATCTGTCGTACAGGAGAATGTTTTAGTCATTCCGTCTAAAACAGTTCCGCAAGGGATGGCGGCCCTTCTTTCTTTCAATCCGGAGGAAACTCCCGAAGGTAATGAAGAAACGATGACAGACGCACTTGGCCAGGTTAAGTCAGGCCAAGTAACCTATGCGGTTCGGGATACTCAGATCGACGGTTTGGACATATCCAAAAATGATTTTATGGGAATCATGAACGGAAAGATTGTAACGAAAGACAAAGAGCAGGTGCAGGCGGCCGTAAAGCTTCTTGAAGAAATGATCAGTGCAGATGATGAAATACTGACCATTTTATACGGAAGTGAAACAAATGAAGAGGAAGTCAGCCAGCTTGTCCAGCAGATTGAATCGAGTTTCAGCGATATTGAGGTTGAAGTGCATAACGGCAAACAGCCGCTTTATTCATTCATCTTCTCTGTAGAATAAGCGTACAGCTTCTTAAAGGGACCGTCTGAAGACGGTCCTATTTATTATGAATCCCCGTATACAGGTTTCCGGCGAATCTGGTAAACTGAAAGCACTTGAGGCAAATCTAAAGCTCTGCTGATTTCCTCTTCTGCCGTCTGCTATACAGACGAATGGCATCTGATAAGATTTACTGGGAGTGCCGCATTTCTGTACGTGCGGTGTAAATCCTTTTGAACAATATAAACAGAGAGGGGTACATAGATGAAATACCGGAGTGTTTTTGATATTATTGGTCCTGTTATGATCGGACCTTCCAGCTCTCATACAGCCGGGGCTGCGAGAATCGGCAGAGTAGCCCGCAGTCTTTTTGGAAGGGAGCCGAAATGGGCAACGGTTTCGTTTTATGGATCTTTTGCTAAAACATACCGCGGGCATGGGACGGATGTCGCCATTATCGGGGGGATACTGGATTTTGATACATTTGATGAGCGGATTAAAACTTCCCTCGATATTGCCGGTTCAAAAGGTATGAAAATTACGTTTCTCGAAGAAGAAGCGGTAACGGATCATCCTAATACCGCAAGAGTGATTATTGGTGATGATCAGGGGCAGCTTGAATTGGTCGGCATATCGATCGGCGGAGGCAAAATTGAAATTACAGAGCTGAATGGTTTTTTGCTGCAGCTATCAGGTAATCATCCGGCGCTCCTTGTTATGCATAATGACCGGTACGGAGCCATTGCGGGTGTAGCGAACGTTCTGGCCAAGCATGCCATTAATATAGGGCATATGAATGTTTCCAGAAAAGAAAAAGGACAGCTTGCCCTGATGACCATTGAAGTTGATCAAAATATGGAAACAGGGGTTATTGAGGAATTGAAAACGCTGCCAAATATATTGCAGGTTACTAAAATAGCAGAATAGCAGGTTCGAAAGAGGACGGAGGGAAAAACAATGTTTCGTAATGTTGCAGAGCTCGTGGAGCTTGCATACAGCCGCGGCTGTAAAATATCAGAAGTAATGATTCAGCAGGAAATGGATGTGACCGGAAAAACCCGGGACGAAGTGTTTGCGATGATGGACAGAAATCTGGAAGTGATGGAGCAGGCAGTGGAAAAAGGCCTGGCCGGCGTCAAATCCCATTCTGGCCTAACGGGTGGAGATGCAGTCCTCATGCAGGCATACATTGAGAAAGGGAACTTTTTATCCGGAGAAACGATTTTGGACGCAGTCAGCAAGGCGGTTGCGACAAATGAAGTGAATGCCGCAATGGGAACCATTTGCGCAACTCCGACAGCAGGATCGGCGGGAGTTGTTCCGGGGACGCTTTTTGCAGTGAGGGACAAGCTCCATCCAACCCGGGAAGAGATGATTGAATTTCTTTTTACTTCCGGCGCATTTGGATTTGTTGTGGCAAACAACGCATCGATCTCGGGGGCCGCAGGCGGGTGCCAGGCGGAAGTGGGATCGGCAGCAGGAATGGCTGCTGCCGCAATAACGGAAATGGCAGGGGGAACCCCAAGCCAGGCAGCAGAGGCGATGGCGATTACCCTCAAAAATATGCTGGGCCTTGTCTGTGATCCGGTAGCAGGCCTCGTTGAAGTGCCTTGCGTAAAACGAAATGCCATGGGAGCGGCAAACGCCATGGTTGCGGCTGATATGGCTCTTGCGGGAATAACAAGCAGGATTCCTTGTGATGAAGTCATTGATGCGATGTACAAAATCGGCCAAACGATGCCGACCGCTTTAAAGGAGACCGCTCAAGGCGGTTTAGCTGCTACTCCTACAGGAAGAGAGCTAGAAGCGAAAATTTTCGGAATTCCGTTGGACCGCCGTGAGCCTTAATATAAAGGAACCTGTTTCTGTATTAAAAGGGGTCGGCGAAGAGACGGCCTCTGTTTTCATGGAAATGGGGATTCATACGATTGAGGACCTGCTTGAATATTTTCCTTACCGCTATGAAGATTACCGATTAAAAGATCTGGCTGAAGTCCAGCATGACGAACGGGTTACCGTCGAAGGGAAGGTTCATAGTGAACCTTCTCTCGTCTTTTACGGGAAAAAGAAATCAAGATTGACTTTCAGGCTTTTAGTTGGAAGATATCTCGTGAGTGTTGTCTGCTTTAACCGGCCTTTTTATAAAAAAAAGCTTTTAATTAATCAAGTTGTGACCGTCAGCGGAAAATGGGATAAAAACAGGCAAACCATCACCCTTCAGGACCTGTCTTTTGCTCCCCGTGAATCCGGACAGGATTTAGAGCCTGTTTATACAGTAAAAGGCTCTGTAACGGTGAAAAGCCTCCGTAAGCATATTGTCCATGCTTTAAAGGAGTTTGGCGGGGCAATCCCTGAGAACCTTCCAGATCAAATCCGCGAACGATACAAACTGATGGCGAAGCAAGAAGCGGTTAAAACCGTTCACCTGCCTCTTGATCATGAAAATTTGAAGCATGCAAGAAGAAGGTTTGTTTATGAAGAGTTCCTCATGTTCCAGCTGAAGATGCAGGCTCTCCGGAAAGTGCAGAGGGAGCAGTCGAAGGGAATCCGGCATGATTTTACCGAGGAAGATATCTCCGTGTTCACTAAAGCCCTCCCATTTGATCTGACTGCCGCCCAGGAAAAGGTATTGGATGAAATCAAACAGGATATGAGATCGCCTTACCGGATGAACCGGCTCCTTCAAGGAGATGTGGGGTCCGGTAAAACGGTCGTAGCAGCCGTTGCGATGTATGCGGCTAGTTGTTCAGGCTATCAAAGTGCCCTGATGGTTCCTACTGAAATCCTTGCCGAGCAGCATGCTGCTTCTCTTCACGGACTTTTTGAACCGCTTGGACTTACTGTGGCCCTCTTAACGAGTTCTGTAAAAGGAAAAAGAAGAAGAGAACTGCTCGAGCGCCTCTCAGCCGGAGAGATTCACATACTCGTCGGAACACACGCGCTTATTCAGGATGAAGTGAATTTCCATAAGCTTGGCCTTGTTATTACAGACGAGCAGCATCGATTCGGAGTGAATCAGAGAAGGGTTCTAAGGGAAAAAGGGGAATCCCCTGATGTCCTGTTTATGACCGCCACACCTATTCCGAGAACGCTTGCGATTACGGCATTCGGAGAAATGGATGTATCGGTCATTGATCAGCTTCCTGCAGGACGGAAAACCATTGAAACCTACTGGGTGAAGCATAATTTGCTTGACCGGATTCTTGGGTTTATCGACAAGGAAGTAAAAAAAGGCAGACAAGCCTATGTGATTTGCCCCTTGATTGAAGAATCCGAAAAACTGGATGTGCAAAATGCGATTGATGTCCACGCCATGCTTGTGCATTCATTCTCGCCTAAGTGGAATGTCGGCCTTATGCACGGCAGACTGCATCCGAATGAAAAGGAAGCTGTGATGCGGGAATTCAGTGAAAACCAGACACAAATTCTCGTTTCCACGACCGTGGTGGAAGTAGGAGTGAATGTTCCAAACGCGACCATCATGGTTATTTATGATGCGGAACGGTTCGGATTATCCCAGCTCCATCAGCTTAGAGGCCGTGTCGGAAGGGGAAGCGAACAATCCTATTGTATTTTGCTTGCCGATCCCAAATCGGAAACGGGCAAAGAACGAATGAAAATCATGACAGAAACAAATGACGGCTTTGTGCTATCTGAAAAGGACCTTGAACTCCGCGGACCCGGTGACTTTTTCGGGAAAAAACAAAGCGGTCTGCCTGAATTCAGGGTGGCAGATATGGTCCATGATTACCGGGCTCTGGAAACGGCCAGGGAGGATGCCGCCAAGCTAATTTATTCCAAAGCGTTCTGGAACGAACCGGAGTACGAAATGTTAAGGGGATACTTGGAATCTGCCGGTGTTTTGGAAGGGGAGAAACTTGATTAATCATCCTTGCAATCCAATTGTTTAGATTATATACTACTATTAGTACCTAGTCATAATAGTGCGGATGGTGTAGCCTTAAACATGAAGCGAACAAAAAAAGAAAGACAGCAGCTTCTGCTGGAGACAATCAGCGATACTCCTTTTATTACGGATGAAGAGCTTTCTGATAAATTTCAAGTAAGCATCCAGACAATACGGCTTGACCGGCTGGAGCTGAGCATACCGGAGCTGCGTGAAAGAATCAGATCCGTGGCTCAGGCATCAATGGAAGATGAAGTGAGATCTTTGCCTCCGGAAGAAATTATCGGCGACATTATTGACCTTGATCTCGATCAAAGCGCCATTTCCATTTTTGAAGTAAAAAAAGAACATGTTTTCCGCCGCAACCAAATTGCCAGGGGCCATCATCTCTTTGCCCAGGCAAATTCGCTTGCCGTAGCTGTCATAAATGATGAGTTAGCGCTCACTGCAAAAGCGGATATCCGCTTTACGAGACAGGTAATGGAAGGGGAGCGGGTTGTAGCGAAAGCTAAAGTGGAGAAAGTGAATGGCACAAATGGACGGACAACCGTAATGGTAAACAGCTATGTAGGAAACGAGCTTGTCTTTTCAGGAGATTTTGAAATGTACCGCTCGAATCAACCAACTGATAAAGGATGAACCATGAATGAAAATTGCAATCGATGCTATGGGCGGCGACAATGCCCCTCAGGCGATTTGTGAAGGAGCGGCAAAAGCGCTGAATGCATTCCCGGATCTTCATATCACCCTGATCGGGAACGAAGATGAAATCAGCAAACATGTGTCTCCTCATGAGCGAATGGCTATTCTTCACACCACTGAAGTCATTGAGCCTGAAGATGAACCGGTGAGAGCAGTGCGAAGAAAGAAAAACGCTTCTTTGGTCCTCATGGCGAATGAGGTGAAGGAAGGAAGAGCGGATGCCTGCATCTCAGCCGGCAACACAGGCGCGCTTATGACAGCCGGTCTTTTCATTGTGGGCAGAATCGACGGCATTGACCGTCCGGCCCTGGCCCCCACTTTGCCGACTCTTGACGGCAAGGGATTTTTATTTTTGGATGTCGGGGCAAATGTAGATGCCAAGCCTGAACATTTGCTGCAATATGCCATTATGGGATCGGTGTATGCAGAAAAAGTAAGAGGGGTAAAAAATCCGTCTGTCGGTCTTCTGAATGTTGGAACAGAAGATAAAAAAGGGAATGACCTGACAAAACATACATTTTTAAAGCTTAAGGAATCCGGTCTTCATTTCAAGGGAAATGTCGAGGCGCGTGATTTGCTGGACGGCGCAGCGGATGTCGTCGTAACCGATGGATTTACCGGCAATGTCACATTGAAAACGATTGAGGGAACGGCAATTTCAGTTTTTTCAATGCTAAAAACGGCTTTGACGAGCAATCTGAAATCGAAGCTTGCTGCTGCAGTTCTCAAACCGAAGCTAAAGGGAATCCGGACCCAATTGGATTACTCTGAATATGGCGGTGCCGCTCTGTTTGGATTAAATGCTCCTGTTGTAAAAGCACATGGGTCATCCGACCCCAATGCCGTATACAATGCGATCCGCCAAACGAGAGACATGATTGCCCATGATGTATCCGGTACAATCAGAGCCGCGGTTGCTGAACGTCAAACGGCTGAATAATGGAGGAATAGATATGTCTAAAATTGCATTTGTTTTCCCCGGTCAGGGGTCTCAGACCGTTGGGATGGGGCAGGATTTTGCTGAACAGACCAAAGAAGGAAAAGCTCTTTTTCAAAAAGCAGATGAAGTGCTGGAAGCTAATTTGAGCCAAATTATGCTCGAAGGCCCGAAAGAGGAATTGACCCTTACATATAATGCCCAGCCTGCGCTTGTAACAGCAAGTATTGCAGCCTGGCAGCTCCTTGACAAGGAAGGAATCAGACCCGATTATACAGCTGGACACAGCCTTGGTGAATACTCAGCGCTTGTTGCTTCCGGTGTTCTCTCCTTTGAAGATGCGGTGCTTGCTGTCCGGAGACGGGGAGAGTTTATGAATGAAGCAGTGCCGGCCGGTGAAGGCGCTATGGCAGCCATTATGGGAATGGAAGCCCCGACATTACGGGAGATTGCCCAAACGGTAACAGAGGAAGGCCACTCGGTCCAGCTGGCGAACTTAAACTGCCCGGGGCAAATCGTCATTTCCGGAACCGCTAAGGGAGTTGAGCTTGCGTCTGCGAAAGCGAAAGAAGCCGGTGCAAAGAGAGCGATCCCACTTGATGTGAGCGGGCCATTCCACTCTGAATTAATGAAGCCTGCAGCCAATCAGCTGAAATCGGTTTTGGACAATATGGAATTAAAGGATGCTTCGATTCCGGTGATCGCGAATGTGACGGCACAGCCTGAAAAGGAAGGCGGCCGCATTCAGGAATTGCTCATCCAGCAGCTTTATTCTCCTGTCCGCTGGGAGGAATCCGTCAAAACCATGATTGAAAACGGAGTGGACACGTTCGTTGAAATCGGTTCAGGTAAAGTACTTTCAGGACTGATCAAAAAAATTGACCGCAATGTAAAGACGCTTTCCGTATCGGATATGGCGACACTTCAGGCGGCAGTTGAAGCGCTTAAGGAGGAGTCATGATGCTATTACAAGGCAAAACAGCGATCGTAACAGGAGCATCAAGAGGAATCGGCCGCGCGATTGCATTGGATCTTGCCAAAAACGGGGCGAACGTCGCCGTTAATTTTGCAGGCAATGAACAAATGGCGAAAGAAACAGCCGATGAGATTACGGCAATGGGCAGAGAAGCGATCACCATTAAGGCGGATGTGTCTGATGCTGAAGCGGTCAAGGATATGGTAAAACAAGTCACAGACCGATTTGGCACACTCGATATTCTTGTCAACAACGCTGGGATCACTAGAGATAACCTGCTGATGAGAATGAAAGAAGATGAGTGGGATGATGTAGTGAATACGAACCT
The DNA here is from genome assembly GCF_003816055.1 of Bacillus sp. FJAT-42376. Classification (NCBI taxonomy): domain Bacteria; kingdom Bacillati; phylum Bacillota; class Bacilli; order Caryophanales; family Bacillaceae; genus Bacillus; species Bacillus sp. FJAT-42376. The sequence goes on from NZ_CP033906.1 coordinate 2,280,318, forward strand.
GAAGGGCGTATTTATTTGCACCAAAGCGGTCACAAGGCAAATGATGAAGCAAAGAAACGGCCGGATCATTAACATTACCTCCGTTGTCGGTGAGATTGGCAATCCGGGCCAGGCTAACTATGTAGCGGCCAAAGCGGGTGTGATCGGATTAACGAAAACATCCGCCAGGGAACTCGCGGCCAGGAATATAACCGTAAATGCTGTTGCCCCAGGGTTTATCACAACGGATATGACGGATAAACTGACGGACGAAATAAAAGAAGAAATGCTGAAGCAGATTCCGCTTGCCAAGTTTGGAGAAGGTCAGGATATAGCCAATCTCGTCACTTTTTTGGCCAGTGAAAACAGTGCATACATGACCGGGCAGACGCTTCACGTAAATGGCGGAATGTTCATGTAGAACATTTGCAAAATCAATCTGGTGTTTTCCGTTCAGATTGACTATAATACTTGAGGGGAGGTGAATGTAATGGCAGACGTTTTAGATCGCGTAACAAAGATCATCGTTGACCGCCTTGGAGTCGATGCTTCCGAAGTAAAGATGGAGTCCTCTTTTAAAGATGACCTCGGAGCTGATTCCCTGGATGTAGTTGAGCTTGTAATGGAACTTGAAGATGAGTTCGATATGGAGATTTCTGATGAAGATGCAGAGAAAATCGCTACAGTGGGTGACGCTGTTAACTACATACAGAGCCAACAGTAAAGTATGTTGAAGTCCCGCTATGAATGCGGGGCTTTCTCCCTTTTATACGAGGAGGAAGCGCCCCAATTGTTTTGGTAATGATGGAGGTAGTTATGCAAAAGCATACGCATTATAAAGAGAGAAGGAATTTCGCCAAAAAAGCGGAAGAATTTAAGCAATTCCAGGAAAGTGTCGGACAGACCTTTACCAATGAAAAACTTCTGTATCAGGCTTTCACCCATTCATCGTATGTGAATGAGCATCGAAAAAAACCTTATGAAGACAATGAGCGCCTTGAATTTTTAGGGGATGCCGTTCTTGAATTGACCGTCTCCCATTTTCTTTACAACAAATACCCGACGATGACAGAGGGAGATTTAACAAAACTGCGTGCAGCCATTGTATGCGAACCATCTCTCGTGTCATTCGCCAACGATCTGTCTTTCGGCAGTCTGATTCTTCTCGGAAAAGGGGAAGAAATGACAGGCGGCCGTGCGAGACCTGCACTCCTTGCTGATGTTTTTGAAGCATTTATCGGGGCGCTTTATTTGGATAAAGGGCTGGACCCGGTAGTCGATTTTCTGAAGAAATATGTTTTTCCTAAGGTGAACGAAGGTGCTTTTTCTCATGTGATGGATTTTAAAAGCCAGCTTCAGGAGCTGGTGCAAAGAGATGGCAGAGGGCCACTGGAATATAAAATACTTTCAGAAAAAGGACCTGCCCACAGCAGAGAATTTGAAGCTGTTGTATCTCTTGAGGGAGCAGTACTGGGTACAGGAAATGGCCGCTCCAAAAAAGAAGCCGAGCAGCACGCTGCCCAGGAAGCACTCTCCAAAATGCAAACGAACTCTAAATAATCGGGCTGACCCCGCTTGACAGACTCCGCCTGCCGGCAAGATGGAAGCAGGAACGGAACTTGGACAGCAGGGCGGTCTTTTTTTGTAGACCCGTACGGGGTTTTAAAATCAGCTTTTCTTATAAAAGGATTGTGTTAAAATATGTTTGAATTTAATGATGGTAAGGGGGATCTAATATGTTCCTCAAACGATTGGACATAGCAGGATTTAAATCCTTCGCAGATCGGGCAAGTGTCGATTTTGTCAAGGGAGTAACAGCTGTAGTAGGACCAAACGGAAGCGGAAAAAGCAACATTACGGATGCCGTTAGATGGGTACTCGGAGAACAATCCGCCAAATCGCTGCGCGGCGGCAAAATGGAAGACATCATCTTTGCCGGAAGCGACTCCAGGAGAGGGGTAAATCTTGCAGAAGTCACGCTGACTCTTGATAACGAAGATCATTTTCTTCCGATTGATTATCATGAAGTAAGCATTACAAGAAAAGTCTTCCGCTCAGGCGAAAGTGAATATTACATTAACAAACAGTCCTGCCGCCTGAAAGATATCGTGGATTTATTTATGGACTCCGGCCTTGGGAAAGAAGCATTCTCCATCATCAGCCAAGGGAAAGTAGAAGAAATCCTGAGCAGCAAAGCGGAAGAACGCCGAAGCATTTTTGAAGAGGCGGCCGGTGTTTTAAAATACAAAACGAGAAAAAAGAAAGCGGAACACAAATTAACCGAAACCCAGGATAACCTGAACCGTGTCCAGGATATCCTATATGAACTTGAGGGACAAGTAGAGCCTTTGAAGGTACAGGCTTCGATTGCGAAGGATTATCTGGAAAAAAAAGAGGAGCTTGAGCAGATTGAAGTTGCCCTCACCGTTCATGATATTGAAGAGCTCCATAAAAAATGGTCCAGTCTGACTTCTTCCGCAGAAAAAGGCCAGGAAAAAGAAGCGGAGCTTGCCCAATCCGTTCAGGCGCAGGAACTGGCGATCAAAGAATCCCGGACGAGGATAGCCGGCCTTGATGAGACCATTGACCGTCTTCAGCAGCTTCTTCTTCAAACAAGCGAGGAGCTTGAAAAGCTGGAGGGGAAGAAAGAGGTTTTAAAAGAAAGAAGGAAAAACGCACAGGCAAACCGCGGGCAGCTAGAACAGCTTATTCAGGAACTAACCGTTAAAATTGACGTCTTAAAGAAAGATCTTCAAGCAGAAGAAGAAAAGGTTGTCACGCTTTCAGCCGAAATGAAAGAAGCGAAGCAGCTAGTAAAAGAAAAGCAAATGCTGCTGGAAGCCATGAACGGAAATATAGACCATGATATCGAACTCTTAAAAAGTGAGTACTTTGAAGTGGTAAATCAGCAGACTTCAGCTAAGAATGAATCTGCCTACATAATGGAGCAGCAGCGGCAGCAGTCTGTAAAAAATGAAAGGGTATCGGACAGCAACAGCAAATATCTGCAGGAACGGCAAATTCTCTCTGAAAAGAAAGAGAAACTTCAGGAGGAGCTTTCTGTCCTTGAAGCGAAAATGGACGGGCAGATTGGCGCTTTCCGCGACGCACAGAAAAAGCTTGAATCGGATAAAGAAACTTATGCCAAGAAAGAATCAGCTCTGTATAAAGCCTATCAGTTTCTTCAGCAGACCCGGACCCGCAAGGAAATGCTCGAATCGATGCAGGAAGATTATTCCGGCTTCTTTCAGGGTGTTAAAGAAATATTAAAAGCACGTGACAGGTTCCCCGGCATTCACGGCGCCATAGCTGAACTGATAAAGACAAAAAAGGAATATGAAACGGCGATGGAGATCGCTCTCGGGGCAGCTTCCCAGCATATTGTGACCGATGATGAGCAAACAGCAAGAACAGCGATCGGCTTTTTAAAAAAGAATTCCTACGGCCGCGCTACCTTTTTGCCGTTATCCATTATGAAAAGCAGAAAAATAGGGAATGCCGACAAAATGAAACTGATGGAACAGCCGTCATTTCTAGGCATTGCATCGGAGCTTGCGGAATATGACAGCCGCTATTCTTCCGTAATCGAAAACCTGCTTGGCGCCGTTGTTGTGGCCCGTGATCTGAAAGGGGCAAATGAACTGTCAAGACTCCTCCAGTTCCGCTACCGGATTGTGACTCTGGAAGGGGATGTGGTCAATCCCGGAGGATCGATGACAGGAGGAGCTGTAAAGCAAAAAACCGGATCTCTTTTGAGCCGCAACAGAGAGATGGAAGCCATTACCGGACAGCTTAAAGAAATGGAAGCAAAAACCGGTCAGCTTGAACAGCAGGTAAAAGAGATGAAGCTTGCCATCCAGGAGCAGGAAAAGCTTGCAGAAAGCCTCAGACGCGAAGGGGATGAGCTTCGGACCAGCTTGAATACCGTTCAGCAGGCAGTCAAAGAAGCCGAGTGGGAAGTGAAAAATGTAAATGATCACTTGACCATTTATGACGCCGAAAAAGAATCCTTTGACCAGGAGCAGCAGAGAAATGAGACCCGGTTAAAGGAATTGAATACGGTGATGGAAAAAGCCGGTGCAAAACTCGAAGAAATGGATAAAGAAATCAGCAGGCTTTCCGCGTTGAAAAACTCCCAGGCGGAATCGAAAGCTTCCCTTCAGCAGGAATTGACGGATCTGAAAATTATCCTGGCCGGAAAACAGCAGTCATTTGAAAACGTAGCCGAAAAAGCAGGCCGTTTAAAAGAGGAGCTTGAGGGAAGCACAGGAAGACTTCAGGAAGCAACGGAAGATCTATCGCTATTGACGACTGAAGTGACTTCCAATACGAGCGGAGAGCAAACCTTATCAAGCGCTTCTGCTGAAAAATTGAACGAGAAAAATAAGACCATTGAAATGATTGCGGAGAAAAGAACCGAACGCTCCGATCTTCAGCAGGCACTTGAGAAAATGGAGCTTGATTTAAAAGAGAGCTCCCGCCTTTATAAACAGATGGCAGACTGGCTGAAAGATGAAGAACTGAAGATTACCCGCCTAGGTATTGAGCTGGATACGAAGCTCAACCATTTAAGGGAGGAATATCTGCTTACGTTTGAACGGGCGAAAGAAAGGTACGAATTAACGCTTGAGCCCGAAGAAGCGAGGAGGAAAGTCCGCCTCATTAAGAGGGGGATTGATGAACTCGGAACGGTTAATCTCGGAGCGATTGATGAACATGAAAGAGTTTCAGAACGCTATCAGTTCCTGCATGACCAGAGAGAAGACCTTCTTGAGGCGAAAGACACGCTTCATCAGGTGATTGACGAAATGGATGAAGAGATGAAAAGGAGATTTTCCACTACTTTTGATCAAATCCGCGCCCATTTTGAAACCGTCTTCCAGGCCTTGTTCGGAGGAGGAAGGGCGGAATTGAGGCTTTCCAATCCGGAAGATCTTCTGAACACCGGCGTGGATATCGTCGCCCAGCCGCCAGGTAAAAAACTGCAGCATTTAAGCCTCTTGTCAGGAGGGGAAAGGGCATTGACGGCCATTGCCCTGCTATTCTCGATCCTGAAAGTAAGACCGGTGCCTTTCTGCATTCTTGATGAGGTAGAAGCTGCACTCGACGAAGCCAATGTTTTCCGTTTTGCCCAATACTTAAAAAAATTCAGTGAGCAAACTCAATTCATTGTCATTACACACCGAAAAGGTACGATGGAAGAATGCGATGTTCTATACGGTGTTACGATGCAGGAATCCGGAGTATCCAAGCTTGTATCGGTAAGACTGGATGACACAAAGGAATTTGCCGCTGTAAAGTGAAAGGATGATAGACAATGAGTTTCTTTAAAAAGCTGAAAGAGAGCATCACGAAGCAGTCTGATACCGTATCAAATAAATTTAAAGATGGTCTAACTAAAACCCGTTCCAATTTCTCAAACAGAGTCAATGAACTTGTTTCCCGATTCCGAAAAGTGGACGAAGAATTTTTTGAAGAATTGGAAGAGATTCTGATTGGTGCAGACGTGGGTGTGGCAACGGTCATGGATTTGATTGATGAGCTGAAGTCCGAAGTCAAGCGCCGCAACATACAGGATCCGCTGGAAGTCAGAGACGTGATCTCAGAGAAGCTTGTTGACATTTATGATCATGGCAAAGAATCCAGTTCCGAGCTTAATCTGAAGGACGGCCAGCTGAATGTCATTTTAGTAGTCGGTGTGAACGGAGTGGGAAAAACAACCACCATCGGAAAACTCGCCAATAAATTCAAAAACGAAGGAAAGACAGTTGTTCTGGCTGCGGGAGATACATTCCGTGCCGGTGCCATCGAACAGCTTGAGGTGTGGGGACAGCGGACAGGCACAGCCGTTATTAAGCAATCGGAAGGGTCAGACCCTGCTGCGGTTATGTTTGATGCGGTCCAGGCAGCAAAAGCGCGGAAGGCAGATGTACTAATCTGTGACACAGCCGGCCGGCTTCAAAACAAAGTTAACCTCATGAACGAGCTTGAAAAAGTAAAACGCGTCATTGAACGGGAGATTCCGGGAGCTCCCCATGAAGTACTTCTGGTCCTCGATGCAACCACTGGCCAAAATGCAATGAGCCAGGCAAAGCAATTTTCCCAATCCACAAATGTTACCGGGATTGTCCTGACAAAACTGGATGGAACCGCTAAAGGCGGAATTGTTCTGGCGATCCGAAACGAACTGGAAATTCCGGTGAAGTTCGTCGGATTAGGCGAAAAAATTGATGACCTCCAGGAATTTAATGCCCAGCAATATGTTTATGGACTATTTGCAGATTTAGTAGAAGAAGCGTAAGAGAAAAAAGCCTGGTATCCAGGCTTTTTTTCATGGGAATGGGAATCGGCAGTATTCGGAGTACACATTCACAGCGAATCAGCGTTCAAGAAAATAAAAATGAGGATAAATGTTATCAATTACAAAGAATCTTGCATCCTGGCTATGGCCATGAGGCTGGATTTATGGGGAATTGCTGACATGCGGCTCATAATTGCTGACTTTTTTTGGGGAATTGCTGACTTCTAGGTGATAATTGCTGACTTTGTTTGGAGAATTGCGGACTTTCTGTAGGGAATTGCTGACTTTTAAATAATAATTGCTGACTTTGCTTTAGGTTGGTACTTTGAGTCTCTCGGTCGGGAACTTCAATGTCCCATTCGGCATGAGCAAACGCCGTATGGAACTTAGTTTATGTGTCTAGCTCCGGGGCGGCTAGCCGTTCGGCCGCTTCGCTGGCCCTGTCAAAGTCAAAGAGCGACTTTGTCAGTTCCAGCTCCACCGTCTCTCACGGCTGGGCAAGCCGCCTGCGCTTTTCTAAGTGTCTAGCTTCGGCGGCTAGCCTCTCGAGGTCATAAGCCCCTTCTCCTGCGGAAGGAAAAACCACCTTCCTCCGGCGAAGGGTCTTATGCTTGTCGAGGCTGAGCAAGCCGCCTTCGCTTTTCTTGGTGTGTCTAGCTCCGGGCGCTATGCCTCAGGGGCATTTCACCCCCTCGGTCGAGGCAAAGAGCGCCTCTCGGTCGGGGGCTCCAATGTCTCTCAGCGCTAAACAAGCGCCGCATCGAACTTAGTTTCTGTGTCTAGCTCCGGCGGCTAGCCGTTCGGCTGCTTCGCTATCTCGGGCCCGCACGATGCGGGTCAGTTCTGCGTTGCGGCAGGACGCCGCGCTCTTAGCAGAACTTCCTTTAAAAAAGCGCCTCTCGGTCGAGAGCTCCATCAGCTCTCACGGCTGAGCAAGCCGCCTTATCGAACTTAGTTTTTTTGTCTAGCTCCGGCGGCTAGCCGTTCGGCTGCTTCGCTCTCTCGGTCGAGGCAAAGAGCGCCTCTCGGTCGAGAGCTCCATCAGCTCTCACGGCTGAGCAAGCCGCCTTCGCTTTTCTAGTCAAGATAAAAACTTGACATGCTTTCCCAAACTCGGTACACTGTAATTGTTGTAAAGGCATTTCACTTAACAAAAGGGGAGAGAGCCGTGATTTTAGAGAAAACGACGCGGATGAATTACCTCTTTGATTTTTATCAGTCACTGCTTACATCGAAGCAGAAGAGCTATATGTCTCTTTATTATCTCGATGATTATTCCCTCGGTGAAATTGCCGAAGAGTACAGCGTCAGCAGACAGGCCGTTTATGATAATATTAAACGGACCGAAACGATGCTTGAGCAATACGAAGAAAAGCTGCTGCTACTTCATAAGTTTCAGAAGCGCAATGCAATTTTGAAACAGCTTAAGGAACTTGCGTCTGAAACGGATCGCGAAGGACAGCTGCTGGATCTCATTGAAGCGCTGGATAATTTGGAATAAGGAGGCGGTGCAGATGGCTTTCGAAGGATTGGCCGACCGGCTTCAGCAGACGATAACGAAGATTCGCGGCAAAGGGAAAGTTTCCGAGGCCGATGTAAAAGAAATGATGCGGGAAGTCCGTCTTGCTCTGCTTGAAGCGGATGTTAACTTTAAAGTTGTTAAAGACTTTGTCAAACGTGTGAGCGAGCGCGCTGTCGGCCAGGAGGTCATGCAGAGTCTCACTCCCGGACAGCAGGTCATTAAGGTCGTTAAGGAAGAATTAACGGCATTAATGGGCGGAGAGCAAAGCAAGATTGCAGTTGCGAAGAAGCCGCCGACGGTCATTATGATGGTCGGGCTCCAAGGGGCAGGTAAGACGACGACGACAGGGAAACTTGCGAATCTTCTCAGGAAGAAACAAAACCGCAAACCTCTTCTGGTTGCTGCAGATATCTACCGGCCAGCTGCGATTAAACAGCTGGAGACCCTTGGAAAACAGCTGAATATGGACGTTTTCTCACTTGGTGATCAGGTAAGCCCTGTTGAAATTGCGAAGCAGGCGATTGCCCATGCCAAGCAGGAGCACCATGACTATGTGCTGATTGATACAGCAGGCCGTCTTCATGTGGATGAAAATCTGATGGATGAGCTGTCACAAGTGAAAGAACTGGCAAATCCGGATGAAATTTTCCTTGTCGTGGATGCCATGACCGGACAGGATGCAGTGAATGTAGCCCAGAGCTTTAATGAACGGCTCGGACTTACGGGCGTCGTGCTGACAAAGCTTGACGGAGATACCCGTGGCGGGGCTGCCCTTTCTATTCGTGCCGTAACCGACACGCCGATTAAATTTGTGGGTCTCGGTGAAAAGCTCGATGCGATTGAGGCGTTCCACCCTGAACGGATGGCATCAAGGATTCTTGGGATGGGGGATGTTCTCACCCTGATTGAAAAAGCTCAGGCGAATGTCGATGAAAATAAGGCAAAAGAGCTTGAGCAGAAAATGAGAACAGCGAGCTTTACGTTTGATGATTTCCTTGAACAGCTTGGCCAGGTCCGCAGCATGGGACCGCTGGATGAACTGCTCGGAATGATTCCCGGCGCCGGAAAGATGAAGGGGCTGAAGAACGTTCAGGTCGATGAGAAGCAAATTGGTCATGTGGAAGCGATTATCAAATCCATGACCAAGGAAGAAAAACAGCATCCGGAAGTCATCAATGCCGGACGCAGAAAGCGGATCGCCAAGGGCAGCGGTACGTCCGTTCCGGAGGTAAACCGTCTTCTTAAGCAATTTGAAGATATGAAAAAGATGATGAAGCAGATGACCAGCATGTCAAAAGGCAAGAGAAAAGGCGGCATGAAGTTTCCATTCATGTAAATTTCAGGTCTGTTAAGAAAAAACACTTTACAAACCAATGCAACATTGATAATATACTATCTTGTGAACTATTTTCGGAGGTGCTTTAATAATGGCAGTAAAAATTCGTTTGAAACGCATGGGAGCAAAAAAATCTCCTTTTTATCGTATTGTAGTGGCAGATTCCCGTTCTCCTCGTGATGGACGTTTCATTGAAACAGTAGGAACTTACAATCCTGTAGCTCAGCCTGCAGAAGTGAAAATTGATGAAGCTTTGGCTCTTCAATGGATGCAAAACGGTGCAAAACCATCTGACACAGTTCGTAACCTGTTCTCAGCTCAAGGAATCATGGAAAAATTCCATAATTCCAAACTGAACAAGTAAGATGAATCAGATGATCGGGTTAATCGAAACAATTGTTAAGCCGCTAGTGGATGAGCCCGATATGGTTTCGGTGGAAGAAAATGTTCAGAGCCGGGTCATTGTGTACCGTCTCACCGTCAGCCGGAACGATGTCGGAAAGGTCATCGGCAAGCAGGGCAGAATTGCAAGAGCCGTTCGTTCCGTTGTCTACGCAGCGGGGACACGCTCCTCTAAACGAATTCAGCTTGAAATTAACGATTAACTTGAAGAGACGGGGACTTAAGCCCCCGTCTTTTTTTTATGCCGTTCACTCTTTTTCCTATCTTCCTTATTTATTGGGAATAATGATAAAATAGACAGAGTGTGTTGTGAAGGGTGGATGGCGCGTGAAGATCATGCAGACGGTACATGTTATGCAGGTTCTGACTGAGAAGAGCAAGAACAAGCTTTTAGAGGGGTTTAACTCCAGCAGAGAGCAGCTTCACAGAGAATGCGATCAGCTCTATTTTCAGCTGAAAAAACTTGAGAAAACAAACATTAGCACTGAAATGAGGCAGCAATATAAAAAAGAAATTGAAAAGCGGAAAGACAAAATGAAGATGGTCGATTTTCAAATTGAGCAGCTTCATACACTTCCGCTTGGAAGCGAGCTGAAAGAAGAAGAGGTCCAGGCTCTTGTTGAGGTTGAGGTAGGGGATACCTGGCAAAGCCCGCTTTCCGAAAAACGCATCATTGTAAAAGATGGAATGATTATTGAAATATGCTGAGGTGACAGAATGGAAACAAAATGGTTCAACGTAGGAAAAATAGTGAACACCCATGGAATCCGCGGTGAAGTGAGAGTCGTGTCAGTCACAGACTTTCCGGAAGAGCGCTATCAGGCCGGCAAGAAGATTTTTATTTTCGGCGAAAAAGACACCGCCCCTAAGGAAGTCGTTGAGATTGAAAGCCACCGTAAACACAAAAATTTTGACCTGCTGACTTTTAAAGGTTATCCGAACATCAATGACGTGGAGCCGTTTAAAGGAATGGTCATCCGGATTCCTGAATCTGAGCTGACAGAGCTTGATGAGCATGAATTTTATTTTCATGAAATCATCGGATGCACCGTTTTTACGGATGACGGAAAAGAAATCGGCAAGGTCAGGGAAATTCTTACCCCCGGTGCAAATGATGTGTGGGTAATAAAGAGACCCCGCCGGAAAGATGCACTTATTCCATACATTAAAGAGGTCGTAAAGGAAATTGACCCTACTAATAAGAAAATTGTGATCACGCCTATGGAAGGGCTGATTGACGATGAGGATTGATTTTCTTTCCCTTTTCCCGGAAATGTTTGAAGGGGTCCTGCATCATTCCATTATGAAAAAGGCTCAGGAAAAAAATGCTGTAACCTTTAATGTGGTCAATTTCAGGGAGTATGCCGATAACAAGCATCAGACGGTGGATGACTATCCATATGGGGGAGGAGCGGGCATGGTACTGAAGCCTCAGCCTATTTTTGATGCTGTTCAGGCGATTCAGGAGTCATCGGATGCGGAACCAAGAGTCATTCTTGTCTGTCCGCAGGGAGAACGGTTTACCCAAACCAAAGCAGAAGAACTGGCTGGAGCCGATCATCTCGTATTCATCTGCGGTCATTACGAAGGGTACGATGAGAGGATCAGGGAGCACCTTGTAACGGATGAAATCTCAATCGGGGACTTTGTCCTTACCGGAGGCGAACTCCCCTCGATGACGATTGCAGACAGCGTTGTCCGCCTCCTTCCCGGGGTTCTTGGAAATGAAGATTCTCCTGTGCTTGATTCTTTCAGCTCCGGCCTGCTGGAGCATCCGCATTATACACGCCCCGCTGACTTCAGGGGGATGAAGGTACCGGATACACTGATTTCCGGGAACCATAAGCTGATAGAAGAATGGAGGGAAGAAGAGTCTCTGAGAAGGACACTTGAACGCAGACCCGACTTGCTTGAATGCTATAACTTTACGGACAGGCAGAAAAAAGTTTTGGAAAAGCTCAAAAAGCGTTAAATACCAGTTGCAAAAGCCAAAATGAATATGGTAAGATATCTCTTGTGGTTTGCAGAGATTCATTGAATAGCTGCAGATCTTATTAAGATGTTCCGCTGCAATGCATAAGATTGGAATGAGCATCTGTTGGAAGGAGTTGAATACGATGCAAAAACTAATTGAAGAAATCACAAAAGAACAGCTTAAAACTGATCTTCCTGCGTTCCGTCCTGGTGACACTGTGCGTGTACACGTTAAGGTTGTTGAGGGAACTCGTGAACGTATCCAGCTTTTTGAAGGTGTTGTGATTAAGCGTCGTGGTGGTGGAATCAGCGAAACATTCACAGTCCGTAAAGTTTCTTACGGTGTTGGTGTTGAGCGTACATTCCCTGTACACACGCCTAAAATCGCTAATCTTGAAATCGTCCGCCGCGGTAAAGTACGCCGTGCGAAGCTTTACTACTTGCGTGAATTGCGTGGTAAGAAAGCACGTATTAAAGAAATCCGATAAATTAGAGAAAGAGCTTGTTAAAGCAACAAGCTCTTTTTTTATGAAATGATAATGCTCTCTTCCGATCTTCCCTATGTAAAAGGCAGTCCTTCAACTCACTGAAATCCCTCAAATGTTCAAATCAACCTGACAGGTTTTAACTTGCTGAAACAGTGTAAAAATAGAATTAGCTGAAGATTGGGATGGTGAGATGATTGAAGAAAGAAAGAAAAGAGCTGTTTGAATGGCTCAAAGCGATTGGGCTGGCCATTGCCATTGCCTTTATCATTCGCCATTTTCTCTTTTCAACGGTTGTCGTCGATGGAGAATCCATGCTGCCGACACTTAATCCTTTTGACCGGATGGTCGTAAACAAAGCGGGTTTTTCCATTTCAGGCCCAAAGCGCTTTGAAATTGTTGTTTTTCATGCCTCTAAAGATGAGGATTATATAAAGAGGATTATCGGACTTCCCGGGGAAACGGTTGAATATAAGTATGACCAGCTCTACATAAACGGTAAGCCCGTTAGTGAACCTTACTTAAAAAAATATAAAAGTGAATTGATTGATCCGCCGCTTACAGAAAATTTTACCCTTGAAGAAGTGACAGGACGAAAACGGATTCCAAAGGGGCAGGTTTTCGTAATGGGTGACAATCGAAGAATCAGCAAGGACAGCCGGCATATCGGCACGGTCCCGGTTTCGGAAATTATGGGAGAAGCAAAACTCGTTTACTGGCCTCTTCCGGAAATGCGCATGGTGAAGTAAAGGAAGGTGTTAAATATGGCAATACAATGGTTCCCGGGCCATATGGCAAAAGCCAGAAGGCAGGTAACAGAAAAACTGAAGCTTATTGATATTGTGTATGAGCTAGTGGACGCAAGGCTCCCTCTCTCATCCAGAAATCCAATGATCGATGAAATTGTGTCGGCAAAGCCGCGGATTATTTTATTGAACAAAGCAGATATGGCCGACCCGAGAGTAACAAAGGAATGGCTGCACTATTTCAAAGAAAAAGGGATGCACGCGCTGCCCCTTGATGCTCAGTCAGGGAAAGGATTGAAAGATATTTTGCCTTTATCCAAGCTCGTGCTGAAAGAAAAGCTGGACCGCCTTGAAGCGAAAGGCGTTCGCCCGAGAGCGATCAGAGCCCTGATCATTGGGATTCCGAATGTAGGGAAATCTACACTGATAAACAGACTGGCAAAGAAAAACATGGCTAAGACCGGAGACCGGCCGGGAGTTACGACGGCTCAGCAATGGGTAAAAGTAGGCAAAGAAATTGAACTGCTCGACACGCCGGGAATTCTCTGGCCAAAATTTGAGGACCAGTTAGTCGGGTATAAACTTGCAGTGACAGGAGCCATTAAGGACACCATCTTGAATTTGCAGGACATCACTGTGTACGCCCTTCAGTTTTTAAGTGCCAACTATCCTGAACGATTAAAAGAACGTTTTGGATTAGAGGAAATTCCAGAGGAAATTGTCATGCTCTTCGATGAGATTGCAACCCGCAGGGGATGTGTGATGAGCGGCGGGATTGTCGATTACGATAAAACATCTGAGCTTGTCCTTAGAGAAATCCGTTCCGAAAAATTAGGTGCTCTGTCTTTCGAAAGACCGGGAGAAGAGATATGATAGAGAGACTTGCTTCGTGCGAGTCTTTATTTTTTTGCAAAAAAAGCCGATATTAAAGATAAAGGAAGTTCATAGATGAAACAAACGGTAAAAGACATTGAATCGATTTTGAAAAACATACATAACCCGCAGGATCCGCTCATTGAAAAGTACAGACGGGATGAGAGAGCGTCTGTACGCAAACTTGCAGAACGCTGTCTGGCAGGCATTGAAAAAAAAGACCGTATGCGCCAAATGTTTGAAGAATTAAAGAGATTCGAATATGATGCCCGCTCTAAAGGCTTTAAATCAATCGCAGGCATTGATGAAGCCGGAAGAGGGCCGCTTGCCGGTCCGGTTGTAGCCGGGGCTGTTATCCTTCCCGAGGGCTTTTACCTGGAAGGGCTGAATGACTCGAAAAAACTTTCTGAAAAGAAGCGGGATTTATTTTTTGACGTCATCCAAAAAGAAGCCCTGGCTATCGGGATCGGGATTGTAGATGCCGAAGAGATTGACCGGATTAATATCTATCAGGCCTCAAAAAAAGCGATGAGGCTGGCCATTGAAGATTTAGAATTGAATCCTGATTACCTTTTAATCGATGCAATGGAAGTGGAACTGAACATTCCGCAGGAAAAAATTATAAAAGGGGATGCGAAAAGTATTTCCATTGCTGCCGGTTCTGTTGTCGCTAAGGTGACAAGAGACCGGATTATGAAGGATCTTGCAAAAACGTATCCTGCCTATGGCTTTGATCAGAATATGGGGTATGGAACGGCTATCCATCTCGAATCGCTGAAAGTGCATGGTGCTACTCCTCATCACAGAAAAACCTTTAGTCCTGTAAAAGAACTTCTTTAAAAAGGAGTGAAGCAAGATGGAACGGATTTCTTCACCATTTCAATCATCGTTAGCTTTTCCGGATTCCTCAGGCGTTCGTTCTCTTCAGTTAAAGAACGGCCAGCTGATCATGGGGAAGGTTGCAGAGCTTTATCCGAATCAGCGGGCTCTGCTGCAGTTTGGGCCGCATAAACTGACAGCTGCAGTGGAGGCACCCTTACAGAAGGGAGGGGAATATATTTTTCAGGCAGCGGTCAGGTCCCAATCGGATTTACCGGAACTCAAATTGATCGAGAAAATGGAAAAACAAGCCGATCCAATCCGGGCATTGATATCTATTGCCCCTCCCGCGGGCGCTTTTTCATCCAAATGGGCTTCACAAGCAGCAGTAAGCCTTCTCCGGGCGAGCATTCCTTTTTCCGCAGAGGATATATCGGAAGCAGCAGAGTGGCTTAAAAGCCTCACTCCGGCTTCTAAGGAAGCAGGGGTCCTGGCGGTGCAGGAGGCCATGGAGCGGCAATTGCCTATCAATCGCAGGACATTGAGCTCCGTATTGGAAGCCGTTCAGGGGGGGTCTATTAAAAGCGGCCTTCAGAATCTTGTTCCGGCGCTCAGCATATCTGACCCAAAAGAAGCCGCTCTTCTTCAAAAAATAGACAATTTATGGAATGGAACAGCCGATCGGAAGGCATCTGCGGTGATCCACGAGCTCCAGAAGCTGAGTACAGGGTCTTTTACAGAAGAAAAGGCCGCTGCTGATTCCGTTTTAACGAAACTTTCAGCCTCTGGGAATCCGGCGGAGCAGCTTCGTCAAATGTTCCAATCCAATTCCGGAATTTTAACAGCTGAAGAAATGAATTGGATTGGTCAAAAGATAAAGATCAGGGACGTTCTTTCACAGCCTAAAGAACTGATCCGTTTATTTATGCTGCTTGAAAAATCCTTCAGCGCCGAAGGAGGAGAAAACCGTTCCGAACAGACGATCCGCTCTCTTTTGGCACAGGTCGGAGATAGTGCAAGTCCGGCTGCAGATCATGCGGAGAAGCTGTCGCTGAAATTGAACGGCTTGCAGCTTCTCCAAAACGATCAGCCCGGACAATTATCCTTGTGGCAGCATTTTCCGGTTCAGGATGAGAGAATTCTTTCGGATGTAGCCGTCAATTTCCAGCTTCGCAAAGATCCGAAGGGAGAGATTGATCCGGCATTTTGCCGCCTTGTTTTTTATCTGGATTTAAAGCACTTAGGTCCACTTACAGCGGATGTTCAAATTCAGAACCGGGTCGTATCCGCAGCCGTTTATTCGAAACAGGATCTTTCTTCTATTGCAGCAGCTGCACATTCTGAATTAAAAGCCGGGTTCTCAGGACTCCCCTACCAATTTTCAGGGATCTCTTTTAAGAAAACAGAGGAGTGGAACGTCCCGGAAGCTCCAGTCTATCAAGCTCCTTCGAAAGGATTTGATTTTCGGATATGAAAGAAAGCAAGAAGAAAAAAGCAGTCGCACTAAAATATGAGGGCGGTGCCGATCAGGCTCCAAAGGTCACAGCAAAAGGCCGGGGACTGATTGCGGATGAAATTCTTTCGAGGGCGCAAAAGGCTGGCGTGCCGGTCAAAGAGGATGCATCACTCGTAAATTTACTGGATTCCCTTGAGGTTCAGCAGGAAATTCCTGAGGACCTCTACGCAGTTGTTGCAGAAATTTTCGCCTATATCTACAAGCTTGACAAGGAAAAAGAGGAACAAAAGTAAACTGGCAGGAATGCCACACTTTTTATATTTTCAGGAAAATAATTTTAAGAGGAAGATTGTGAATTTTTCGAAGGATTTAAAGATTTTGAGTGGAATGGTAGACAACCAATGAACTATTTTATAAAATGAAAGCGCAGTCTAATTTAATTGATACATAGGTTAGGAGGATGGGAAATGAATATCCATGAGTACCAGGGAAAAGAAATCCTCAGAAAATATGGGGTTGCAGTACCGAATGGAAAAGTGGCTTTCACTGTTGAAGAGGCAGTTGAAGCAGCAAAAGAACTAGGCACACAAGTAACAGTGGTTAAAGCCCAGATTCACGCAGGAGGCCGCGGTAAAGCAGGCGGGGTAAAGGTTGCGAAAAATCTGGATGAAGTAAAAGAATACGCAAGCGAAATCCTGGGGAAAACACTGATTACCCATCAGACAGGTCCTGAAGGGAAAGAAGTTAAGCGTTTGCTGATCGAAGAAGGCTGCGACATCAAGAAAGAATATTATGTCGGGCTTGTTCTTGACCGCGATTCCTCAAGGGTTGTACTGATGGCCTCAGAAGAAGGCGGAACGGAAATTGAAGAAGTAGCAGAAAAAACGCCTGAGAAGATTTTTAAAGAATCTGTTGATCCGGCAGTCGGCCTTCAAATGTATCAGGCACGCCGAATCGCATTTAACATCAACATCCCGCGTGAGCTTGTGGGCCAGGCGGCTAAATTTATGATGAGCCTGTATAAAGCATTCACAGAAAAAGATTGCTCCATTGCTGAAATCAACCCGCTGGTCGTTACGGGAGACGGCAAAGTCATGGCGCTTGATGCGAAGCTTAATTTTGATGCAAACGCATTATACCGTCAAAAAGATGTTTTGGAATATCGTGACCTTGATGAAGAAGATGCAAAAGAAATTGAAGCATCCAAATATGATCTCAGCTACATCTCTTTGGACGGAACAATCGGCTGCATGGTTAATGGAGCCGGTCTTGCAATGGCGACGATGGATATCATTAACTACTACGGCGGGAATCCCGCAAACTTCCTTGATGTTGGGGGCGGCGCCACTGCTGAAAAAGTAACGGAAGCCTTTAAAATCATTTTGTCCGATCAAAATGTAAAAGGAATTTTTGTTAATATTTTTGGCGGTATTATGAAGTGTGACATCATTGCTGAAGGCGTAGTGGAGGCAACGAAGCAGGTTGGCCTTGAAATTCCATTGGTGGTGCGTCTTGAAGGGACAAACGTAGAACTGGGTAAACAGATCTTGAAAGATTCAGGACTAAATATTACGGCAGCTGAGTCCATGGCGGATGGAGCTCAAAAAATCGTTTCTTTAGTAGGCTAAGAAAGGCGGGGGATAAAAATGAGTGTTTTCGTTAATAAAGATACAAAAGTTATCGTTCAGGGGATTACAGGTTCAACAGCGCTCTTCCATACAAAGCAAATGCTTGAGTACGGCACGAAAATTGTCGGCGGCGTGACACCTGGAAAAGGCGGCACAGAGGTTGAAGGAGTGCCGGTTTTCAATACGGTCATTGACGCAAAAAATGAAACAGGTGCAAATGCATCCGTCATTTATGTTCCTGCGCCTTTTGCAGCTGACTCCATCATGGAAGCAGTAGACGCAGAACTGGATTTGGTTATCTGTATTACAGAACACATCCCGGTTATGGATATGGTAAAGGTTAAACGCTACATGGAAGGCAAGAAAACACGCCTTGTAGGACCAAACTGCCCGGGTGTCATTACTCCAGGCGAGTGCAAAATCGGCATCATGCCGGGCTACATTCATACAAAAGGCCATGTAGGGGTTGTTTCCCGCTCCGGAACGCTTACATATGAAGCAGTTCATCAGCTTTCCCAGGCAGGAATCGGACAGTCTTCAGCTGTCGGCATCGGGGGAGACCCGGTTAACGGGACAAACTTTATCGATGTTCTAAAAGCATTCAATGAAGACCCGGAAACGTATGCTGTCATCATGATTGGTGAAATCGGCGGTACGGCAGAGGAAGAAGCGGCTGAATGGGTAAAAGCCAATATGACGAAACCGGTAGTAGGCTTTATCGGCGGAAAAACAGCACCTCCAGGAAAACGCATGGGCCATGCCGGTGCGATCATTTCTGGCGGAAAAGGGACAGCGGAAGAAAAAATTAAAACAATGAATGCTTGCGGCATTCAAGTGGCAGACACACCATCTGTTATGGGTGAAACCCTTATTGCCGTGTTGAAAGAAAAAGGCATTTACGAAAACTGTAAAACGCATTAATTATTTAATAGTAGAAACGGGTGAAATGCACCACCCGTTTCTATTCATATTAAGCGAATGAAAGGGTGCTTTTGTGAACCGAATAACGGAAAAACTCCTCATTCTTTCTTATTGCAGGGGTATTTATGCTGCCAAAATCAGAAAGATTTATCAAATGGATCCTTCCTTTCGTCTTCTCCTCCATCTCAAACCTTCAGAATACGCTTCAATGGGCCTTGTCGCTCCTTCATCCTACTCCGTTTTCATAAAAGATTTCACTTCCTTAAAAGCAGCAGATATTCAAAAAAAATTGAACGATTCAAAAATATCCTTTATCACGATAGCGGACCCTTCCTATCCCGTTCTGCTGAAAGAAATACCGGACCCTCCAGTAAGTCTGTTTTGCAGGGGGGATATGAGCCTGATGACGGCTGAGCATATACTGGGAGTGGCAGGGGCACGAAATGCTACTTCATATGGAAAAAGGGCCTTGGCAAAAGTGCTGGTTCCGCTCATTCAAAAGGGGTTTATCATCGTAAGCGGCCTTGCGTCAGGCATCGATACAGCAGCCCATGCTCTTTCCATTCAGTATGGCGGGAAAACGATTGCGGTATTGGGCGGAGGCTTCGGGCACATCTATCCCGCTTCCAATTATGCGATTGCTGAAGAGATTGGGAAAAATCATCTTCTCCTTACTGAATACGCCCCGCATATTAAACCGCAAAAGTGGCATTTCCCGGAGAGAAACCGGCTGATTAGCGGGCTGGGCAGCGGGACACTCATTGCCGAAGCCAGAGAGCGCAGCGGTTCTTTAATTACGGCCCAATGTGCACTCGAACAGGGCAGAGAAGTGTTTGCCATCCCGGGCAGCATTCTGGACCGCTCATCAGCGGGAACGAATGAACTTTTAAAAGACGGGGCAAAACTGGTTATGGGCTATGAGGATATTTTAGAAGAAATAAAAACCTTTCATTAGAAAAAAATAAAGCCCGCGCAAGGAATAAAATTCCAAACCGCGGGAAATTACTGTTTGACAAACGCATGATATATATTTAATAATAGTGGGGATTTAACTTGAAAAGATAAAAATGCTTACAAATAGCTCAAATATGCGGATTTAACGTTTGCGGGAAAAGAAACCGCATCTTAAAAGAGGCTCTGTAAAAGTCTGATGTTGATTTCTACCACTTGTTGATTGAAGCGAGCGCCTGCTAGCTGCAATCAACAGCCAAGTTTAACAGAGCTTAAAAAAAGAAAGATGTAAAGGGATAGACAAAGAGAGAGAATACCTCTTGAGGGGGACATATGGATGTCAGATTACCTGGTTATTGTAGAATCACCAGCCAAAGCAAAAACAATTGAGAAGTACTTAGGGAAAAAATTTAAAGTAAAAGCATCAATGGGACATGTCCGTGATTTGCCCAAAAGCCAGATCGGCGTGGATGTAACCCAAAACTTTACACCAAAGTATATTACGATCAGAGGAAAAGGCGATGTCCTTAAGGAATTAAAATCCGCTGCCAAAAAAGCAAAGAAAGTATATCTCGCAGCTGACCCGGATCGCGAAGGGGAAGCAATTGCATGGCATTTGGCACACAGTCTGGACCTGGATGTTCACTCTGATTGCCGGGTTGTGTTCAATGAAATTACAAAAGATGCGATTAAAGAATCGTTCAAACATCCAAGAGCGATAAATATGGATTTAGTGGATGCCCAGCAGGCGAGGCGGATTCTTGACAGGCTTGTAGGCTACAAGATCAGCCCGATTCTTTGGAAAAAGGTTAAGAAGGGTTTGAGTGCCGGACGTGTTCAATCTGTTGCCGTGCGCTTAATCATAGATAGAGAAAAGGAAATCCATGCATTTATTCCCGAAGAATACTGGACAGTAGAGAGCCAGTTTTTCAAAGGGAAGGACCAATTTGAAGGTTCTTTTTACGGAATGGACGGTAAAAAAAGAGAGCTGAAAACAGAGGAAGATGTGAAAGAAGTAACAGCCCGGATCAAAGGGAATGCTTTCCAAGTTGCCAACGTTACGAAAAAAGAGAGAAGGCGTAATCCTGCCGTGCCTTTTACAACCTCAACTCTGCAGCAGGAAGCGGCAAGGAAACTGAACTTCAGAGCCAAGAAAACGATGATGATTGCTCAGCAGCTGTATGAAGGAATTGACCTTGGAAAAGAAGGGACTGTCGGGTTAATTACATACATGAGAACGGACTCGACAAGAATTTCCGAAACCGCACAAACAGAAGCTGCCGGCTATATTGAACAGCAATACGGCAAGGACTATCTCGGAGTCAAAAAAGCGGCAAAGAAAAACTCGAATTCCCAGGATGCGCACGAAGCAATCCGCCCGACTTCCACATTAAGAGATCCTTCTTCGATGAAGGAGTTCTTAAGCCGTGATCAGCTCCGGCTTTATAAACTGATCTGGGAACGGTTCTTATCCAGTCAAATGGCTTCTGCTGTACTTGACACAATGAGCGTTGACCTAGATAATAATGGAGTTGTTTTCCGGGCTACAGGATCGAAAGTGAAATTCCCCGGGTTTATGAAGGTATATGTGGAAGGCAATGATGATCAGGTTGAGGAAAAAGACCGCTACTTGCCGGAGCTTGCAATCGGGGATGAAGTATTCTCTAAAGATATTGAACCCGCTCAGCATTTTACACAGCCGCCGCCGAGGTACACAGAGGCGCGTCTGGTAAAAACACTTGAAGAGCTTGGAATAGGGCGTCCTTCAACGTATGCTCCCACCCTTGATACCATTCAAAAAAGGGGCTATGTATCGCTTGATAATAAGCGCTTTGTTCCGACAGAGCTTGGTGAAATCGTTCTTGAATTAATCATGGAGTTTTTCCCTGAAATTATTGATGTGGAATTTACAGCCCGAATGGAGAACAGTCTGGATGAAGTAGAAGACGGCCACATTCAATGGGTGAAAATTATAGACGATTTCTATAAAGACTTTGAAAAAAGGATTACCACTGCTGAAGCAGAGATGGAAGAAGTTGAAATTAAACCTGAATTTGCAGGAATTGACTGCGAAGAATGCGGGAATCCGATGGTCATCAAAATGGGCCGCTACGGCAAATTTATGGCTTGTTCGAATTTTCCCGACTGCCGAAATACAAAACCAATTGTCAAAGAAATTGGGGTACCATGCCCGAAATGCGAAAAAGGAAATGTAGTAGAACGCAAATCCAAGAAAAAACGGATTTTCTACGGCTGCGACAGATATCCTGAGTGTGATTTCCTATCATGGGATAAGCCGATTGCAAGAAACTGCCCGCGCTGTGAATCTATGCTTGTCGAGAAGAAGCTGAAAAAAGGTGTTCAGGTTCAATGTACAGCCTGTGATTACAAAGAAGAGCAGCAAAAGTAATGGTGAGCCCTCTTATGCTCACCTTCTTTTTATTTGCCTGCTGTTTTTAAAATGCAAGCCAGCCTTGTCGGCATGAGCTCCCTTATGGGAATGGAACCCGTCTGGACACGCAGATCGGCCAGATAAAAAATAGAGTGATTCGGCTTCAATGGAGTGAGCCGGATCAAAGGAGGATACAAAAATGAGTCAAACAGCAACAGTGGTCAATGTAATTGGAGCGGGGCTTGCCGGCAGTGAAGCTGCATGGCAGCTAGCGGAAAGAGGCGTACAAGTTCATTTGTATGAAATGAGACCTGTTAAACAGACACCTGCTCACCACACCGATAAATTTGCTGAACTTGTATGCAGCAATTCACTTCGGGGAAATGCTTTGACAAATGCAGTTGGAGTATTAAAAGAAGAAATGAGACACCTAAACTCCGTTATTATCCGGTCAGCTGATGATTGCGCTGTGCCGGCAGGCGGAGCTCTCGCGGTGGACCGCCATGAATTTGCGGGCCTCGTAACCGAGAGAGTAAAGAATCATCCGAATGTAACCGTCATGAATGAGGAGGTTACGTCTATCCCCGAGGGTCCAACGATCATCGCCACCGGTCCGCTGACATCCAAGGCTCTTTCGGATGAACTGCAAAAGCTTACGGGTGAAGATTATTTCTATTTTTACGATGCGGCAGCTCCCATTCTTGAAAAAGAGAGCATTGATATGGACAAGGTTTACTTAAAGTCCAGATACGATAAAGGGGAAGCTGCATACTTGAATTGCCCGATGACAGAAGAGGAGTTTGACCGTTTTTATGATGCGCTTGTAGAGGCTGAGACTGTTCCGCTTAAAGAATTCGAGAAAGAAATTTTCTTTGAAGGATGCATGCCGATTGAAGTTATGGCAAAGCGGGGGAAGAAAACGATGCTTTTCGGACCGATGAAGCCTGTAGGGCTTGAGGATCCGAAAACCGGCAAGCGCCCTTATGCAGTTGTCCAGCTCAGACAGGATGATGCTGCCGGAACCCTTTACAATATTGTTGGTTTTCAGACACATTTAAAATGGGGACCTCAAAAAGAGGTGCTGAAGCTGATTCCAGGGCTTGAAAATGCTGAAATTGTCCGTTACGGGGTGATGCACAGAAACACATTTATCAACTCTCCTAATCTGTTAAAGCCTACTTACCAATCCAGACACCGTGAAGATTTGTTCTTTGCCGGCCAAATGACAGGAGTGGAAGGGTATGTTGAATCGGCTGCGTCCGGACTCCTTGCAGGAATCAACGCGGCAAACCTTGTATTGGGCAAAGATCTGGTCGTGCTGCCGCCTGAAACGACTCTTGGAAGTATGGCTCACTATATCACGAATGCGAACCCGGATAATTTTCAGCCTATGAATGCCAACTTCGGGATTCTTCCTGAACTTCCGAACCGCATTAAAGTGAAAAAAGACAGGTACGAAGCCTATGCGCAACGGGCGTTGGAAACAATTCAAAAAATTTCGAAAACGATGTGATATTCATTGCCAAGGGCGGTTACAATGTGATAACATTTAATCGCCCTTGTGAGGTGATGAAGTGGAAAATGTTAAGAAAAGTTTAATTTTGTTCGTAGAATATTTACAAATTGAGAAAAACTATTCACAATATACAATTGTGAATTACACTGCAAATATTGAAGAATTTTCCCTGTTTATGAAGGAAGAGGGGATTGCAGGTCTTGATCTTGTGACCTACCAGGATATTAGACTGTATTTGACCAAATTGCACCAGCTGAAACTGGCAAGGAGAACGATTTCAAAAAAGATTTCCAGTTTGCGAAGCTTTTATAAATTCCTGAATCGTGAAAAGCTGCTGAACGACAATCCGTTTTCACTCGTATCCATGCCAAAAAGAGATGGAAGAATACCGGCATTCCTTTATGAAAAGGAATTAGAGCTTTTATTCTCTGTATCCGATCTCAGCACACCGCTCGGCCAAAGAAACCAGGCATTGCTGGAAATGCTATATGCTACAGGCATGCGGGTCAGTGAATGTTCAGGTCTGACCAGACAGGATGTCGATCTGTTCATGGGAACGGTCCTTGTAAACGGAAAAGGCAGCAAGCAGCGGTACGTTCCATTTGGGAGCTTTGCCCAGGATGCATTGGAGCTGTATTTAAAAGATGGGCGGGAACAGCTTATTCAAAAATCAGCCGGTCATGATGTGATTTTTGTGAATAACCGGGGAAATCCGCTAAAACCTGGCGGCATCCGTCATATTTTAAATGAACTGGTAAAGAAATCTTCTTCAAACTTACATATTCATCCGCACATGTTCCGCCATACGTTTGCCACCCATCTTTTAAATGAGGGGGCAGACCTGCGGAGTGTTCAGGAGCTGCTGGGACATTCCCATCTGTCCTCCACCCAGATTTATACCCATGTTTCGAAGGATCAGCTGAAGAAGACATATATGTCCCACCATCCCAGAGCGTAGCTTATGATAAAAGGAGGAACGGAAAATGAGTGAATTCCATGCAACGACCATATTTGCTATTCATCATAAAGACGGGTATGCCATGGCTGGCGACGGACAGGTCACATTCGGCAATGCTGTTGTCATGAAACATACAGCAAGAAAAGTGCGCAGACTTTTTAACGGGAAAGTCATTGCCGGATTTGCCGGTTCAGTTGCGGATGCTTTTACCCTGTTTGAGATGTTTGAAGGCCGGCTTGAAGAATACAATGGCAATCTCCAGAGAGCGGCAGTAGAGCTCGCTAAAGAATGGAGAAGCGATAAAGTTCTGAGAAGACTGGAAGCCATGCTGATTGTCATGAACAAAGAAGATCTTCTTCTGATTTCCGGTACAGGCGAAGTGATTGAACCGGATGACGGGATTCTTGCGATCGGTTCAGGCGGCAATTATGCTCTTTCAGCAGGAAGAGCTTTAAAACGATACAGCGGCGAGAGCTTAACAGCAAAAGAAATTGCAGAAGGCGCACTCCGGATTGCCGGAGAGATTTGTGTATATACAAACAGCAATGTCATTGTAGAAGAGCTGTAGGAAAGGATTGGTCATGATGAAAAACCAATTAACCCCTCGACAAATTGTAGAACGGCTGGATCAGTATATTGTGGGTCAGAACGATGCGAAACGAGCTGTGGCGGTCGCCTTAAGAAACCGTTACCGCAGAAGCCTGCTCGATGAATCGCTGAAGGATGAAGTAGTGCCGAAAAATATTTTAATGATCGGTCCTACCGGAGTAGGAAAGACAGAAATTGCAAGGCGGATTGCTAAACTGGTCGGAGCTCCGTTCATTAAAGTGGAAGCAACAAAGTTTACAGAAGTTGGATATGTCGGCCGGGATGTGGAATCGATGGTCAGAGATCTGATGGAGAGTTCGATCCGGATTGTAAAAGAAGAAAAAATGAACGAGGTTAAAGGTGCAGCAGAAGAAAATGCCAACAGACGCCTCGTTGAACTGCTAGTCCCTTCCAGGAAAAAGAACCAAAGCAATAAAAATCCTTTTGAAATGCTTTTCGGAGGCGCCCAGCAGCAAGAGCAGACATCTTCATATGATGATGATTCGGATTTAAGCGAGAGAAGGAAAAAAATCGATCATCAGCTCAGAATGGGAGAACTTGAAGATCATTATGTCACAGTGGATGTGGAAGAGCAGCAGCCATCCATGTTTGATATGCTTCAAGGCTCGGGTATGGAACAGATGGGCATGAACATGCAGGATGCCCTCAGCAGTTTTATGCCGAAAAAGACGAAGAAGCGGAAGCTTACCGTTAGAGAAGCGAGAAAGGTTCTCCAGAATGAAGAAGCCCAAAAGCTGATTGATATGGAGGAAGCAACACAGGAAGCCGTATCCCGCGCCGAACAGTCTGGCATTATTTTTATTGACGAGATTGACAAAATTGCAAAGAAAAACAGCGGCGGAGGTTCTGCCGATGTCTCAAGAGAAGGCGTCCAGAGAGATATTCTCCCGATTGTTGAGGGATCGACAGTCGTGACCAAATATGGTTCAGTTAAAACGGATCATGTTCTTTTCATTGCAGCGGGAGCCTTTCATATGGCAAAGCCATCTGACCTCATTCCGGAGCTCCAGGGGAGATTCCCGATTCGTGTTGAACTCACCAAACTGACAACTGATGATTTTGTCCGGATTCTAGTTGAACCTGATAACGCCCTCCTAAAGCAATATACTGCTTTACTTGAAACGGAAGGTATAAAACTTGAATTTTCAGACGATGCTATTCGTAAGATTGCGGAAGTTGCCTACCATGTTAACCAGGACACAGATAATATTGGAGCCAGAAGACTACATACCATCTTGGAGAGACTTCTTGAGGATTTATCCTTTGAAGCTCCGGATGTGACGATGGATAAAATTACCATAACACCGCAATACGTGGAAGAAAAGCTGGGGAAAATCGCTAGCAACAGAGATTTAAGCCAATTTATCTTATAGAGATTGATCATTTTTAGGAGGAAACCCAACCATGGCTTTACTAGAGAAAACAAGAACCATCAATGCAATGCTACAAAAGGCAGCAGGAAAGCCTGTTAACTTTAAAGAAATGTCTGAGATTCTGAGTGAAGTAATCGAAGCCAATATCTTTATTGTCAGCAGAAGAGGAAAACTGCTCGGCTTTGCTATTAATCAGCAAATCGAGCACGAACGCATGAAACAAATGCTGGAAGACCGACAGTTTCCTGAAGAATATACCAAAAATCTCTTCAAGGTTTCTGAAACGTCCTCCAATCTGGATGTATTCAGCGAATATACGGCTTTCCCAGTTGAAAACCGTGACCTGTTTAAAAATGGACTTACCACCATCGTACCGATTATCGGAGGAGGAGAGCGTCTCGGAACGCTTATCCTGGCCCGTCTGGAAGCACAATTTGAAGATGATGATCTCATTTTGGCAGAATACGGAGCAACGGTCGTAGGTATGGAAATACTAAGAGAAAAAGCGGAGGAAATTGAAGTTGAGGCGAGAAGCAAGGCAGTTGTGCAAATGGCCATCAGCTCTTTATCCTATAGTGAACTGGAAGCTATTGAACATATTTTTGAGGAACTTAACGGAAACGAAGGCCTTTTAGTCGCAAGTAAAATTGCTGACAGGGTTGGAATTACCCGATCCGTGATCGTCAATGCACTTCGCAAGCTGGAGAGTGCCGGCGTGATCGAATCACGTTCCCTTGGGATGAAAGGAACATACATTAAAGTACTCAACGACAAATTCCTCATTGAATTGGAACGGTTAAAATCAAATTAATGTAAAAAGACACCCTTATGAAGGGTGTCTTTTTATTTTTGTGGTTCAATATACCTATGAAAAATAGATATATAGTCCCGTTCAAAAAATAGAACAATGTATGTATGAAAATTTACAAGAAGTTCATAGACTTTGAGCCTATATAAATTTACAATAACAGTATAGATTTAACATATTTCGACACCAATAGGATACGAATGACTTAGAACTTTTGTGGGAGGGTAAACGATGCTTTTTTCAAATACAATCTCTTCTCTTGAAACGGCACTAAAAACGTCCAATATACAGCAAAAAGTTATCTCTAATAACATTGCGAACGCGGACACCCCGGGTTTTAAAGCAAAGCAGGTTTCATTTCATCATGTTCTTCAAGGGGAGATGGAAGCTATTAAAGCAGCCAGAACGGACGCAAGACATTTTGAATTTACCAACTCTTCTGATGCAGGCCCGGCGATCAGCAGCAAGAATAGCTCCTATCATCCCAATGGGAACAGTGTAGACATTGATCAGGAGATGTCGGATCTTGCTAAAAATCAAATTCAATATAATGCGCTTGTCGATCGGTTAAACGGAAAGTTTAAATCCCTTCAGACGGTTTTAACGGGAGGGAGATAGCGCATGTCTATATTTAACAGTTTAAACACTTCAGCTTCAGCCCTGACGGCCCAGCGCCTTCGAATGGATGTTGTGTCTTCGAATATTGCAAACGCTGAAACAACGAGAGGGAAACTTGTGGATGGCAAATGGCAGCCGTACCAGAGAAAACTAGTGGAAATAAAAGAGAGGGACAGTTTTTCAAGTATGTTCAGTACAGCCAGGAATGGGATGGCGGGAAGCGGCGTTCAAGTCACACAAATCAGCGATGACAAAACGCCTTTTAAACTCGTGTATGACCCTGCGCATCCCGACGCGGATGTTCAAGGATATGTGAAATTGCCAAATGTAGATCCCTTGAAAGAGATGACAGACCTCATTAGCAGCTCCCGTTCTTACGAGGCGAACGTTACCGTTTTTAATGCATCAAAAAGTATGCTGCTAAAAGCTTTAGAAATTGGAAAGTAGGATGAATGCAGATGATGAATGGAATTACACCTTTATCCATGCAGGGGATAAACAGCCTTCCTGAGCCGGCAGGTTCTTCTGCAAAACCTCAGGTAAGCCAGTTTGGCGATATGCTGAAGAGTGCCTTAAATGAGGTAAACAGAGCCCAAGTGGAATCGGACAAAATGACGGGGGCATTGGCTAAAGGCCAGAACATTGAACTTCAGGACGTGATGATTGCGGCCGAGAAAGCGAGTATCACTTTATTATCGGCGGTAGAAATGAGGAACAAGGCCATTGAAGCATATCAGGAAATAATGCGCATGCAAATGTAGGATGACTGGCACTGCTATGTAACGAGCTGTCAACAGAACCGGGGGAACAGAAAGAATGAATCAAAAGCTTAGAGAAATAGGTGAGAAAGTCCTTCAGTTCTGGAGGGGGAAATCAAAAGGTCAAAAGGGAATGATGATCGGCAGTTTTTTGGCGGCGGTGATCATCCTGTCTGTATTGGCATTCTTTTTATCGAGGCCGAATCTCGTGCCTTTATATAAAGATCTTACACTTGAAGAATCCGGCCAGATCAAAGAAACAATTGATGGCAGGGGCATCCAATCCGAAATTGCCGACAATGGGACAACGATCCTCGTTCCCGCCGAAATGGTGAACAGTTTGAAAGTCGACCTGGCAGCAGAAGGGCTCCCGGAAACAGGAACCATTGATTACTCCTTTTTCGGGCAAAATGTCGGGTTTGGAATGACGGATAAGGAATTTGATGTTTTAAAACTAAAAGCCACACAAACAGAACTTTCCAACCTTATAAGAGGGATTGAGGGAGTCAAAGACGCAAGTGTCATGATCAACATGCCGCAGGAAACCGTATTTGTAGGGGAAGAAGCAGAACAGGCATCTGCATCCATTGTGGTAACAATGAATCCGGGCAGCAAATTGGATCAGTCAAGAGTTGAAGCTCTTTACCACCTTGTATCCAAAAGCGTTCCGAACCTCCCTGCGGATAATATCGTCATTATGGATGATCATTTTAATTACTTTGATCAGAATAAGGAAAATGATCCTGCGGTCAGCAATTATGCGACTCAGCATGATATAAAAATGGGTATCGAACGGGATCTGCAGCAGCAGGTTCAGAAAATGCTCGGTACTATGATTGGCCAGGATAAAGTAGTGGTGTCGGTCACAACGGACCTTGACTTCACACAGGAAAACCGTGAAGAAAATTTAGTCGAGCCCGTGGATAAAGAAAACATGCAGGGAATCCAGGTCAGTGCTGAAAGGATTACTGAAGCGTATACAGGTGACGGAGCCAGCGCAGCAGGCGGAACAGCCGGCACCAGTGAAGGCGATGTGCCAAACTATCAGCAATCTGCCCAAAACGGAAACGGCAATTATGAGCGGAATGAAGAACGGATCAATAACGAAGTAAACCGCATTAAAAAGCAAATTGTTGAAAGTCCTTACAAAATCAGAGATTTGGGAATCCAGGTGATGGTTGAGCCGCCGAATCCTAAAAATCCAGGATCCATTCCACAGGGGCGGGTCGACGATATAAAGCAAATGCTTTCAACGATTGTAAGAACATCGATCAACAAGGATGCAAATGCACAGCCGATATCCGATCAGGATATTGAAAGTAAAATTGTCGTGTCTGTACAGCCTTTCGCAGGTAAACTGCAGACGCTGCAGGATACACCATCAGCCGGAATTCCTGTCTGGGTGTATATTGGCGGAGGAGTGCTCCTTGCTGTCATACTATTGCTCATTTTCCTTCTCTTCAGAAAAAGAGGCCGGGAAGAAGAGGAGTATGAAGAAGAGATTGTCACGATTCCACTCAATGTGCCGGATGTAAATGAGGAGATGGAATCAGAAGGAACGCTGCGCCGCAAGCAGCTTGAAAAACTGGCAAAAGAAAAGCCGGAAGATTTCGCTAAGCTGCTTAGAACCTGGCTATCGGAAGAATAAGGAGGAACCGTCATGGTAAGAAGAGATCATACTAAACTATCTGGGAAACAAAAAGCTGCCATCCTCCTTATTTCAATGGGACCCGATGTATCCGCTTCTGTCTATAAGCATTTATCCGAAGAAGAAATCGAACGGCTCACACTGGAAATTTCAGGTGTGCGTACGGTCGACTCCTCTAAAAAAGAAGAAATCGTGGAGGAATTCCACGAGATTGCCATGGCACAGGATTTTATTACTTCAGGGGGCATTGCTTACGCAAAAGAAGTGCTTCAGAGGGCATTGGGGGAGGATAGGGCAACATCCATTATCAGCAGGCTTACTTCTACACTTCAAGTGAAGCCGTTTGATTTTGCCAGAAAAGCAGAACCGGCCCAAATCCTTAATTTTATTCAAAATGAGCACCCCCAAACGATATCCTTAATTCTTTCCTATTTAGATCCTGTACAGGCTGGACAGATTCTATCCGAACTGCCTCAGGAAGTCCAAGCA
This sequence comes from Bacillus sp. FJAT-42376, assembly GCF_003816055.1. Taxonomy (NCBI): domain Bacteria; kingdom Bacillati; phylum Bacillota; class Bacilli; order Caryophanales; family Bacillaceae; genus Bacillus; species Bacillus sp. FJAT-42376. Next base: position 2,310,880 of record NZ_CP033906.1, read on the forward strand.
GATATTGCACGCCGAATTGCTGTCATGGACAGAACCTCACCTGAAATCATCAATGAGGTTGAGCAGATCCTTGAGAAAAAACTATCCTCAGCCTTTACGCAGGACTACACACAGACTGGCGGAGTGGAAGCGGTTGTGGAAGTGCTGAACGGAGTGGACAGAAGCACGGAAAAAACCATTCTGGATGCTCTTGAAATTCAGGATCCTGAACTAGCAGAAGAAATTAAGAAACGCATGTTTGTATTCGAAGATATTGTTACTCTTGATAACCGGGCTATACAGCGTGTGATCCGAGACGTCGATAACGAAGATCTTAAGCTGTCCCTTAAAGTCGCGAGTGAGGATGTCAGAGAAATTGTCTTTAAAAACATGTCCACCAGAATGGCAGAGACATTCCGTGAAGAAATGGAATATATGGGCCCTGTCCGTTTAAGAGATGTGGAAGAGTCACAATCCAGAATTGTCAGTGTGATTCGCAGACTCGAAGAAAACGGAGAAATCGTTATTGCCCGCGGCGGAGGAGACGATATTATTGTCTAGGCTGATAAAATCACGTTCTGCGGTTAAGCCCGTTCAGGCGGCTGCCATTGTCCCGATTATCAATATGAATGAAATCGATCATCTGACTTATGAAGAAGCAGAATCCGAACAGCTTAGAAATGCCAGAAAAATGAGCGAGCTGATAATCAGTAAGGCTAGAGCTGAAGAGGAAACGATTCTTCAGTCCATCGAGTCGGCCAAACAGAGCTTTGAGCAGGAGAAACTCATTTTAGCAGAAAAGGCAAGAGAAGCTGGCTATCAGGAAGGACTGCAATATGGCAGGGATGATGGATTCCATCAAGTCTCAGCTCAGATTCAGCAGGCGAACAGTCTCGTTGAATCTTCACGTGCTGATTACCTGGAAAAACTTGAGTCGGCTGAAGAAACCATTGTCAGGCTGGCAGCAAAAATGGCAGAAAAAATTATCGCTTCTGCTTTGGATGAGAAACCTGCCCTCATGAAAGAAATGGTGAAACAGCTGCTGAGAGAAGTAAAAGATTATGATGAAATAAAAATATTTATTCACCCTGACCGCTACGAATTTGTCCGGTCACAGAAGGAAGAATTAAAACAGCTCTTAACAAATGAGCAGGAACTGTTTTTATATATGGACGAAAGCCTTTCTCCTTTTGATTGTTTCGTTGAAAGCTCATTCGGCAGAATTGATGCCTCCGTAGACACTCAGCTCAAACAGCTGGAAAAACAGCTGCTTGAAAGACTTGGAGAGGAAGAATCTTCATGAATGCCGCTGATTTGCTGAACACAGTAGAAATGCTTGATTCATATAAACGTTATGGAAAAGTGAAAAGGGTCGTCGGACTGATGATTGAATCCAGAGGGCCGGCGAGTTCGATAGGGGACCTTTGTTATATCCATACAGGAGCTGGAAAATCAAAAAAGATCCCTGCAGAAGTAGTGGGATTTAAAGAAGAAAATGTGCTGCTGATGCCGTTTTCTCCTGTATCCGATATCTCTCCCGGCAGTATCGTGGAGGCCACAAAAGAACCGCTTCGGATCCGAGCGGGAATCCCTTTAATCGGTTCAGTCTTGGATGCCCTCGGGAAGCCGCTTGATGATGCAGCCCTTCCGAAAGGATTGTCCAATGTTCCATCTGACCAGTCTCCTCCTAATCCCATGAAAAGGCCTCCGATTGATGAACCCATGGAAGTGGGAGTGAAAGTAATTGACTCCCTGCTGACAGTTGGAAAAGGACAAAGAGTGGGCATTTTTGCCGGAAGCGGTGTTGGAAAAAGTACGCTGATGGGAATGATTGCAAGAAATACGAAAGCAGATTTAAATGTAATCGCACTAGTCGGGGAACGTGGAAGGGAAGTAAGGGAGTTTATTGAACGGGACCTCGGGCCGGAGGGGCTAAAACGATCCATAGTTGTTGTAGCAACATCCGATCAGCCTGCTCTAATGAGAATGAAAGCAGCCTATACAGCGACAGCCATTGCAGAGTATTTTCGTGATACCGGACGGGACGTTATGCTGATGATGGATTCGGTAACACGGGTTGCGATGGCGCAGCGGGAAATCGGCCTTGCGATCGGAGAGCCTCCGACGACAAAAGGGTACACGCCTTCTGTCTTCGCTATTTTGCCCAAGCTTCTTGAAAGAACAGGAACGAACGAACACGGCTCCATAACAGCATTTTACACGGTGCTCGTGGACGGGGACGATATGAATGAGCCTATTGCCGATACTGTAAGGGGAATTTTGGATGGGCATTATGTGCTTGACCGCTCACTGGCCAACAAAGGCCAGTTCCCGGCGATCAACGTATTAAAGAGCATCAGCCGGGTTATGAATCATCTCGTAACACCACAGCACAGACATGCTGCCGGTAAATTGCGGGAATATCTATCAGCCTACTTGAATGCAGAAGATTTGATCAGCATTGGGGCTTATAAGCGAGGGTCGTCAGAGGAGATTGATGAGGCAATCCGATTATATCCGGAGATTCTTGAGTTTTTAAAACAGGAAGTTCATGAGAATGTCTCATTTAAAGAGAGTGTGGAACAGCTATTTATGAAAATGGAGATGAATCATACTTGATGGAATACACGTTCCGTTTCCAAAAAATATTGGAACTGAAGGAAAACGAAAAAGACTTGAGGCTAACTGAATACAATCGTTCTGTAAAGGATTTTGAAACTGCAGCGGAAAAATTGTACGAATCTATGAAAAAAAAGGAAGTTCTTGAGGAAAACACAAAAAAACAGCTGAAGAACGGAATGGCTGTTCAGGCAATCAGGCATTACCAGCAGTTTGTCACGAATCTGGACCGGACCATTGAATACTATCAAAAACTCGTGATGATCAGCCGGAATAACATGAAAGAAAAACAGGAAGTCCTGATGGAGAGCAATTCTGAAGTCAGGAAGTTTGAAAAAATGAAAGAACGCCATAACGAACTCAATCGTGAAATTGAGAAACAAAATGACTCAAGGAGCATGGATGATTTATCCATTAGATCATACATGTACCGGGAAATCTAGGTGAAAGAAGTTGGAACATAACAAAAAAGAATATGGAAAAGTTCAGTGGTTTTTCTTTGTCATCCTAATCCCTCTTGTATTTACGGTTACCCTTGCTGCAGTCATACTATCTGTTGCCGGATTTAACATCCGTGAGACAGCTTCCGGATGGATTGCGCCCTTAACCGGGACGAATCAGAAGGAATCAGTCAAGGAAGAGACAATGCCTAATGCAGATCATGCAGAAATGCAAAAAACAGCGAAAGAAAACAAAGAGCTTACCTCTTCAGTTTCTGCACAAAAACAGGAGATTAAAGCACTTGAGAACGATGTACAGCTGAAAGAAAATAAAATTGCCGGCTTAACAAAAGAAGTAGAGGACCTGAGAGCCCAGCTTGAGGAAACATCTTCTGCCAATCCCCCTGAAAAGGATATCACGAAGCTCTATGAGGGGATGTCTGCGGGCAAGGCAGCCAGTATCCTGCCTTTACTGGAAGAAAAAGATGCGATGAAAATCCTGAAGGCGATGAAGGATGATCAAGTGACAGATATTTTTGAAAAAATGTCACCGGAGGACGCTGCATTGTATACGGGCAAACTTGCTGCATTAGAAGGTGGTGAAACACGATGATCCGGTCCATCAGTCAAATAGCCTTTACATCGGAGTCTTCGGGTCCAGCTTCAACATCGCTGGAGCTTGCGGGTTCAGCTCCAACATCCCAGGGGGAACGTTCATTTTTACAACTGTTTGGTGGGCTTCTCCGCTTGTCCGATCAAATGGTTGCCAATACCCAGCCGGGTCCAGCAGGATCAAATCCCCAGAATGTCACAGAAGAGGATTTATTTGCACTACTGGAAGGCCTCCAGGAGCAAATCAGCAATATGCTTGAAAAAGGGGATGTTGATTCTGATTTGCTCTCTGATCTGCAGGAACTGGCATCCGGGCTGTTTAGCTATCTGGCACAGTCATCCCCAATAACCTTAAGCACGGGCATCCATCAATCAGAGAATTCTTTTTCTCTTGCATCAGAGGAAAACATAAATCCAGAGGCGCCTCCGGAGTGGATGCACGCATTACGTGACAAGAAATTGCAATCGGCCCTGGCCGTTTTGCAAAATAACGGACAAATGGTTCCATCACTTAAAACGGTTCTTCAAAAGTTGATCAATACAGAAAACGGGAATGCGAATCAGGTTATTCCGCCCTTCAGGGAATTCCAAAAGTCTGTAAGGCAGACAGTTCAGCCATCAAATGGACAAGATCTACAGCTGGAACCAGAGCCTGTGCAGCAAAAAAACAGTTTGAATCCTTTCCCTTCTGCTAAAAATCATTTCAAGTTAAAAACAGCAGAGACACAGACTGGGACAGTAAAATTTGCGGCACCAGGGGACGTGGAAGCTTCGCCGGCTGACCCGCCTGCTTTTACGGTTCAATCTCCTCTATCAAAGCAAGAACAGCTGTCACTATTTATAAAAACAGATTCTTCCGGAAATCGCGCCAGCCAGCAAGACTTGGTGTTTCAGATACAACAGCTATTCCAAAACGGCAAGTTTACTGCTGTAAATGGATCTGAAAAGCTATTCCTGAAACTATACCCCGAACATCTTGGGGAGCTGCGTATAGAAATCATGCAGTCAGACGGCAAATGGACGGCAAAATTCACAGCAGCCACAGCCTTTGTCAAAGAGGCCATTGAAAATCATATGCATCACCTGAAGCAGGGATTGGCAGGACAGCACATTCAATTGGAAAAAGTAGAAGTATTCCAGTCCTTTTCTTCAGCCGGAAGGGATTTAATGCAGGAGCAAGGGGAGCGGCATAGAGAGCAGTCCCAGCGTGAGAGAAGGAGGGAAGAACAAGATCTTCCAACTTTCGAAGAATCCCTTCATGAAGAATTAGTAAATGAAAAAGTGTAGGTGATAAACATGGAAACGAAAATTGATTCTTCTTATATGCTGACAAGCATCCAAAAAGATGAACGAAAACCATCAGATGTATTAGGGAAAGATGATTTTCTGAAAATCCTGATGACGCAGCTGCAAAATCAGGATCCGCTTAATCCGATGGAGGATAAGGAATTCATATCGCAAATGGCGTCATTTTCCTCTCTTGAGCAAATGACGAACATGAATACAACGATGCAGAATTTCATGAAAACCCAGTCAGGAAGCCGGATTCTGGAATACAGCTCTTTAATCGGAAAAGAAGTTGCTTACTCATATAAAGTGACCGATGACGAAGGAAATTCCACAGTTAAAGAAGGAACGCAGTCTGTTAAATCAGTCAGTCAAAAGAATAATGAAGTGGCACTTGAACTAATGGATGGGACCGTTATTTATACCGATGAAATTGTTAAGGTATCGGATAAAGGCAGTAAATAATAATGGAAAATCGAATCGATTATCTTCAGCATCCGCCGCTTTCCATATACCGCCCAAACCAAGGTAAGAAAGCAGACACGTCTTTCCAGTCTCTTTTAAAAGAAAAAATGACCATCAGCAAGCATGCTCAAGCCAGGCTGGATGAACGGAATATCACAATTTCTGCAGAAAAGTGGAACAAACTCGAGGACAGTCTTTCAAAGGCAAAGGAAAAAGGGATCCAGGATGCTCTCGTTTTATCAAACGAAGGAGCCTTTATCGTCAGTGTGAAAAACTCAACCATGATTACAGCCATGAACCGCAAAGAAGCAGCCTCTCAGATTTTCACGAATATTAACGGAACAATTATATTGGATTGAAAACGGCCGGACCCGCTAAGGGAAGCCGGGCTGCCGAATGACAGAAGCAGCCAGCCAAAAAAATGGGGGAATTGTAAATGCTAAGATCATTGTATTCAGGTATCAGCGGGATGAAAAACTTTCAAACAAAACTGGATGTTATCGGCAACAATATTTCAAATGTAAATACGTATGGCTTCAAAAAAAGCAGAACGATTTTTCAGGATTTATACAGTCAGTCGATTTCCGGAGCGAGTGCACCATCCGGCGGGCTTGGAGGTACGAATCCTAAACAGGTTGGATTAGGTTCACAACTGGCTTCTGTAGATATAATTCATACTGGTGGCAGTATGCAAACTACTGGCAGAAATCTAGACTTAGCGATTGCAGGGGATGGTTTTTTTCAAGTAGCTGATTCACAGTCTAACAAATTCTCAAACATAGGATATACAAGAGCTGGAAACTTTTATTTGGATAAAGATGGGAAAATGGTTAACAGTCAAGGGCAATACTTAGTTGGCTTTTCTGCCATTGCTACCGGCAACTATGATCCAGATGGAGCTGGAAGTGCACCTACCGTAAACAACATCGAATTAGGGCCTCTGCCTAAAGATGTTGATATGACAAAATTCAATTTTGCGTCCCAAACTTATACAGGAGGGCCAGCTCCAGTTAACAACCCTACTGGTGCAACATTCAGTACCGCTACGGTCCCGGTTAACTACGCACCAATTAAAATACCAACAGATGCTCAATCAATGAGTATAGGGCAAGATGGTTCTGTAACATATGTAGATCAATTTGGAACATTGCGCTGGGCTGGTCAAATCGCTGTTGCTAAGTTTGCTAACAGCGGCGGTCTAGAGAAATCAGGATCCAATATTTACACAAGTACATCTAACTCTGGAACACCGAAAATTGATTTTCCTGGAATGTCAGGTAATGGGTTAATCCAATCTGGCTCCCTCGAAATGTCCAATGTCGATCTTTCTGAAGAATTCACTGAAATGATTGTTGCGCAAAGGGGTTTTCAGTCCAACACAAAAATCATTACCACTTCAGATGAAATTCTGCAGGAGCTAATGAATCTTAAACGATAAGAATGGGGGGGAGGGAGCAGCAGGATAGCTGTTCCCGATCTTAATGATTAAAGTGACCCGATTGAATGGACAATCGTTCTACCTCAATGCCTTGCAGATTGAAATGGTTGAGTCCTTTCCTGATACAGGCATTACCCTGACCAACGGCAGAAAATTCATCGTTGCAGAGAAGGAAGAAGAAATTATAAGCAGGATGAGTCATTTTTACAGGGAAATTGGCCTTTTAGCCATAACGAACAAGCTAAAGGAGCAGGGAAATGAATAAAAAGCTATTATCGATTATGTTCATTATTATTACTTCAATTACTTTGATTGGGGTTGCAGCACTCGCAGTTATGACAAATTTTTTTGAAAAGGATACATCCGGAGCGCCAACAATCGATGAGGTTGTTGAATCATCTGTAGACGTTCCCGAGCTTACAACGAATCTGGCTGGCGGAAGCATTGTCAGGATTTCGTTAAAGCTTGAAACGGATTCGAAAAAAGCCAAAACAGAATTGGAAAAGAGAGAGTTTCAGGTTAAGGATGTCGTGATTTCAGAGCTTAGCAATATGAAGGCAGACCAGCTTGCAGGTACAAAAGGAAAAGAGCAACTAAAGAAAACGGTAATGGAAGGCATTAATAAACTAATGCAAGAAGGAAAAGTTGAGAAGGTCTACACAACCTCCTTTATCCTGCAATGATGAAATATTGTCCAAGGAGGTGACGCTATGTCCGGTGAAATATTGTCTCAAAGTGAAATAGATGCACTTCTTTCTGCCATTACTACAGGGGAAATGGATGCAGAAGAACTGAAGAGAGAAGATGCAGAGAAGAAAATTAAAACGTATGATTTTAAAAGAGCACTTCGCTTCTCTAAAGATCAGATTCGCAGTCTTACGAGAATTCATGAGAATTTCGCCAGGCTGCTGACCACATATTTTTCAGCGCAGCTCAGGACTTATATTCAGATATCCGTTGCATCTGTGGATCAGGTTCCTTATGAAGAGTTTGTCCGGTCCATGCCTAAAATGACGGTTCTTAATATATTCGAAGTGGAGCCGCTTGAGGGACGTATTGTAATGGAAGTGAATCCGAACATTGCGTATGCCATGATGGATCGGGTTTTGGGTGGGATTGGCTCAGGTTTCAACAAAATTGAAACTCTGACGGAAATTGAAACAAAAATCATGTCCAACTTATTTGAAAAGTCATTGGATAATTACAGGGAAGCGTGGAGTTCAATTATTGAAATTGAACCGGATATGCAAGAGTTTGAAGTGAACCCCCAGTTTATTCAAATGGTTTCTCCAAACGAAACGGTCATTGTTATTTCACTTACTGCACAGGTTGGAGATACAAGCGGCATGATTAATTTATGTATTCCCCATGTTGTTCTTGAACCGATTATTCCTAAGCTCTCGGTTCATTACTGGATGCAATCCGACAGGAAAGAAGTAAATCCTGCAGAAACAGAAGCTTTGCAAAAGCGAATTGAACTGACAAACATTACTCTGTCAGCAGAACTCGGTTCCTCTGAAATCACAATCCAGGAGTTTATGGAACTTCAGAAGGGTGATATTATTCAAATCGATCAATCCATTGATCATCCGCTCCTGATTAAAGTAGGAAACAAGCCAAAATACACAGGGCAGCCTGGAAAATTAAACCGCAAATTAGCTGTGCAAATTATTGACCACTATTTTGGGGGTGAAGAAGATGGGGAGTAATGAAATGCTATCACAAGATGAAATCGATGCGTTGCTAAAAGGAACAGGTCTTGAAGAGGATTCAGCAAAAGAGGATGAGCTTTCAGAATACCTTGATGCCATGGAGGCAGATGCCCTCGGAGAAATAGGAAATATTTCTTTCGGCAGCTCTGCTACCGCGCTTTCAACTCTGCTCAATCAAAAAGTGGAAATCACCACACCTGAGGTTTCCATTATTGAAAAAAACAGACTTTCTGATGAGTTTCCAAAGCCATATGTTGCAATTGAAGTCAATTATACAGAAGGATTTTTAGGAAGCAATCTGCTGGTTATCGAGCAGAATGATGCTGCCATTATCGCGGATCTGATGATTGGCGGAGACGGTACAAATCCGGATCCATCCCTGGGAGAGATTCATTTAAGTGCTGTCCAGGAAGCAATGAATCAAATGATGGGTTCAGCTGCGACGAGTATGTCGACAATTTTTAATAAAAAAGTGGACATCAGTCCGCCGCGCTTGGACTTGCTTGATATCAATACGGGTGAGGGGACCAAATCAATCCCTGATGCTGAAATGATTATAAAAGTCTCGTTTCAGCTGAAAGTAGGCGTCTTAATTGATTCAAAAATCATGCAGGTTCTTCCGCTGCAGTTTGCGAAGGATTTGATAAATGAACTGATGAACCCTGCAGATGCCGGCTCTTCAAATGAAGTACATACTCTGGAAGAAGAACCAGCACAGGTTTTAGAAGGCAATGGCAGCGGGATGTCTCAGCCGCTTCATCAAAACAGCCATGCTTATTATGAAAATTCTCAGCCTGTGTACAGGCAGGAAAAGGTTAATCCTTCTCCTCAGCCACAATACGAGGTGAAGCCAGCTCAATTTGCTAATTTCGAGCCAAATCACTCTACTGGTACTGAACACAGAAATCTGGATCTCCTCATGGACATTCCCCTTCAGGTAACCGTTGAGCTCGGGCGGACAAAACGTTCCATTAAAGAAATATTGGAGCTGTCTTCCGGATCGATTATCGAACTTGATAAGCTTGCAGGGGAGCCGGTTGATATATTGATTAACCGCAAAATTGTAGCTAAAGGCGAAGTCGTCGTTATTGACGAAAATTTTGGAGTGCGTGTAACAGATATTATCAGTCAGCAGGACCGGCTGAACAAACTTAAGTAAACGGGAGTGTCAAAAATGGCTAAAAGAATTTTAATTGTAGACGATGCAGCATTTATGAGAATGATGATCAAGGATATTCTATCTAAAAATGGGTTTGATGTGGTAGGAGAAGCGGCAGATGGTGTGCAAGCTGTAGAAAAATACAAAGAACATCAGCCTGATCTTGTTACGATGGATATAACCATGCCTGAAATGGACGGCATTACTGCACTCAAAGAAATCAAAAAAATAAATCCGAATGCGAAAATCATTATGTGTTCCGCAATGGGACAGCAGGCAATGGTCATTGATGCGATTCAGGCTGGAGCGAAAGATTTTATTGTTAAACCTTTTCAGGCAGACAGAGTAATCGAAGCCATTCAAAAGTCACTTAGCTAGGCTGGTGTAACCGTGCAAAAAATGCTTAAAGCAACTGCAGCCGTGCTGATTTTTCTCCTTGCTGCCTTTTCTGCCGTCCATTCCAGTTCTGCAGAAGCCGCTGAAAAAGATGGAACGGTCCAGGATTATTTGAATAAGGAAGAGAAAGCAGAAAAGAAAGAAAACAGCCAGACTCCAAACCCAATACCTCAGGATGCTTCAAAACCTGGGGTAACGGCTTGGGATTTTATCAAAATGATTGCTGCAACGATTTTTGTTGTAGGTTTAATTTATGTGCTTTTCCGTTTTATTTCTTCAAAAAACAAAATGATGACACATGCCGCCTATCTTCAGACACTTGGAGGAACCTCTCTCGGGCAGAATCGCTCCATCCAGCTTGTGAAGGCTGGCGACGATATTTTACTAGTCGGGGTCGGGGATTCCATCCAGCTCCTCAAAGTGATTGAGGATGAAGAGGAAATAGAACGGATTGTCAAACAGTACGAGGATAAAGGGGTAGATCTTCAGGGGGCCAGGGCGCTTTTCTCAAAGGCAGCCCAATCGTTTGGGGGAAAAGCCGAAGCAAAACCCGCTCTATCTTTCAAACAATCTCTTCAAAAGCAGCTTGAAGAACTGGGAAAAGAACGAAAACAAAAGGAAGAAGATTGGATCAGGAAAGGGAACAGTGAAAAATGAATGAGCTTATGGGAATTTTGGGTTCAGGAGAAGCCGAAAGCGTAAGCACTTCTGTTCAGCTGCTGCTATTGCTGACTATTCTATCTCTTGCACCAAGCATACTGATTTTATTTACATGCTTCACGAGAATTGTCATTGTATTATCCTTTGTCCGGACATCCCTTGCCACACAGCAGATGCCTCCAAATCAAGTCTTGATCGGATTATCGCTGTTTCTGACATTTTTTATTATGGGGCCGGTATTTTCGGAGGCAAATGAGCAGGCATTGACGCCATTGCTGGAAGAAAAAATCACACTTGAACAGGCTTATGTTAAAGCTGAAAAGCCATTTAAAGAATTTATGAGCAAGCATACGAGACAAAAAGATCTCGAACTCTTTCTAAATTATGCGAAGATCGAAAAACCAAAAACAGTAGATGACATCCCGATTACGGCATTAGTTCCGGCCTATGCCATCAGTGAAATAAAAACGGCCTTTCAAATTGGATTTATGATTTTTATTCCCTTCCTCGTCATTGATATGGTCGTTGCCAGTATCCTGATGTCGATGGGAATGATGATGCTTCCGCCGGTTATGATTTCACTGCCTTTTAAAATTTTGCTTTTTGTGCTCGTGGACGGATGGTACTTAGTAATTAAGTCATTGCTTCAAAGTTTTTAAGGAGGAACATATATGAGTTCAGAGATGGTCATTTCCATTGCTGAAAAAGCGGTTTATACGACCCTGATGATATGCGGGCCGCTGTTGCTGGTAGCGCTCGTCATTGGTTTGGCGGTCAGTATTTTTCAGGCAACAACACAAATCCAGGAGCAGACTCTCGCATTTATCCCAAAAATTGTAGCGGTCATGGTAGGCCTCATTTTTTTCGGTCCTTGGATGCTGACCACACTCGTTTCCTATGCGGCAGATATCTTTGGGAATCTGGATCGGTTTATAGGTTAACATGTCGCTATTAAACCACTATCCTTTTTTTCTGTTAATTTTTGCAAGAATGTCCGCTTTTATGATTACCCTGCCTCTCTTTTCATATCGGACTATTCCGGCATTTCATAAAGCTGGTTTTTCTTTTTTTCTTGCCTTAATCATGTATGAAACGATGAAGCCTCCTGTACTGGAAATCAACGCATTTTATTTTCAGCTTCTTTTGAAAGAAATATTTATCGGATTAATGATTGGTTTTCTTGCCTATCTTATGTATTCTGCCATCATGATTGCCGGCAGTTTTATGGATTTTCAGATTGGATTTGCCATTGCCAATATTATTGATCCCCAGACGGGAGCACAAAGTCCGCTGCTTGGCCAGCTGCTGAACACGCTGGCTCTGCTGCTCATGCTGAGCCTGAATGCGCATCACATGCTGCTGGACGGAGTGTACTACAGTTTTCAGTATATCCCGCCTGAATCGGTTTCCTTTTCTTTAACAAGTGATGCGATTCCTGAATTTATAATGAAATCCTTTTCGCTTATGTTTTTAATCGCTTTTCAAATGGCGCTCCCAATTGTCGGATCATTATTTATTGTGGATATTGCTCTTGGTATTGTAGCGAAAACCGTACCGCAGATGAATATCTTTGTTGTCGGCCTTCCTGTGAAAATGCTGTCGGCCTTCCTTTTGCTCATGATTGTGATGGGAGCACTGTTTTTTGCCATGCAGGGATTGTTTGAAACATTAACCGAAACAATGAGAGACCTGATCAAGCTTTTAGGAGGAGTGGATCATGCTGTTAATAAACCTTGATATTCAGTTCTTTTCAGGCGAAAAGACAGAAAAAGCCACTCCGAAAAAGCGTCAGGACTCAAGGAAAAAGGGGCAGGTTGCCAAAAGTGCAGATGTGAATATGGCTGTCAACCTGCTGGCTGTGTTTTTTACCTTGCTTGTATCGGGGGCTTTTTACCGCGATCGGCTGATCGGATTCGTCCGGGGAAGCATTAACGAGTACATGATGCTTGAGGTAACCGAGGAAAATGTCCAGAAACTGATGGGATCCATCACGATGGAAGCAGCCTACCTGCTGGCTCCGGTAATGGGAGCCGCACTGGCGGCAGGAATAATCAGCAATTATATACAAGTTGGTTTTCTGTTTTCTACAGAGAGCATTCAGCCAAAGCTTGAAAAAATAGATCCGCTTAAAGGATTCAAACGGATCTATTCAATCCGGGCGCTTGTGGAGTTTTTGAAATCCATTTTGAAAATCCTTTTTACCGGAGGGGTAACGGCGGCAGTCATTTGGCTGAGAATTGGCGATATATTGCGTCTTCCTTATCTAACCGTTGAACAATCTCTTCAGTTCCTCGGCGTTCTAACCGTTCAGATGGGACTTGCCGCAGGAGGAGCACTGTTATTTTTATCGCTGCTCGACTATTTGTATCAAAAATATGACTTCGAGAAAAACATCCGCATGTCTAAACAGGATATTAAGGATGAGTATAAAAAATCGGAAGGCGACCCGCTCATTAAATCCAAAATCAAGCAAAGACAGCGGGAAATGGCGATGAGAAGGATGATGCAGGATGTACCGGATGCTGATGTGATCATCACAAATCCTACTCATTTTGCAGTAGCGCTAAAATATGACGAATCAAAAATGGATGCCCCTTTTGTCGTGGCAAAAGGAGCAGATCTTGTAGCCCAAAAGATCAAAGAAATTGCTAAAAGCCATGAGATTGCGGCTATTGAAAATAAACCGCTGGCCAGAGCCCTTTTCGCACAGGTAGAAATCGGCCAGGCAGTACCTGAAGAGTTTTTCAAAACAATAGCAGAAATACTGGCTTACATATACCGTCTTAAAAATAAAGTGTAGTTCGTAAGACTGAAAGCGAGGAAGGAACATGTCTACAAGAGATTTATCTGTACTATTTAGCGTTGTGCTCGTTGTCGCCATGCTGATTATTCCATTTCCTACATGGCTTTTGAGCCTTCTCATTATATGCAATATCTCACTTGCACTCCTTGTGCTTCTTACTTCAATGAATATGAGAGAACCGCTTGAATTTTCTATTTTTCCTTCTTTGCTTTTGCTCTTAACCTTGTTTAGACTCGGTTTGAATGTTTCTACAACAAGATCCATTCTTTCAACCGGACAAGGCGGAAAGGTAGTGGAAACGTTCGGAACCTTTGTTGTCGGCGGAAACGTTCTGGTTGGATTCGTAGTCTTCATTATTCTCGTTATTATTCAATTTGTCGTTATAACAAAAGGTTCTGAGCGAGTTTCTGAAGTCGCAGCCCGTTTTACACTGGATGCGATGCCGGGGAAGCAAATGTCCATTGATGCCGACTTGAATGCGGGAATGATTTCTGAACAGGAAGCCCGTGTGCGAAGGGAAAAGGTAGGGAACGAAGCAGACTTTTACGGAGCAATGGATGGAGCCAGTAAGTTTGTAAAAGGGGACGCCATTGCAGGCATTATCATCGTCATTATAAATTTAATCTTTGGGATGATCGTCGGAGTAGTTCAGCAGGGAATGGCCTTTGCAGATGCCGCAAGTCACTTTACGATGCTCTCAGTCGGGGATGGAATTGTCAGCCAAATCCCCGCTCTTCTCATCTCTACAGCCACAGGGATCGTTGTTACAAGAGCAGCATCAGAAGGAAATCTGGGAGGAGATATAAGCAAACAGCTCTTTGCCTATCCGCAAATGATGTATGTAGCGGCAGGATCCATGCTCTTGCTTGGACTGTTCACTCCTATCGGCCTTCTGGTTACAGCTCCGATCGCAGCAGCGCTCGGAATAGGAGCATATGTCATGCAGCAAAGTCAGAAGAGATTAAGAGAGGTTCCGGAAGCAGAACTTGACATGCAGCCGGATCCGGAAGAAATGAAAAGCCCGGAGAGCATTGTACAGCTGCTGAGTATGGACCCTATCGAATTTGAATTCGGATATGGTCTGATCCCTCTTGCTGACAGTACCCAGGGAGGGGATTTGCTTGACAGGATTGTGATGATCAGGAGACAGCTCGCCATTGAGCTTGGCATTGTCATTCCTGTTGTGAGAATAAGAGACAATATTCAGCTTCAGCCGAATGAATACCGTCTGAAAATAAAAGGAAATGAAGCGGCGAGAGGCGATCTTCTTCTCGAACATTATTTGGCTATGGCGCCTGGAACGGATGATGATTCAATCGAAGGCATTGATACGATTGAACCTTCCTTCGGCCTCCCGGCTAAATGGATATCTGAATCAATGAAGGACCAGGCGGAATTATATGGATACACTGTTGTTGATCCGCCGTCGGTTGTTTCTACCCATATAACTGAAACGATTAAGAAACATGCGTCAGAGCTTCTGGGCAGGCAGGAGACCAAACAGCTGATTGATCATTTAAAAGAAGCATATCCGATTTTAGTAGAGGAAGTCACCCCTTCGCCTCTCTCAATTGGAGACATTCAAAAGGTGCTGTCTAATCTATTAAAAGAGAATGTTTCGATCCGCAATCTGCCGATCATTTTTGAAACGCTGGCGGATTATGGAAAAATGACTTCGGACAGCGAAATTCTGACTGAATACGTAAGGCAATCTCTTGCTAAACAGATTACACAGCAATTTTCAGGCGATGGACAGGTTCTCAAAGTCGTCACGTTCTCTGGCAGGGTGGAGAAGCTTGTTGCAGATGGTGTACAGCAAACAGAACACGGAAACTATTTATCCCTTGATCCTTCCGTTTCTCAATTGATTATCGAATCGGTTGCAAAAGAAGTGGAAATGCTGTCACTTCAAGGGCATTCACCGGTTCTCCTTTGCTCTCCGGCTGTAAGAATGTTTGTGAAGCAGCTTCTGGAACGGTATTTTCCGTCCGTCCCTGTGCTTTCTTATAACGAACTTGAATCAAATGTAGAAGTCCAGAGCGTAGGAGTGGTGAATGTCGCATGAAGGTGAAAAAATATACGGCCGGTACAATCCAGGAAGCCATGAAGCGGGTGAAAGAAGATTTAGGCCATGATGCTGTCATTTTAAATTCCAAAGCAGTGGAAACAGGCGGATTCTTTGGATTTTTCACTAAAAAACAGGTGGAAGTGCTCGCGGCTTCAGACCCTGATTTAGCTGAACCGGTTAAAGAAGAAAGAAATACAATCGCTGTAGACCCATCAGAAAATTTTGCCGTAAAAAGAGAGCTTGAAGAGCTCAAAATGGAATATCGAAAACTTGCAGCGGGCAGCTCTGGATTTAAGCTCCCGGACCCAATTGAAAAATTAAGGAATGTACTGAATGAGCAGGAAGTTGGCTCTCCCATAGCTGAGGACACGGTGAGGCAGCTGCTTGAATTTTGGTATCAGGCTGCTGAAAATCAAAATGACGAGGCTTGCAGAAAAGAAGCAGAAAGAATTTTGGTTCAGTCAATAAAACATTTGCCGTATCACCGCATGGAGGACAGAAAATCATTTATTGCTGTTGCAGGACCTACAGGGGTGGGAAAAACAACAACCATTGTGAAATTGGCCGCTGACTGTCTGGTGAATGAGAATAAATCAATTGCTTTTATTACAGCTGATACTTATAGAATCTCTGCTATCGAGCAGCTGAGGACTTATGCAAAAATACTGAATGCTCCAATTGAAGTTTGTTACAGCCGGGAGGATTTCGAAAACGCGAAGAAGAAATTTTCGCATATCGATCATGTGTTTATTGATACGGCCGGCAGGAATTATAAAAATAATCAATATATTGAGGATCTAACAAATTTTCTTGGATCTGACGAAGATATCGATCTTTTTTTAACGCTTTCTGCAAGTACTAAGAAAAAAGATATTCATACTCTAATTGGCCATTTTGAGTCTTTACAATATAAACAGCTGATTGTAACGAAGATTGATGAAACAGATACGTTCGGGGGGATATATGAAGCGGCCAGATTATTTGAAAAAGGAATTGCTTTCTTTTCGACTGGCCAAAATGTCCCCGATGATATGATCCCTGCTTCTAGAGAAACTCTGGTCCAGATGATTTTAGGTGGGAAAGAATGAGCGATCAGGCAGAAAAGCTAAGGCAGCTGATTGCGGGAAATAAAGAATCTAATATGAAGAGAGCCAAAATGATTGCTATCGCGAGCGGTAAAGGAGGAACCGGCAAAACGAACTTTACTGTGAATTTTTGTCTTGAGCTTTCTGCGCTTCATCAAAAAGTGCTTCTATTTGACCTTGATATCGGGATGGGCAATGTTGACATCCTTTTAGGTGAAAGTCCGGAACATTCCTTGCTTGATTTTTGGAAGAAATCTCTTTCCCTTAGCGAGATGACTGAAAAAAGCCAATACGGTATTGATTACATCTCAGGCGGCAGGGGATTTAAAGATTTTTTTCAACTCGACGGACATCACCTGGATTTATTTATGGAAGAACTAGACCGGCTTATACAAAAGTATGATTTCATTTTTTTCGACATGGGAGCTGGAATGACTCAAGAGAGTCTTCAATTCCTGCTCGCTGCTGATGAGGTCTTTCTGGTTGTAACACCAGAACCTACAGCATTAATGGATGCCTATTCTGCAGCGAAGTATGTTTTGCTGAACAGCAAAAACTCTAAAATATCCGTTTTATTGAATAAAGCAAAAACGGATTTGGATGGGACTATGGCTTATCATAGACTTTCCTCTGTTTTAAATAAATACTTATCAGCCCATGCAGATCTGCTTGGAATTCTTCCCGAAGATCCAAAAGTATCAGAGGCAGTAATAAAAAGAAACCCGGTTACATCTTTATATCCAAGGGCCAAGTATTCACGGAGTATCCGTCAAACTGCAGAAGCATTTTTACAGAAGGATCATGATAGACAGAATTTCAGCAGGCCAGAATTATTTATGGACCGGTTTAAGGCAATTTTTAAAAGCAAAGCAAGAAAAGGTGAATGATATGAAAGTTCTTATTGTAGATGACTCTGCATTTATGAGGAAAATGATCACTGATTTTCTCCATGGATTCAGAGGAATTGAAGTGGCAGGCACGGCTAAAAACGGCAGTGAGGCATTGGAGCAAATTAAGAAACTTTCGCCAGATGTCATAACGATGGATGTAGAAATGCCTGTAATGGATGGCATGGCCGCGTTAAAAAAAATTATGGAGAATGATCCCCGGCCCGTCATTATGCTTTCTTCCACTACACAAAAAGGAGCAGAGGAAACAATTACAGCCCTGGAAAATGGCGCAGTAGATTTTGTAGCCAAACCCTCGGGGGCTATATCTCTTGATTTATACAAAGTGAGAGATGAGTTAAGGGAAAAAGTCCTCCAAACAGCATTTGCTAAAATAATAGGTCCTGAGGATCGTGAAAAACATAAAGATTTCCCCCGTTCGCTTGAAAAATATAGTAAAATATGCACTGTGAGGGAAAAAAATCCTGTTTTTAACAGCGGAATTCGACATTTTCGTCCTGTTATCTGTATCGGTACCTCGACAGGCGGTCCAAGAGCCCTTCAAAGAGTATTGCCTATGCTTCCTTCAAAACTGGATGCGCCAGTATTTATCGTCCAGCATATGCCGCAAGGGTTCACGGCTTCACTTTCTGAAAGGCTCGACAAACTCTGCAAAATCCGTGTGAAGGAAGCGGCAGATGGCGAGCGGGCGGAGGCGGGCACCGCATACATAGCCCCGGGGGGTTCCCATCTGACTGTTATTCAAAAAGGGACAAGTCTGTATGTGAAAGTGGAACGATCAGCGATAAGAAATGGCCACCGGCCTTCTGTGGATGTTTTATTTGAATCAATCAGTCAAACAGAGGGATTTAGACATATCGCAGTCATCATGACAGGGATGGGGAGTGACGGAACAAAAGGCCTGTCGCTCTTAAAACAAAAAGGCAATACCTACTCCATTGCAGAGTCGGAGCAAACCTCCGTCGTTTTCGGAATGCCGAAAAGCGCTATAGGAGAAAAATTAGTGGATTCAATTGACCATGTAGACCATATAGCAGAAAAAATCATGCATTATATGCAATCGTAAGGGGCGAAACCGGATGGAAATGAGTCAATATTTAGAAATATTTATCGAGGAAAGCAAAGAGCATTTGCAGGCATGCAATGAAAAGCTACTGGAACTTGAAAAAAATCCCGATGATTTAGCTATCGTAAATGATATTTTCCGCTCTGCCCATACCTTAAAAGGGATGAGTGCAACAATGGGGTATGAGGACCTGGCGAATTTGACTCATCAAATGGAAAATGTGCTTGATGCCATCCGGAACGGAAAGAATTCAGTGACTCCAGCTCTGCTTGATTGTGTTTTTGCAGCGGTGGATTTACTGGAAGAAATGGTTTATTCAATAGCGGATGGCGGGGACGGAAAAAAAGATGTGGAACATGTTGTCAGCCGTTTAAAAGCAATTGAAGACGGGGAAGAGCCTTCAATGGAAGATAAGAGTGGACCCTCCACTGGTGTGGATAACAAGCTCGGAAGCTATGATGATTTTCAAAAGACGGTGATCCTGCAATCGGAAGAACAGGGATACCACGCATTTGAATTGACGATTACACTCAGAGAAGGCTGTATGCTGAAAGCTGTCCGGGCTTTTATGGTATTTGAAATTCTGGATCAGGCCGGCGAAATTGTAAAAAGCGTTCCGTCTGTCGATCAGCTGGAAGAAGAAAAATTCGATCATGAATTTTCGGTCGCCATTGTCACAAAAATGACGAAAGAAGAATTAGAAAATCGTATTTTGAAAGTATCTGAGATTGATAAGGCAGTCGCTCTGCCAATTCAGCTGGAAAAACTTGCAGCAGAAGAAGAGATCACCAATAGCCGTGCACAAGCTGCTCCGGCAGCTGAAGCTGTCCCGGTTTCCGCGCCTGAGCCAGGCCAAAAGCAAAAAACAGGTTCCAAAACGATTCGTGTAAACATTGAACGACTCGATATCCTCATGAATTTGTTTGAAGAATTGGTCATCGACAGGGGCAGGCTGGAGACGATTTCCAAAGACTTGAAAAACTCGGAACTTCAGGAAACCGTTGAACGGATGACAAGAATTTCGGGTGATTTGCAGACCATCATTTTAAATATGCGGATGGTGCCGATTGATACAGTATTTAACCGCTTTCCGCGTATGGTCCGCCAGCTTGCTAAAGATCTGAATAAGAAGATCGACCTCCGCATAACTGGGGCTGAGACGGAGCTAGACAGAACGGTAATTGATGAGATTGGCGATCCTCTCGTTCATTTAATACGGAATTCGATGGATCACGGGATTGAATCCCCGGAAGCAAGAGCAGCAAAGGGAAAGCCGGAGACTGGAATTGTAGAACTTAAAGCGTATCACAGCGGCAACCATGTCTTTATTGAAGTATCAGATGACGGGGCAGGCATTAACAGAGAAAAAGTCCTGAAGAGAGCGATTGACCGGGGAATTGTCGCGGAGCAAAATGCGGCCGAGCTGACAGTCCGGCAAATTAATGAATTGATCTTCGCTCCTGGGTTTTCAACAGCTGACCAGATATCGGATATTTCCGGCAGAGGGGTCGGTCTGGATGTCGTAAAAAGCGCAATCGAGTCACTAGGCGGATCCGTAACCGTTGACTCCGAAGAAGGGACAGGTTCTGTCTTTTCTGTGCAGCTTCCTCTAACCTTAAGTATTATTTCTGTCCTTCTCGTAGAGCTGGAAAAGGAAAAATATGCGATCCCGATCTCTTCGGTAATCGAAACAGCTGTGATACGGAAGGATGACATTATGCATGCGCATAATCAGAAGGTCATTGATTTCAGAGGGAAAATTGTCCCTCTTGTGTATTTGAATCAAATTTTTGATGTTCCTTGTGAAGAAGAGGAAGATCCGGAATACCTTTCAATGGTGGTTGTGAAAAAAGGGGAAAGGCTTGCGGGGCTAGTAGTCAATTCCTTTATTGGGCAGCTTGAAGTCGTTTTGAAGCCGCTTGGAAGCTATTTGAATGGAGTATTCGCTATTTCGGGAGCCACCATTCTTGGCGATGGAGAAGTAGCCTTAATTATCGATTGCAATGCGCTTATTAAATAAGGGAGGAGCTGAATGATGCAAATGAATGAGCTTTTAGAGAAGAAAATTATCATCTTCCGGCTTGGAGAAGAAGAATTTGGAGTTCCGGTCGAACAAGTTAAATCCATTGAAAAAGTCCAATCTATTACCCGTGTACCCGGAACAGCTCCTTATATTACCGGCGTTCTTAATTTACGCGGTGTGATCACACCTGTTATTGATTTGAGGGCAAGATTTGAACTCGGAGCGTACGAAAAAACAGAATATACAAGAATGATCGTCGTATCAGTAAACGAGATTGAAGCAGGCCTCATTGCAGATGCTGCCAATGATGTAATGGATATACACTCCGATCAAATCGAACCATCTCCTGAAGTTGCAGGAATCATTAAAACCGATTACATCAGCGGGGTCGTAAAGCTTAACAAACGGCTGATTATTATGCTGGATTTAGAAGAAGTCCTGATGTCAGCCTCTGGTCTGGCGGATCCCGCGTTCGGAGCGTGAGGCCGATGGGCTTGAAATTTGAACAGCTTGATGTCTTAAAGGAAATGGCGAATATCGGTGCGGCTCATTCAGCGACCGCCCTTTCCCATATGCTCGGCCGGAAGATCGGAATGGATGTGCCGGAGGTCCGAGTGGTTTCTTTTGATGAGTTAATGGAAGCTATGGGCGGGGCAGAGAAAGAAGTAGCCTGCATTTTTCTGGGGGTTTCAGGAGAAATATCCGGCTCTATGTATTTTATTATGGAAGTAGAACAAGCAGAAGCGTTTGTAAAGGAAATAACAGACCATCCGACTGCCAGATTGAGTGCGCCTCCTTACGATGAGTACGTTATGTCTGCAATCAAGGAACTTGGGAATATCCTGATTGGTTCTTATCTTTCTTCCATGTCTGATTTAACAAAGCTTTCCTTTCTATCTGATGTACCTGAATTTTCAGCAGATATGTTTGGAGCCATAATCAGCGAAGGACTGATCGAGCTTTCCAAAGCTTCTGATTTAGCGGTTTTGATCCGCACGGTCATCCGGGAGGAAAGGGATAAAGGGAACTATGATTTCCAAGGTCATCTGTTCTTCCTGCCTGATTATGAATCTTTTGAAAATTTTTACCGTGCACTGGGAGTTGGCGATGGGGATTGAGACCGCCGAAATTATAAAAGTCGGCATAGCCGACCTTCATGCTGCAGTCCCTCCAAAAAAGCTCCGGACATCCGGACTGGGTTCTTGTGTAGGTCTTGTCTTATATGACCAAGGCCTGAAAAATGCTGGAATGGCTCATATCATGCTTCCAACTTCCGATTTGGCCAGAAACGAAGACTTTAACAGGCATAAGTACGCGGATACGGCGTTTCATGATTTGCTGCAGAAGCTTGAGAAGATGGGGTCGCCGATCAACCGGCTGAAAGCGAAAATGGCGGGCGGCGCTCAGATGTTTGCTTTTAAAAGCCAAAATGAAATGATGCGAATCGGACCAAGGAATGTAGAGGCAATAAAAGACCTTCTAATGCGGTATTCCATCCCGCTCATTTCTTCTGATACCGGAGGGGCAAGCGGAAGAACCATTGAATTTGATCCAGAGACATCATTGCTGACAATCCGTACGGTAAATTCCGGAACGACTGCAATATAGGCGGCAAGATAAGGCACTTGCACTAGGGGGGAAAGGTTATGACTCAATTGACAGGCAAAGAGGAACAGCAGATTTGGAATAAGTGGGTGAGTAATAGAGATCCTTTAGCCGGAGATGCACTAATCAAGAGGTACACGCCGCTTGTTACTTTTCATGTTCAAAGGATTTCCGTCGGTCTCCCGAAAACTGTCAGCAGGGACGACCTTATGAGTCTCGGACTTTACGGTTTATATGATGCGCTTGAAAAATTTGATCCGGGAAGAGATCTGAAATTCGATACATACGCTTCTTTCCGGATAAGAGGGGCCATTATCGACGGCCTCCGCAAAGAAGACTGGCTGCCGAGAAGCTCCCGTGAGAAGGCGAAGCGTGTGGAAACGGTTATTGAAAAATTAGAGCAGAAGTATTTAAGGAACGTTACTCCGGGGGAGATTGCGAAAGAAATGGGGATGACGGAGGACGAGGTTCTGACGGCTGTCAACGAAGGTTTTTTTGCGAACGTTCTATCGATAGATGAATACTTGCCGGACCATGATGATGGAGATTATGTCGGGATGATTCTAAAGGATGAAAGAAGTGAAACGCCTGAAGAAAATCTGTTAAAGCAGGAAATGATCGGCCAGCTGTCTGATGTGATCGGGGAGTTATCTGAAAAAGAACAGCTCGTCGTGTCCCTCTTCTATAAAGAAGAATTGACTTTAACAGAAATTGGCCATGTCATGAACCTTTCAACTTCAAGAATCTCTCAAATTCACTCCAAAGCGCTGTTTAAATTGAGAAGAATTATGGAGAAATTTATGAATTAAATACGGGGCGTCCCGGGTTCCCGGCTTTGGATTTCATGAGGCGGTTCCGGACACGCCTCTTTTCATTTCAACACTAAAATAGAATGAGGGGTCGTATGAGCGCAGTTTTTATCTTCACCAGTATTCTTCTTCATATTGTATCCTTGTATCTGATCCTCCTGCTTTTTATGAGAATCTCGTCACTTAAGCAGGCGAAGATGGAACAGCAGTCGATTCTTGAAGAAACAGAGCAGCTTCTTGCTGCATTTATGCTTGAACAGAGGGACGAGCATGAACGCTTTTTAGCTGCACTCGAAAAGACATCGCCGTCCCCCCGGAAAGA
This sequence comes from Bacillus sp. FJAT-42376, assembly GCF_003816055.1. NCBI lineage: Bacteria > Bacillati > Bacillota > Bacilli > Caryophanales > Bacillaceae > Bacillus > Bacillus sp. FJAT-42376. The sequence continues at coordinate 2,334,336 of NZ_CP033906.1, forward strand.
ACACTGGGAGCCGGTGGCGGATCAGCAGAGCCTAAAAAACGATCCGCGCGATGAAGAGCCCCTTCCTGTCCATCTTGAACATGCAGCAGAAGTGGAAGATTCGATTATATGGAATGCTGAGCAAAAGGAGAGCAGGGAGGAAGTTGTGATTCTGCACGAAAAGGGGTATTCTATAGAAGAAATTGCCAGGGAGACAGGCAAAGGGAAAACGGAGGTCGAGCTTCTGCTTAAATTTCGGCAAAAATAGCGATTTTCTGCTTGCTTCCGAACTTTGACTGTGGTATATTTCTTCTTGGTGTTAATACACACGCTTACAGATTCAAGTATTGGTGCTGTTCAGTCAGTTATGCTTGGAAATGATGTAAAGCGGAGGAGAAAAACCATTAGGAGGAAAATTAACATGTCAGTAATTTCAATGAAGCAATTGCTTGAAGCTGGTGTTCACTTCGGCCACCAAACACGCCGCTGGAACCCAAAAATGAAACGTTACATCTTCACTGAGCGTAACGGCATCTACATCATCGACCTTCAAAAGACAGTGAAAAAGGTTGAAGAAGCTTACAACGTAACAAAAGAATTGGCTGCGAACGGCGGTAAAATTCTTTTCGTTGGAACAAAAAAACAAGCTCAGGATTCTGTTAAAGAAGAAGCAGAACGTTCAGGCATGTACTACGTTAACCAACGCTGGCTTGGCGGAACGCTTACAAACTTTGAAACAATCCAAAAGCGTATCAAACGTCTTAAAGACATCGAAAGAATGCAGGAAGACGGCACTTTCGAAGTACTTCCTAAAAAAGAAGTAGTTCAGCTTAAAAAAGAGCTTGAGCGTCTTGAGAAATTCCTAGGCGGAATTAAAGACATGAAGTCTCTTCCAGATGCACTGTTCATCATCGATCCTCGCAAAGAGCGCATCGCTGTTGCAGAAGCACACAAATTGAACATTCCGATCATTGGCATCGTTGACACAAACTGCGACCCAGATGAGATTGACCACGTTATCCCTGCAAATGATGACGCAATCCGCGCAGTAAAACTTCTTACTGGTAAAATGGCTGACGCGATCCTTGAAGCGAAACAAGGCAACGAAGGCGAAGAAGCTGCTGAAGAAGAAACAACAACTGCTTAATGAGCAAAACAAAAGGTGATAAGAGGGTAAGGCCTTTTATCACCTTTTTTTAAAAAAGAAAAATGGTTTCCCTACATAATAGAATCTTAAGGAGGAATTCCCCATGGCAGTTACTGCACAAATGGTTAAGGAACTTCGTGAAAAAACTGGCGCAGGTATGATGGATTGCAAAAAAGCGCTGACAGAAACAAACGGTGATATGGAAAAAGCAATCGACTATCTTCGTGAAAAAGGCATTGCGAAAGCGGCTAAAAAATCTGACCGCATCGCGGCAGAAGGTCTTGCTGCTGTTAAAGCGGAAGGAAACGAAGCGGTTATCCTTGAAGTGAACTCTGAAACAGACTTTGTTGCGAAAAACGAAGGGTTCAAAGACTTAATCAGCGAACTTGCTTCTCATCTTCTTGCAGCGAAACCAGCTAACCTGGAAGAAGCTTTGGCTTCTAAAATGGAAAACGGTTCAACAGTAGAAGAGCGCATCCACTCTGCAGTGGCAACAATCGGAGAAAGAATTTCTCTTCGCCGCTTTGAAGTTGTTACAAAAACAGACAGCGATGCTTTCGGAGCATACCTTCACATGGGCGGCCGCATTGCGGTTCTGACTGTTCTTGAAGGAACAACAGACGAGGGAGCTGCAAAAGACGTTGCTATGCACGTTGCTGCTGTAAACCCTAAATACATCAGCCGTGACCAGGTTTCTCAAGAAGAAGCTGACCGCGAGCGTGAAGTATTGACTCAGCAAGCTCTTAATGAAGGCAAGCCTGAAAATATCGTAGCGAAAATGGTTGAAGGACGTCTTGGAAAATACTTCGAAGATATTTGCCTTCTTGACCAGAGCTTCGTTAAAAACCCAGACCAAAAAGTTAAACAATTCGTTGCTTCTCACAACGCAGAAGTGAAAACTTTCATCCGTTTTGAAGTAGGCGAAGGAATCGAGAAACGCCAGGATAACTTTGCTGAAGAAGTAATGAACCAAGTACGCAAGTAAGCTTTTGTTTACTTCGCTTATACAAGTAATGAAAATGGGAACACGGCTGTGTTCCCGTTTTTTCAAGACTGGAATTGTGACCCCGTTCCGAGACTAAAGCAGGATCTGACCCTGGTTTTTCTCGCAAGCCTGCAGACGGATGCAGAGAATCAGCAGGCAGATGCATGCTTGCAAGAATGGAACATTCCGTCTTATTTAATGGAATTTCAATGAAAAGATTTGGAGGCTATTATGATTAATCCTAAATATAAACGCATTGTCTTAAAACTAAGCGGGGAAGCTTTAGCGGGCCCTCAAGGGTTTGGCATCAATCCGAGCGTGATTAAATCCATTGCCACACAGGTAAAGGAAATTGCAGAGATGGATGTAGAAGTAGCTGTTGTCGTAGGCGGCGGAAATATCTGGCGCGGCAAGGTCGGCAGTGAAATGGGCATGGACCGCGCGACAGCGGATTATATGGGGATGCTTGCAACAGTCATGAACTCCCTCGCACTTCAGGACAGCCTTGAAAATCTCGGCATTCAGACAAGGGTTCAAACGTCAATTGAAATGAGACAGGTAGCAGAACCTTATATCAGAAGAAAAGCAATCCGCCATCTTGAGAAGAAACGTGTCGTAATCTTTGCCGCAGGCACAGGGAATCCGTACTTTTCAACCGATACAACAGCTGCACTGCGCGCCGCTGAAATTGAAGCGGATGTCATTCTGATGGCGAAGAATAATGTGGACGGCGTTTATAATGCAGATCCGCTTAAAGATGCAAATGCTGTAAAATACGAAGAGCTATCCTATTTAGATGTATTGAAAGATGGACTGGCTGTGATGGATTCTACAGCATCCTCTCTATGCATGGATAATGATATAGCGCTTATTGTTTTCTCTATTATGGAAGAGGGAAATATTAAAAGAGCCGTACTTGGCGAAAATATCGGAACGATTGTAAGGGGGAAATAAAATGGCAAACCAGCATATTAATCAGGCAAAAGACAGAATGGAAAAGGCAGTTTCCGCATTCCAGCGCGAATTGGCAACCGTAAGAGCAGGCCGTGCGAATGCTTCACTTCTTGATAAAGTGACAGTAGATTATTACGGAGCTCCAACTCCGGTCAATCAGCTGGCTTCAATCAGTGTTCCGGAAGCGCGCATGCTGATCATCACACCTTATGATAAATCTGCTCTTGGAGATATTGAAAAAGCGATTCAAAAAGCAGATCTTGGACTGAATCCGACAAATGACGGAACGATTGTCCGTATTTCAATTCCTGCTCTGACAGAAGAACGCCGTAAAGAGCTTGGCAAATTGGTGAAAAAATATGCAGAAGAGGCGAAAGTGGGTATCAGGAACATTCGCCGTGATGCAAATGATGATTTGAAAAAAGCCGAGAAAAACGGTGAGATGACAGAAGACGAATTGCGGGGTCTTTCTGATCAGGTACAAAAGCTGACGGATGATTATATCGGCAAGCTTGATCAAATCGCAAAAGATAAAGAAAAAGAAATCATGGAAGTTTAACGCTTTTCTATGTAAAATAGAAGTGTGCAAAAGACCCTCTAACGTTTACAGGGGGTTTTTTTGTTAATACTGTTAACACGGCTAGGGATCGCTTTAGAACCATTAGCTGCCGGGTGATGGAGGAATCACATGCTTAACTTTTTCAGAAAGGGCAGAAGAAGCGAAATGCCTTCCGCCAGTCATACATATACAAAACAAGATGTCAGCGGCGGGCCAATCCCTCCTCATATTGCAATCATTATGGATGGGAACGGAAGATGGGCTAAGAATCGAGCTTTGCCCAGAATGGCGGGACATCATGAAGGAATGAAAGTAGTCAGAAGGATTACGAAGCTTGCAAGCGAGCTTGGTGTGAGCGCTTTAACGCTTTATGCTTTTTCGACAGAAAACTGGAAAAGGCCCAAAATCGAAGTCGATTATTTAATGAAACTGCCTGAAGAATTTTTAACAACCTTCCTTCCAGAATTAATTGAAGAGAATGTTCAAGTGAAAATTATGGGGGAAACAGACCGGCTTCCGAAACATACACTCGCGGCGGTCGAAAAAGCCATGCGTGAAACGGCGGAAAATACTGGACTTGTATTAAATTTTGCATTGAATTATGGCAGCCGGACTGAAATAGTCAAAGGGATTCAAAACCTTGTCGAAGATTCAAAAAAAGGCTGGATCCGGACGGAAGATATTAACGAAGAGTTATTTTCTTCCTATTTGATGACAGAATCGCTTCAGGATCCTGATTTGCTGATCCGGACAAGCGGCGAAATCCGCTTAAGCAATTTTATGCTCTGGCAGCTTGCTTATACAGAATTTTGGTTTACAGACGTGCTTTGGCCCGATTTTAAAGAAGAGAACTTTATTCAGGCGATCGCTGACTATCAGCAAAGGGGCCGCAGATTTGGCGGAGTATAGAAGGTGATAAGAAATGATACAGCGGATTATTACAGCAATACTGGCACTGGCAATTTTTGTCCCTTTCGTTATTTGGGGAGGAATCCCGTTCAGCTTTGCCATCTATGTATTAAGTACGATTAGTCTTTATGAACTTTTAAAAATGAAAAAAATTCAGATTGTGAGCATACCTGGCCTGGTCAGTGTTTTGCTCTTATGGATTTTGCTGATTCCCTCCAGTCATATTCTTGTCCTGGGAAACATAAATATTTCAAAATTAGAGGTTGCCCTTCTCGGTGTGCTGCTATTTTTAACTTACACCGTGATTACCAAAAACCGCTTCTCGTTTGATGATGTCGGATTTTCACTTCTATCTGTTATGTATATCGGGATCGGGTTTTATTATTTTATTGAAACAAGAGCTTTAGGTTTAGAATATATTGTTTTTGCTCTTCTTATTATTTGGGCAACAGATTCAGGTGCCTATTTTATTGGAAAAGCAATTGGAAAGAATAAGCTTTGGCCGGAAATAAGTCCAAATAAGACCATTGAGGGGTTTTTCGGAGGGATTATCTGTGCTTTGATCATTTCTCTCGTTTTTGAAACCGTTCTTCCTATCGTGCATTCTTACTTAAAGGTCTCATTAATTACCGTGTTTCTGTCTGTTTTTGGACAAGTGGGGGACTTAGTTGAGTCCGCCCTTAAACGGCATTACCATGTTAAGGATTCCGGAAATATTCTTCCAGGACATGGAGGTATACTGGATCGATTTGACAGCCTATTGTTTGTGCTGCCTCTTCTCCATTTCATGCTTATCCTATTTTATCCGGCATAAAAACAGCTCAAATACAGAAAAAGTCATGGGAGAGTGAGAGAAGATGAAACGTATCAGTCTATTGGGAGCTACAGGTTCAATCGGCACACAAACTCTTGACGTGATCCGCGAGCATCCTGAGGATTTTCAGCTGACCGCCCTTACGTTTGGTTCGAACATTGAAGCAGGGAAAAAGGCCATTAAAGAATTCAGGCCTAAATTTGTCTCTGTCAAAGAGAAGGAAGACTATGTAAAGCTAAAAGATGAATTCAGCGGGGAGCCGATTTCTTTTTCGTATGGAGAAGAAGGAAATATTGAGGCCGCCGTTCATCAGGATGCAGATGTAGTCGTAAATTCCCTTCTGGGCAGTATCGGCCTTGTGCCGACGCTAAAAGCCATTGAATCCAGGAAGACCGTGGCTCTGGCGAACAAAGAAACGTTAGTAACAGCGGGGCATATTGTTACGGAAGCTGCCCGCCGCTATGGAACGGCTCTGCTTCCAGTTGACAGCGAGCACTCTGCTATTTTCCAGTGTCTTCAAGGGGAAAATGAAAAAGATATTTCCAGACTCATTCTGACTGCATCGGGTGGAAGCTTCCGCGACAGAACAAGGGAAGAATTAAAAGGTGTCACCGTTGAAGAAGCCCTCAATCATCCAAACTGGTCGATGGGAGCTAAAATTACGATCGATTCTGCCACCATGATGAATAAGGGTCTGGAAGTCATTGAAGCCTACTGGCTGTTTGGGGTCCCTTATTCAAAAATTGATGTCCTTCTCCACAAGGAAAGCATCATTCACTCGATGGTTGAATTTGAAGACGGCAGTGTAAAGGCACAGCTTGGCACACCTGATATGAAAGTGCCGATTCAATATGCGCTTACACATCCGTCCCGTCTGCCATTAGCCAATACAAAAGGGCTAAACCTGTGGGATCAGGGAAAGCTCCACTTTTCAAAGCCTGACTTCTCTCGTTTCAGATGCTTACATTTTGCCTACGAATCAGGTAAAATAGGAGGAACAATGCCGACCGTACTGAACGCTGCCAATGAAGAGGCAGTCGCCCAGTTTCTTGCCGGCAGGCTGGAATTTTTAGAAATTGAAAATAGAATTGAGCAGGCTTTAGAGGTCCACACTGTGATTCAAAATCCCGATCTTGAAGCCATACAGCATGCAGATCAGGAAGCAAGAAGGTACGTGAGGTCCTTATTAAACTAAAGGTGGTATGCAGGTGAATACGGTCATTGCGTTTATTCTGATTTTTGGAGCTCTTGTCTTTTTCCATGAACTGGGCCACTTGGTTTTTGCCAAGCGGGCAGGTATTCTATGCCGGGAGTTTGCAATCGGATTTGGACCAAAGATTTTTTCTTATAAAAAGAATGAAACAGTCTATACGATACGTTTGCTTCCGATCGGGGGCTACGTCAGGATGGCAGGGGAAGACCCTGAAATGGTCGAGGTGAAGCCGGGCCATCATATCGGACTGCTGTTTAACGCGCAAGGTGAAGCGGAGAAAATCATTCTTAACAACAAAGAAAAATTTCCAAAAGCGAGAATCATTGAAGTCGAGCAGGCTGATTTGGAAAAAGCCATGTTCATTACAGGATACGAACAAGGAGAAGAAGACCGCCTTCAGCGCTTTACGGTTGCGAAAAAGTCTTACTTTGTCGCAGATGGACAGGAAAGCCAGATTGCCCCTTACGACCGCCAGTTCGGTTCGAAAACGCTTGGGCAAAGGACAGCTGCCATTATTGCCGGTCCTCTAATGAATTTTGTGCTCGCCTTTATTGTGCTCTTTGCACTTGGACTGATTCAGGGTTCTCCTATGGATAAGCCTATATTCGGAGAGCTGACGAAAGATGGAGCCGCCATTGAATCAGGCATCAAAGAAGGCGATGTCATTAAAACCATTAACGGCAAATCTGTGTCGACTTGGAATGACGTGACGAAAATCATCAGCAGCAGTCCGGATAAAGAACTTGCTTTCGCCATTGAGAGAGACGGAAAACCCAGGACCATCAAAGTTGTTCCCAAAGCTGAAAAAGCAGGAGATCAGACAATTGGACGTGTTGGGTCCTATGCTCCGATGGAAAAGGGCTTTTTAACATCGATTGAAAACGCAGGCTCACAGACTGTGTTTTATACGAAAGAGATTCTCGTAAGCCTTGGAAAACTGGTTACAGGGCAGTTCTCCATCGATATGCTCTCAGGCCCGGTAGGAATCTATGATGTGACAGGCCAGGTTGCCCAATCCGGATTTGCGAATCTTTTAAGGTGGACTGCGCTGCTGAGCATCAACCTTGGGATCATGAATCTTTTGCCGATTCCCGCACTGGATGGCGGCCGTCTCATGTTCTTTTTAGTAGAAGCAGTAAGAGGAAAGCCGATTGACCGGCAAAAAGAAGGCGTCGTTCATTTTATCGGGTTTGCCCTGCTGATGCTTCTAATGCTAGTAGTTACTTGGAATGACATACAAAAATTCTTTTTATAAAAAATAGCCGATCTATTAAAACGGGGTGCACATAGATGAAACAAAGTTTGACGTTTATTCCTACATTACGGGAAGTTCCAGCTGATGCTGATATAAAAAGCCATCAGCTCCTTCTCAGAGCCGGATACATCCGCCAGAATACGAGCGGGATCTACAGTTATCTTCCGCTTGCCCAGAAGGTCCTGCAGAATATTCAAAACATTGTACGAGATGAAATGAACAAAGCGGGAGCATCTGAACTGCTAATGCCTGCGATGCAACAATCTGAACTTTGGCAGGAGTCAGGAAGATGGTATTCCTACGGGCCTGAGCTGATGAGGCTAAAGGACAGGCACGGCAGGGAGTTCGCGCTTGGAGCGACTCACGAAGAAGTGATAACAAGTCTTGTAAGAGATGAAGTAAAATCCTACAAGAGACTGCCGCTTGCCCTTTACCAAATCCAGTCAAAGTTCCGGGATGAAAAGCGGCCCAGATTCGGGATATTAAGAGGCCGGGAATTCATCATGAAAGATGCTTATTCTTTCCATTCCTCTTTCGAAAGCCTGGATGAAATGTACGATAAAATGTACACGGCCTACAGCAATATCTTCGAGCGCTGCGGGCTAAACTTCCGCGCCGTAATCGCCGATTCAGGTGCAATGGGCGGAAAAGATACACATGAGTTCATGGTTCTTTCAGAAGTCGGAGAAGATACCATTGCCTATTCTGATCAATCAAGCTATGCTGCGAATGTGGAAATGGCACCTGTCGTTTCCGAGTACAGCCGTCCGGATGAAACATGCGGGGAAATGACTAAAAAAGAAACTCCTTCCCAGCGGACAATTGAGGAAGTGGCTGAATTTTTCAATGTGAGCAAGGAAAAATGCCTTAAATCCCTTCTGTTTAAAGTGGATGACCGGTTTGTTCTCGTCCTTTCAAGAGGAGACCATGAAATTAATGATATTAAAGTGAAGAATTTATTTGATGCAAGATCCGTTGAACTGGCAAGTCCTGAAGAAATAAAAGAGGCGATGGGATGTCCTGCAGGATTCGTCGGCCCGATCAAGGTGTCAGATGAAATTGAAATCGTGGCCGATACAGCTGTAAAAGCCATGGTAAACGGGATCTGCGGTGCGAATGAAGAAGGATACCATTTTACTTCGGTCGATGCCGAGCGGGATCTGCAGGTTAGTCAGTATGCAGACCTCCGTTTTATTCAGGAAGGAGACGCATCTCCTGATGGGAAGGGAACCATCCAATTTGCCCGCGGTATTGAAGTCGGCCATATATTCAAGCTGGGAACACGCTATTCAGTGGATATGAATGCTAATTACCTCGATGAAAATGGACGATCCCAGCCGATGATCATGGGATGCTATGGTATTGGGGTCTCCCGTACACTGGCAGCGATCGTGGAGCAATTCCATGATGAAAACGGCATTGTCTGGCCTGAACAGGTTGCTCCATTTGACCTGCATGTCATTCCGGCTAATGTAAAATCGGATGCGCAAGTAGCTTTGGCGGAAAAAGTATACGAGGAGCTTGGACAATCGTATAACATTCTGTTTGATGACCGTGCAGAGCGGGCCGGAGTTAAATTTGCAGATTCCGATTTGATCGGACTTCCGATCCGCATCACTTCTGGAAAGCGTGCTGAGGAAAGCATTCTGGAAGTAAAAGTGCGGAAAACCGGTGAAAAGTTCGATGTTCCTGTGAATGATCTGGCAGAAACCATCCGCCGGATTCTAGGAAAATAATTGATAATGGACTTAACTAAATGAAAAGTAAAGAGGGTTTGGCTGCTCGTGCGGTCAGACCCTTCCATTTTGATAAGGAAGGAGCGAACCGGCTTGACAGAAAAACAAACTGAACAGCGTAAAAGATTTCAGCTGCTCCTTCAGCAGCTGCAGCTGACAGATGATCAAATTGTTCCTTATTTTCAGAATGCTTCCATTGGAAAGCTGACCGTCCATAAAATGCAAAAACGGTGGCATTTTGAATTTGAAATATCCTCCATTCTTCCATATGAAGTGTTTCAGCTATTCCAATCCAGTCTTTCAAAGGCTTTTTCTCATATTGCCTCCGTCAGTTTTTCGATAAAAGCCGCTAACCAGGAAACGAGTGAGGCTCTCCTGCAGGCATACTGGATGTCGAGCCTTCAGGAAATAGAGGGCATATCACCGCCTGTTCTAGCGCTCTTATCTGAACAGCTTCCTAAGCTTTTCGGCACTAAGCTGACGATTAGTACGCGCAACGATACAGAAGCTGCGACTATTAAGCGGAAATACGGATCCCTTATACAGGAAAGTCTTCAATCCTTTGGCTTCCCGCTCTTTCAGATCGATACCGAGGTAACGTTCTCTGAAGCCGATCTGAAAAAATTCAATGAACAAAAGCTTCAGGAAGATCAAGAACGGGCTCTGGCTGCCTTAACTGAAATGCAGAAGAAAGAAGCAGAGGATCAGGCAGGCGATATTCCATCCGGACCGATTGTCATCGGGTATCAGATTAAAGATGATGAGGAAGTTGTCCCGATGGAATCGATCGTAGATGAAGAACGCCGGACAACCATCCAGGGGTTTGTATTCGACGCAGAAACAAAAGAACTGAGAAGCGGCAGAACCCTTGCGACAATAAAAATTACGGATTACACCAGTTCGATGCTTGTTAAAATGTTCGCACGGGATAAAGAAGATGCCGCTCTTTTGAATGCAATCAAAAAGGGCATGTGGGTTAAGGCAAGGGGCAGCGTTCAAAACGATACGTTCGTCCGCGATCTTGTCATGATTGCCAACGACATCAACGAGGTAAAGCCTAAGCTTAGACAGGATACCGCTCCTGAAGGGGAAAAGCGGGTAGAACTGCATCTTCATTCTCCCATGAGCCAGATGGACGCGGTAACTTCTTTCAGCCGTTTAGCAGAACAGGCGGCCAAATGGGGACATAAAGCCATCGCCATAACGGATCATGCTGTTGCCCAGTCTTTCCCGGAGGCTTATTCAGCTGGGAAAAAACATGGTCTGAAAGTCTTGTTCGGAATTGAAGCCAATCTCGTTGATGATGGGGTGCCGATCGCCTACAACGATGCTCACCGTTCGCTTGAGGACTCTGTATTTGTTGTGTTTGACGTGGAAACAACGGGATTATCGGCTGTATATGATACAGTCATTGAGCTTGCAGCAGTCAAGATCAAAGGCGGGGAAATCATTGACCGGTTTGAACGGTTTGCCAACCCTCATCATCCTCTTTCTGCAACGACCATTGATTTGACAGGAATCACAGATGATATGGTCAAAAACGCACCGGAAGTCAAAGACGTTATGCAGGAATTTAAAGAGTGGATTGGGGACGATATTCTCGTTGCCCATAATGCAAGCTTTGATATGGGGTTTTTGAATGCTGGTTATACGAGGCTGCTGAATGAAGAGAAGGCTGCCAATCCTGTCATTGATACACTCGAGCTCGGGCGCTTTTTATATCCTGATCTTAAAAGCCACAGGCTGAACACGCTTTGCAAAAAGTTCGATATTGAGCTGACCCAGCATCACAGAGCCATCTATGACGCGGAAGCAACAGGATACCTTCTCCTGAAAATGCTGAAGGACGCAGCAGAAAAAGGAATCCATTTTCATGATGAATTAAACAACAATATGGGACAGGGCAATGCATTTCAGCGGTCGCGGCCATTCCATGCCACGATTCTTGCGAAAGATGAAATTGGACTGAAAAATCTTTTCAAGCTCGTCTCGTTATCCCATATCCAATATTTCTACCGTGTTCCCCGTATCCCGAGATCGGTTCTGCAAAAGCACCGTGAAGGTCTGATTATTGGCTCAGGGTGCGATAAGGGCGAGGTCTTTGAAGGGATGATGCAAAAATCGCCGGAAGAAGTGGAAGAGACGGCGAAGTTCTATGATTACCTGGAAATCCAGCCGCCTGAAGTGTATCAGCATCTAATTGATCTGGAATACGTGCGGGACAAAGAGGCGCTTTGTGAGATCATCACCAATATAGCCGATCTTGGAGACAAACTCGGGAAACCTGTCGCTGCTACGGGAAATGTCCACTATATGAATCCGGAAGACAAAATCTACCGGAAGATCCTGGTCAGTTCACAAGGCGGAGCAAACCCCCTTAACCGTCATGAACACCCGAATGTCCATTTCAGGACAACGAATGAAATGCTTGACTGTTTCTCATTTTTGGGAGAAGAGCGGGCTAAAAAGATCGTCGTTGAAAACTCAAACGCCGTTGCCGATATGATTGGAGATGTTAAGCCGATCAAAGACGATTTGTTCACGCCGAAAATCGAAGGCGCTGATGAGGAAATCAGGCAGATGAGCTATGAGATGGCTGAGAGCATTTATGGAACACCGCTTCCTGAGATCGTGGAAGCGCGTCTTGAGAAGGAATTAAAAAGCATCATCGGCCACGGTTTTGCCGTCATTTATCTCATATCACATAAGCTTGTGAAAAAATCACTGGATGACGGCTACCTTGTCGGATCGCGTGGGTCAGTAGGCTCTTCGCTTGTAGCGACGATGACGGAAATTACAGAGGTAAATCCGCTTCCCCCTCATTACGTGTGCCCAGAGTGCAAGCATTCGGAATTCTTCAATGATGGAACGGTAGGGTCCGGGTTTGACCTTCCGGATAAAGACTGCGTGAATTGCGGTACATCTTATAAAAAAGATGGCCACGACATCCCGTTTGAAACATTTCTTGGGTTTAAAGGCGATAAAGTCCCGGATATTGATTTGAACTTCTCAGGAGAATATCAGCCAAGAGCCCACAATTATACGAAAGTTTTGTTTGGAGAAGACAACGTATTCCGCGCCGGAACCATCGGTACAGTGGCTGAAAAAACGGCCTATGGCTATGTAAAAGGGTATGCGGGGGATCATAATTTGAATTTCAGGGGAGCTGAAATCGACCGGCTAGTTCAGGGCTGTACGGGTGTAAAACGGACTACAGGCCAGCATCCGGGGGGAATCATTGTTGTTCCTGACTATATGGACATCTTTGATTTCTCGCCCATCCAGTTTCCGGCCGATGCAGCGGGATCAGAATGGAAAACAACTCATTTTGATTTCCATTCCATCCATGACAATCTGCTGAAACTCGATATACTCGGACATGATGATCCAACCGTCATAAGGATGCTGCAGGACTTGAGCGGTATCGATCCAAAGACAATTCCTACAGATGATCCGGAGGTCATGAAAATCTTCAGCGGCACTTCTTCGTTAGGAGTAACAGAAGAAGAGATTATGTGTAAAACCGGAACGCTCGGCATCCCGGAATTCGGAACAAAATTTGTCCGGCAAATGCTCGAAGACACGAAGCCTACAACTTTTTCTGAATTAGTCCAGATTTCAGGACTATCCCACGGTACAGATGTATGGCTCGGAAATGCCCAGGAATTGATTCACAACAATATTTGCAACCTGAGTGAGGTCATTGGATGCCGGGATGACATTATGGTATATCTGATTTATCAGGGGCTTGAACCATCTTTCGCTTTCAAAATCATGGAGTCTGTCCGTAAAGGGAAGGGACTGACACCGGAAATGGAAGAGGAAATGAAGAAGAACAATGTGCCGAAATGGTATATTGAATCCTGCCTGAAGATCAAATATATGTTCCCGAAAGCCCATGCTGCCGCTTATGTACTCATGGCTGTAAGGATCGCGTATTTCAAAGTCCATCATGCTCTTCTTTACTATGCAGCCTATTTCACCGTCAGAGCAGATGATTTTGATGTGGATGCGATGGCGAAAGGGACGGCTGCAATCAAAGCGAAACTTGAAGAAATCAGTTCAAAAGGCCTTGAGGCAAGCCCGAAAGAGAAAAATCTGATGACGGTGCTTGAACTGTGCCTGGAAATGTGTGCAAGGGGCTATGCATTCCAAAAGGTAGATTTGTATAAATCCAAGGCGAGCGAATTCGTTATTGAAGGAGATACGCTGATTCCCCCTTTCAACGCAATTCCCGGCCTCGGCACGAATGCGGCCCTTAATATTGTAAAAGCGCGGGAAGAAGGCGAATTTTTATCTAAAGAAGATCTTCAGCAAAGAGGGCGGGTTTCCAAAACCATCATTGAATATTTGGACAGCCACGGATGCCTTGAAGCGCTTCCGGATCAAAATCAGCTCTCCCTGTTCTAAAAAGACAGGACAGGCATTCTTCCTTCATTTGCAATAAAATTCTGGTTATGGTATATTTTTATTGGAAATACTGCAATAGCAGAGGCAAAGAGAGTGGGGCAACCCACTCTTTCGTTTTGGGTAAGGGACCTTTTAGACGGAATATCGGCTTCTGGGCCGCTGTTTTCTATTCATTCCTGCCGCAGTATGCGTATTTACTTTAAGGCTGACAGACTTCATTCCCTGCTGCAACGGCAGGGTTTTTCTGCCAGCCGCTGAATCTGCCGGATCTTTGCAGAATGAGCATCCTTCTGCAAGTACTGTCCGTTCATTCGCATCATTCCGCGGAAGATCCCATTGCAAAAACGGATTCCGCTTTCTTGCGTTAAGGAATATTTTTAGCCGATAGGTGCTGAAGCATTCCGATCCGGCATGGGCAGCACTGTTTAAGGCGCTTGTGCTTTTGTTCCGTTATGGTGAACTTTCCTGGAAATATGAGGAGGAAGAGAATGAGTAAAAAAGTAACAGATACAGTCAGCGAACTAGCCGTTCCAATCCTAGATGAACTGGAATTGGAATTAGTCGAAGTTGAGTACGTAAAAGAAGGGAAAAACTGGTTCCTTCGCGTATTTATTGATTCAGACAAAGGTGTTGATATTGAAGAGTGCGGGATGGTAAGCGAGCGCTTAGGGGAAAAATTGGATGCCATTGATCCAATCACCCACAATTATTTTCTTGAAGTCTCCTCCCCCGGTGCAGAACGCCCTTTGAAAAAAGAGGCTGATTTCCATAAGGCTGTAGGAAAAAATGTAAATGTTAAAACATATGAACCCATTGATGGGGAAAAGGTTTTTGAAGGCATTCTGCAATCGTTCGACGGCGAGTCTGTAACGGTGTTAATTACCGTGAAAACAAGAAAAAAAGAGATTGTTATCCCATACGCCAAGGTGGCCAGTGCGAGATTGGCCGTATCCTTCAATTTTTAAATGCACCTTGTTAACTACTGATAGCCGAGTAGCCGAACCGCTTTAAGCCGGCCGGTGATGATTAAAGGGGGAAATTAGAAAAATGAGCAGTGAACTTTTAGATGCGCTGACCATACTCGAGAGAGAAAAAGGAATCAGCAAAGAAATTATTATTGAAGCAATCGAAGCTGCCTTAATCTCTGCTTATAAGCGGAATTTTAACCAGGCACAAAATGTCCGGGTTGATTTAAACCGCGAAACGGGAACGATGAGAGTTTTTGCCCGTAAAGATGTAGTGGACCAAGTCTTTGATGCCCGCCTGGAAATTTCGGAAAGCGAAGCTCAGGCCATTCATCCGAACTACATAGTGGGCGATATTGTTGAGATGGAAGTGACTCCGAAAGATTTCGGAAGAATTGCCGCTCAGACTGCGAAACAAGTGGTTACCCAGAGAGTGAGAGAAGCTGAACGGGGCGTTATTTATTCTGAGTTTATTGACAGAGAAGAAGATATCATGACCGGGATTGTCCAGCGCATTGATTCAAAATTCATCTATGTCAGCCTTGGTAAAATTGAAGCATTGCTTCCTGTCAATGAGCAGATGCCTAATGAGCAGTATAAACCTCACGACCGGATTAAAGTGTTTATCACAAAAGTTGAAAAAACGACAAAAGGGCCGCAGATTTTTGTTTCCCGTACACATCCAGGTCTTTTAAAGCGCCTGTTTGAAATCGAAGTTCCCGAAATCTACGATGGAACGGTTGAAATCAAATCGGTGGCCCGTGAAGCGGGGGACCGTTCTAAAATTTCTGTCCACTCCGATAATCCGGAAGTAGATCCTGTAGGTTCCTGTGTAGGCCCGAAAGGCCAGCGCGTTCAAGCAATCGTAAATGAACTGAAAGGCGAGAAAATTGATATTGTCCGCTGGTCCAATGATCCGGTTGAATTTGTTGCCAACGCACTCAGCCCATCCAAAGTGGTAGAGGTAAAAGTGAACGAGGAAGACAAAGCAACAACGGTTATTGTGCCGGATTACCAGCTTTCACTTGCTATCGGGAAACGCGGTCAGAATGCAAGACTCGCTGCTAAACTTACAAACTGGAAAATCGACATCAAAAGCGAAACGGATGCTTCAAAGCTTGGATTGCTGAGTGAAGCCCAGGGTGAATCAGAAGAGGCTGATTACGAGTCTCCAGAAGATTTTCAAGACGAGTAAGAGGTGAACCGGATGAACTCAGGAAGAAAAATTCCTTTGCGCAAATGCGTCGCTACCGGTGAAATGAAACCGAAAAAGGATATGGTACGTGTCGTCCGTTCTTCCGAAGGGGAAGTGTCGGTAGATCCGACGGGCCGAAAGAACGGCCGCGGCGCCTATATAACGCTGGATAAGGAGTCTATTTTACTGGCCAAGAAAAAGAATATCCTATCCAATCAGCTCAAAACAAAAGTAGAGGATACCGTCTATGATGAATTGATCCAGCTTGCAGAAAGCAGACAATCATGAACCATCAAAAATGGAAGTCCCTGCTTGGACTGGCCAATCGGGCACGCAAAGTCATTTCCGGTGAAGAACTGGTCATTAAAGAGGTTCGTCAAAACCGGGCTAAATTGGTTCTGCTCTCTAAAGATGCATCCGACAATACAAAGAAAAAAGTAACGGACAAGTGCCGTTCATACAACACTCCAGTCGTGCATGTTGAAAGCCGTTATGAGCTCGGGCATGCAATCGGCAAGGATGCAAGAGTAGTCGCAGCTGTCACTGAACAGGGTTTTGCTGCGAAACTGAAAGACTTGCTCGATTAAATTTCATGGGGGTGAACAAATGTCAAAAGTGAGAGTATATGAATATGCAAAGCAGCACAATGTATCAAGCAAAGATGTCATTTCAGCGTTGAAAGACATCAATGTAGAAGTTTCCAACCACATGGCGATGATCGAAGATGCACATGTAGGGAAACTTAATCAGAAATTTGCTTCAAACAGCAAGCCAAAAACTCAAGGATCGGCACCTAAATCAGCCGGGAAGGGGAATGAAGCCATTAATTCTCAATCAAACGGCGATCAGTCTGCCTCAGCGAAAAAAACATCAACCAATAATCAAAGCCGTCCTTCTTCCGATCAACGGAAAAACACCCAGCAGCGCCCAGGGGATAAAAAGGGACCGCAGAGCGGAAGGAATAACAGCATGAACCAAAACAATAACAGAAGAAATAACAGCAGCAGCCAGAAAAAAGGCCAAAACCGAAACAATAATCAGCGTCCGCACACACCTCAGGCAGAAAAACCTAAAAAAGAGCTGCCGAGCAAAATTACATTTACAGGTTCTTTGACTGTCGGAGAGCTTGCTCAAAAGCTTCATAAGGAACCTTCTGAAATCATTAAAAAACTTCTTATGCTTGGCGTAATGGCTACCATTAACCAGGATCTGGATAAAGATACAATTGAACTTATTGCAGGGGAATACGGAGTAGAAGTGGAAGAGGAAATCCTTTTTGATGTGACGGAATTTGAAGGCTACGATCAGGCTGATAATGAAGAAGATCATCAAGTCCGCCCGCCGGTTGTAACAATTATGGGCCACGTCGACCACGGGAAAACGACATTGCTTGATTCCATCCGCAATACGAAAGTGACAGAAGGCGAAGCCGGAGGGATTACCCAACATATCGGTGCCTACCAAATTGAGTCAAACGGGAAGAAAATTACGTTCCTTGATACTCCTGGACACGCAGCGTTTACGACAATGCGTGCGCGCGGAGCTCAAGTCACAGATATTACGATCCTTGTTGTTGCAGCTGATGACGGTGTAATGCCGCAGACGGTTGAAGCAATCAACCACGCTAAAGCAGCAGATGTGCCGATCATTGTAGCTGTGAACAAAATGGATAAGCCAAGTGCAAATCCTGACCGTGTGATGCAGGAACTAACGGAGCATGCTCTTGTTCCTGAAGCATGGGGCGGCGAAACCATTTTCGTTCCTGTATCCGCTCTTAAAGGGGAAGGAATCGATGAGCTGCTTGAAATGATTCTCCTTGTCAGTGAAGTAGAAGAACTGAAAGCGAACCCTAAACTGCGCGCAACCGGAACCGTAATCGAAGCGCAGCTCGATAAAGGCCGCGGTTCAGTCGCTACTCTTCTTGTTCAAAATGGATCTTTGAAAGTTGGAGACCCTATCGTTGTGGGGAACACATATGGACGTGTCCGTGCAATGGTCAACGACGTTGGCCGCCGTGTGAAAGAAGTCGGCCCGTCCGCTCCTGTTGAAATTACCGGTTTGAACGAAGTACCGCAAGCGGGAGATCAGTTTATGGTGTTCGCCGATGAGAAAAAAGCCCGTCAGGTTGGGGAAGCGCGTTCTCAAAAGCAGCAGGTTGAACAGCGCAGCGAGAAGTCCAAACTGAGCCTTGATGATTTGTTTGAACAAATTAAGCAAGGTGATGTAAAGGATATTAACCTAATCGTAAAAGCCGATGTTCAAGGTTCTGTTGAAGCTCTTGCTTCCGCCCTTCAGAAAATAGAAGTAGAAGGCGTAAAAGTGAAAATCATCCATACCGGAGTTGGAGCGATTACCGAATATGACATTATGCTTGCTTCCGCTTCAAACGGTATCGTGATCGGTTTCAATGTCCGTCCGGATACAAATGCTAAGAGAGCGGCTGATGCGGAGAAAGTTGATATCCGTCTTCACCGCATCATCTATAAAGTTATTGAAGAAATTGAGTCAGCGATGAAAGGAATGCTTGATCCTGAATTCGAAGAAAAAATCATCGGACAGGTTGAAGTGCGCCAGACATTTAAAGTTTCCAAAATCGGCACCATTGCCGGCGGCTACGTAACAGACGGAAAAATCACCCGTGAGAGCGGCATGCGTCTGATCCGTGAAGGTATCGTCATTTTTGAAGGCGAAGTCGATGTTCTGAAACGCTTCAAGGATGATGTGAAAGAAGTGGCTCAAGGATATGAGTGCGGTATTACAATAAAAGGATACAATGATATTAAAGAAGGCGACGTTATCGAAGCCTACGTTATGCAGGAAATCGAGCGCAAGTGATCGGGTATGTCCACTGCGAATGGATCATCTATGACTCCTTCTCCCTTAAGGACAAACGATCGGTAATGAAAAGAATTTTGACCCGGGTTAAGCAGCAGTACAACGCAGCTGTTTCCGAACTGGATTATCAGGATTCATGGCAAAGAGCCAAGATTGGCATTGTGTCCATTTCTTCTGATAAAACCCATACGGAAAAAGAGCTGAACCGGGTCCTTGCGTTTATCGACTCCTTTCCGGAAATAGAAAGAACTGTAACCGTTTTTGAATGGTTATAAGGATGGAGTGATTGGATGAGCATTAGATCAACACGTGTCGGTGAGCAGATGAAAAAAGAATTAAGCGACATCATCGGCCGCAAAATTAAAGACCCAAGAATTGGGTTTGTTACCGTAACAGATGTCCGGGTTTCCGGGGATCTGCAGATTGCAACGGTTTATATTTCGGTGCTTGGAGATCAGGAACAGCGCGAAAACACGCTGAAAGGCCTTGCGAAAGCAAAAGGCTTTATCCGCTCTGAAATCGGACAGCGTATCCGTCTGAGAAAAACGCCTGAAATTCAGTTTGAATTTGATGAATCCATTGATTATGGGAATCGAATTGAAACATTAATCCACGAAATCAATTCTTCCGATAAAGAAGATTGACCGGAAAAGGATGGCCTGTGCGGAATTTTTTCTTCTCTTTACGGATAGAGGCATTTAATGTGCTTCTGTCCCCAGAAAAGGAATTCCGCTTCAAGGCTGTCCTTTTTTTATGATCATGAAAGAAGGTGCAAATATGGATGGCGTATTGCTCGTCAACAAACCGGCAGGAATGACATCGCATGACTGCGTGTTTAAAGTAAGAAAACTTTTTAAAACAAGAAAGGTTGGCCATACCGGCACCCTTGACCCGGATGTAACGGGTGTTCTGCCGATCTGCCTTGGCAGGGCAACGAAAATCGTTGAATATTTAACGGCGTCGAGCAAGACGTACGAGGCAGAAGTTACGCTTGGATTTTCCACTACGACAGAAGACGCATCAGGGGAAGTGGTCGAAAAAGCCAAGGTTATCAGCAAACCCGAAGAAAAAACTATAGATGAAATTCTTGCTTCATTCGAAGGAGTCATCGAACAGACCCCTCCTATGTATTCGGCTGTTAAAATCAACGGGAAAAAGCTTTACGAATATGCCAGAAAAGGGATTGAAATCGAACGTCCTTCTAGAGAAATTAAGATTCACTCGATGGAGAGGATTTCTGAAATTGAGATGCGGGGAGAAGAGGCTGCATTTAAGTTCAGAGTCAACTGTTCCAAAGGAACCTATGTAAGGACGCTTGCTGTGATGATCGGGGAAAAGCTTGGAATCCCTGCCCATATGTCCCATCTTGTGCGAACTTCATCGGGCAGCTTTTCACTTGAAAATTGTCTATCCTTTGAAGAGATTGAACAGAAGCTTGCGGAGGACTCCCTTCAATTGATTACGATTGCAGAGGCGCTCAATCATTTGCCGAAATGGGAGATAAATGATACATTAGCAGAGAAAGTGAAAAACGGTGCGGTTCTGCCCGTTCCGGAGGAATTCCAGGAGCTGGGCCTGGACGCAAGAGTTGCTGTTTACAATGAACAGGGTGAATGTTTGGCTATTTATCAAAAGCATCCGGCCAAACCATCGTTTAAGCCATCAAAAGTTCTTTCTATGGACTAATTCATTTGCAAGCCGGAATCTTTTCCGGCTTAGAAGAAAAGGTGAAGGATTTCGTGCAAACGTTCAAGATCTCGCATCCCCATCAATTAAACCAGACACAGTTCAATGAAATGGTTGTTGCTCTTGGCTATTTCGACGGAGTACATAAAGGGCATCAGGCAGTGATTGAAACTGCCCGCGAACAGGCACAGGAGAAAGAGCTGAAGTGGGGAGTCATGACCTTCCATCCCCATCCTTCCGTGGTTCTCAGGAAACAGCAGGTTCCCGAGGCAATTACACCTTTGGATGATAAGGTGGACATGATTTCAAGTCTTGGTGCAGATTACTTGTTTATTATAGAGTTCTCAGAAGCATTTTCTGCCCTCGAGCCGCAGGAATTTATAGATCAGTACATCATCGGACTGAACGTCAAGCATGTCGTCGCAGGCTTTGATTTCAGCTACGGCAAGCTTGGAAAGGGTACAATGGAGTCCCTGCCCTTTCATTCGAGAGGCCAGTTTGAGCAGACGACGGTTCCGAAGCTTAAGGATTTTGACAGAAAAATCAGCTCCACCCTTATCCGGGAAGTCATCAGAAATGGAAATGTGGAGTATGCTTCAAAGCTGCTTGGCCGCGCATACAGCGGAAAAGGAACGGTGATTCACGGGGAGAAACGGGGGAGAACCATTGGTTTTCCAACCGCCAACATCGAGCTCAATGAAGGGTATATCACACCGCCGACAGGTGTATATGCGGTGGCCGTAAAAATAAAGGACCGTATGTATAAAGGGGTATGCAATATCGGCTACAAACCCACTTTTCATCAGGAGAAAGCTTTAAAGCCGAGTGTTGAAGTTCATATTTTTGACTTTCATCATGAAATCTATGGTGAAAACACGGAAATATACTGGTATAAGCGAATTAGAAGCGAGCAGAAATTCAATTCTATTGATGAACTGATCTCACAAATTGCAAAAGATAAGCAGGCGGCCGAAGAATATTTCCATGAGCACTCATAATCGCTTGCTTTTTAATCAAAATAGTAGTATTCTTATGCTTGTAACTTTAAAACCATTGCTTGGCAAGTCGAGTCACCGACGCTTGCTCAGTAATTGGGGATTATAGAAATTAGGAGGTGAACAGGATGGCTATCACTCAAGAACGTAAAAACGATCTGATCAATGAGTACAGAACTCATGATACGGATACTGGATCTCCAGAGGTCCAAATCGCTATCCTTACAGAACAGATTAATACTTTGAACGACCACTTGCGCACGCACAAAAAAGACCACCACTCACGTCGCGGTCTATTGAAAATGGTAGGTAAACGCCGTAACTTGCTTACTTACCTGCGTAATAAAGATGTAACTCGCTACCGCGAGTTAATCACAAAACTGGGATTGCGTCGTTAATTCCAAAAAAGCGGGAGCATTCCCGCTTTTTTAATGCAATGAACAAAAGCGGAAGAGCTCTGATCAGGTCCTCCAGGATCTATGCGGGCATGCAGGGTCAAGCAGCTTATGACCCTCAGCCGGCAGTGCTGAACGGCCTTCCGATTCTTTTTCAATACAGCTATTTACATATAGGCATATCATTGATATGTTCATATTAATTAGTCCATAATAAATCATGTATCTTTCATACATATGAAGAGTTTAGAGAGGAGCACACGCATTTATGGGTCAAGATAAGCATGTCTTTTCCATTGACTGGGCAGGCAGAACGTTAACTGTTGAAGCCGGCCAGCTAGCAAAACAAGCAAACGGTGCAGTTCTCATCCGCTATGGCGATACCGCCGTTTTAAGTACAGCAACAGCTTCAAAAGAACCGAAAGCGGTTGATTTCTTCCCGCTGACTGTCAACTATGAAGAGCGTTTATATGCAGTAGGAAAGATTCCCGGAGGATTTATTAAACGTGAAGGCAGACCTAGTGAAAAAGCCATTTTGGCAAGCCGCCTGATTGACCGTCCAATCCGCCCGCTTTTCGCTGATGGATTCAGAAATGATGTACAAGTTATCAGCATCGTGATGAGTGTAGACCAGAACTGTTCTTCAGAGATGGCAGCAATGTTCGGCTCTTCTTTAGCCCTGACTATTTCGGATATTCCATTTGAAGGTCCGATTGCAGGTGTTACGGTCGGAAGAATCGGAAACGATTTTATTGTCAATCCAACCGTTGAACAAATGGAGAAAAGCGATATCAACCTTGTAGTAGCCGGAACAAAAGATGCAATCAACATGGTTGAAGCCGGAGCTGATGAGGTGCCGGAAGAAGTGATGCTTGAAGCCATCATGTTCGGACATGAGGAAATTAAACGTCTGATTGCATTCCAGGAAGAAATCGCTTCCCAGATTGCGAAACAAAAAATCGAAATTAAACTTTTCTCGCTTGATGAGGAAATTGAGAAAAACATCCGCGCAGCTGCAGAAGCTGATCTCATTGAAGCCATTCAGGTTCAAGAGAAGCATGCACGCGAAGATGCGATCCAGGCTGTGAAAAAGCGTGTCATTGAAAGCTATGAAGAGCAGGAAGCTGACGAGACCACGCTTAAACAGGTAAAAGAAATTCTGTCTAAAATGGTAAAAGGTGAAGTTCGCCGATTAATAACCGAAGAAAAAATCCGTCCTGATGGAAGAAAACCGGATGAGATCCGCCCTCTTTCTTCAAGTATCGGACTATTGTCCAGAACTCATGGTTCCGGCCTCTTTACACGCGGACAAACCCAGGCTCTGAGTATTTGTACATTAGGGGCGCTTGGAGATGTTCAAATTCTTGATGGATTGGGAATTGAAGAATCCAAGCGGTTTATGCACCATTATAATTTCCCGTCCTTCTCGGTAGGTGAAACAGGGCCGCTAAGAGGACCTGGACGCCGTGAAATTGGACATGGTGCTTTGGGTGAGCGTGCTCTTGAGCCAGTCATTCCAAACGAGAAAGATTTCCCATACACTGTTCGTCTTGTATCAGAAGTGCTTGAATCCAACGGATCCACGTCCCAGGCAAGCATATGTGCAAGTACGCTTGCGATGATGGATGCGGGTGTGCCGATTAAAGCTCCTGTAGCAGGAATTGCGATGGGACTTGTCAAATCCGGAGAGCATTACTCTGTTCTGACGGATATTCAAGGAATGGAAGACCACCTTGGAGATATGGACTTTAAAGTAGCCGGTACATCAAAAGGTGTAACAGCGCTTCAAATGGACATTAAGATCGAAGGACTTTCCCGCGAGATTCTTGAAGAAGCCCTTCTTCAGGCTAAAAAAGGACGTATGGAAATTCTTGATTCCATGCTTGCGACAATCAGCGAGCCTAAAAAAGAACTGTCTCCATATGCGCCTAAAATTCTCATGATGTCCATCAATCCGGATAAAATCCGCGACGTTATTGGACCAAGCGGAAAACAAATCAACAAAATCATTGAAGAGACTGGCGTAAAAATTGACATTGAACAAGATGGTACGGTCTTTATTTCATCTGTAGACGAGGCAATGAATCAAAAAGCGAAGAGCATTATTGAGGATCTTGTCCGTGAAGTTGAAGTTGGGCAAATGTACCTTGGTAAGGTAAAGCGTATTGAGAAATTCGGTGCTTTCGTTGAAATATTCAGTGGAAAAGACGGCCTGGTTCATATTTCCGAACTTGCTGAAGAGCGAATCGGCAAAGTAGAAGACGTGGTTTCCATTGGAGATGAGATTTTGGTCAAGGTCACTGAAATTGACAAGCAGGGCCGTGTCAATCTTTCACGAAAAGCTGTCCTCAAAGAGCAAAAAGAGGAACAAAATTCGTAAACCAAAGAAGCCAGGCTCCCCTGGCTTCTTTGTCTTTTTACAGATTATTAAAAGCTGAATGTGTCCGGTGTTCTACCTTGTCCCCTTTTTACATAGTTTGATACAAAAGGGGGAAAGGTAAATGCGCGGAATCAGAATGAAATTTGCTGTTACAATTTTGCTCATGATCATCACAGCCGGGGTGATGCAAAATTCTTATATATCCACATATGTCGCAGGGCTGAAAACTACTGAAATGGAAGTTTCCAAGCCGGTTGGAGTTGTGTGTGGAGAAATCCGGGAAAAGTCCATTGAACTTAACATTCCAGCAAAAGATGCAGAAGTACATACCATTTGGAAAGCGACTCCAGGCTATAACGGCCGGGTAGTGGACATTGCCGCTTCATGTAAAAAAATGAATGAAATCGGCATGTATAAAAAAGAACTTCTCGTATTTAAAGAAGTGACTCCAAGAGTCCATCTTTCTGACCTGCCCGCTGCTCCTATCTACAGAGGAAACCCGGCTAAACCGATGGTTTCTCTCCTCATCAATGTAGCATGGGGGAATGAATACATTCCGGGAATGCTGGATTCGCTTGAAAAAAACCATGTTAAAGCGACCTTTTTCCTTGAAGGAAGATGGGCGAAAGAAAATCCGAAGCTGGCAAAAATGATTGCAGAAGCCGGGCATGAAATCGGGAATCATTCTTACACCCATCCCGACATGAAACGTCTGTCTGCAGAGAGTGCAAACGTACAGATGGCACAAACAAATAAGGTCATTAAAGCGGTGACGGACCGTAATCCGGTTTGGTTTGGCCCTCCAAGCGGAAGCTTTAAAGATGAAACGGTTCAAATCGCCTCGGAATTGGGCATGAAAACCGTTTTATGGAGTGTAGATACAATTGATTGGCAAAATCCTGCACCAGAGCAGCTGATCCACAGGGTCATAACCAAAGTTCATCCCGGGGCCATGATTTTAATGCATCCGACAAAATCAACAGCCGAGAGTCTCGATCAGCTGATAGCGGAGATAAAGAAGAAGAATTTATCACTTGGAACAGTAACAGACTTAATGGATGAAAAAAGATTGGAAGAGCCGCAATGATCAGCCAGGTGCAGATAGGAGGAACTCACATTGATTAAACGATATACATGCCAGAATGGAGTACGAATCGTTCTTGAAAATATTCCAACCGTTCGTTCTGTCGCTCTAGGAGTTTGGATTGGCACGGGTTCCAGAAGCGAAACGCCTGAAATTAACGGTGTATCACACTTTTTGGAGCACATGTTTTTTAAAGGGACGGAAAGCCGTTCAGCAAGGGAAATAGCAGAGGCATTTGACAGCATCGGCGGACAGGTAAATGCTTTTACATCAAAAGAATACACCTGCTATTACGCCAAGGTCCTGGATGAACATGCCGGTATGGCACTGGACATTCTGTCAGATATGTTTTTCCATTCCGCATTTGATGAAGAAGAGCTGAAAAAAGAAAAGAATGTTGTGTATGAAGAAATTAAAATGTATGAAGATACGCCGGACGACCTTGTTCATGATCTTTTGAGCAAAGCCGCCTATGGAAGCCATCCGCTTGGCTACCCAATTCTTGGAACAGAGCAAACGCTCTCCTCCTTTAACGGAGATTCGCTGAGAGAATATATGTCCCGTTTTTACATACCCGAAAATGTTGTGATTTCGGTTGCGGGAAATATTTCGGAAACATTTATTGCGGAAATTGAAAAGAAATTCGGTTCGTATGAATCTTCTTATAAACCTGAAGTATTCGAGAAACCCGCTTTCTTAAATCAAAAGCTTTCCCGTAAGAAGGAAACGGAACAGGCTCATCTTTGCCTTGGATACGAGGGACTGGAAATCGGTCATGAAGACGTCTACAGTTTAATTGTGATGAACAATGTTCTGGGAGGGAGCATGAGCAGCCGTCTGTTCCAGGATGTACGTGAACAAAAAGGCCTTGCCTATTCTGTATTCTCCTATCATTCTTCCTATGCAGATAACGGGATGCTCACCATTTACGGAGGGACAGGAAGCAGCCAGCTCGATGTTCTGTACGATACCGTTCAGGAAACGCTAAATAAACTGAAAGCCGATGGAATAACCTCAAAAGAATTGCTGAACAGCAAGGAGCAAATCAAAGGCAACCTTATGCTGAGCCTTGAAAGCACGAACAGCCGGATGAGCCGCAATGGCAAAAACGAGCTGCTTCTTGGAAGACACCGTTCATTGGATGAAATCATTGAAAAGGTGAACGAAGTGACAGAAGAAAGCGTAAACAGGCTGACACTTGAGATCTTCAATCGTCCATATTCTCTTTCTTTAATCAGTCCTGAAGGTGAGCTGCCAGCTACTCTCCGTAAATAAAATTCCAAAATGTCTGCAAATGCTGCAGGCATTTTTTTTTATCATAGGCATTATACTTAATTAAGGAGTGATGGCTATGCGGCTGAGCGATATGAGCGGGAAAGAAATTGTGGATGTGAAAAGAGCGGAACGGCTTGGCATTCTTGGCCAGACCGATCTGGAAATTAACGAACAAACCGGACAGATTACAGCTCTCGTTATTCCGTCCCAAAAATGGTTTGGCATGCGCAAGCAGGGAGCGGAAGTAAGAGTCCCGTGGCAGCATATCAGAAAAATAGGGAATGACATGATCATCCTGGATGTACCAGATGAGATTGCCCAGTTAAATGCCCCAAGCGAATGACATAGTCTTCGCTTTTTTTTGTGCCCTTCTTTTTTTCACCGTTTCAAATAGCCGTTTTTTCTTGCAGCTCTGTTAACGCGGCTGTTGACTGCATCGTTTATCCGTAAGGCGGGCGGTGAGCCGGCTATGGGGTCTCACGCCTTCCGCTCCAATAAACAGGAGCTAAAAAACACCATCATACTTTAACACAGCTTTTCTTATAAAAGTTAGCATTCACCCGGCACCTTCTCTTCTCATATAATGTGAGCGAAAGTCCTATCAGCGAATATTTTACATTGGGCGGAACAGGATGCAAACATGCAGCAAGAAATACATTCCAGAACGAGATGAAGAAGGTGACAAAACCTTATGTTAACCGGCTTAAATATTGCTGTCATCGGCGGAGATGCAAGACAGCTTGAAGTCATAAGAAAACTGACAGAACTCGAGGCAAAAATCTGGATGGCTGGGTTTGATCAGCTTGATCATGGTTTTGCGGGTGCAGCAAAGGCAAAGATGGATGAGATTGATTTTTCGGTTATCGATGCGATCATTCTTCCTGTACCAGGAACGTCACTGAACGGTACGATTGATACCGTTTTTTCGAACGAAGAAATTGTCATCAGCAAAGAATGGCTAAGCAAGACACCTGCACATACGGTTATTTATTCAGGAATCAGCAACGCCTATTTAGACAATGTCCTTCACTCGGCCGGCAGAAAGCATGTACAGCTGCTTGATCGGGATGATGTGGCCATTTATAATTCCATTCCTACAGTAGAAGGAACGATTATGATGGTCATTCAAAATACGGATTTCACGATTCACGGATCGAATGTGGCCGTACTTGGACTGGGCAGAGTCGGTATGAGTGTTGCCCGGACCTTTGCGGGACTGGGTGCAAAAGTTAAGGTCGGGGCAAGAAAATCAGCTCATATCGCCCGTATTGAAGAAATGGGGCTTCAGTCTTTTCACCTCGATCACATTGTGAAGGAAGCGTCAGGCTCCGACATTTGCATCAACACCATTCCGCATATGATTTTAACTCCAGAAGTTCTATCTGAATTGCCTCCTCATGCACTCGTCATAGATTTAGCATCCAAACCGGGAGGAACGGATTTCAAATTTGCAGAAAAGCGCGGGATTAAAGCGATGCTTGCTCCGGGTCTGCCCGGAATCGTCGCTCCGAAAACGGCCGGGCAGATCCTTGCGAATGTCTTAACCCAGCTTCTAAGCGAACAGATCAAAGAACGAAAGGAGTCCTCAACATGAGTCTAAAAGGCAAAACGATCGGTTTCGGTTTAACCGGCTCACATTGCACATATGATGCTGTTTTTCCTGAAATCCAAAAATTAGTCAGTCTCGGAGCGAACGTCCTTCCGGTGATCACCAGTACAGTCAGGTCTACCGTGACAAGATTCGGAGACGGGGAGGAATGGGTGAAACGGATTGAGGAGGCGACTGGAAACGAAGCCATTGATTCGATTGTGAAAGCAGAACCCCTTGGCCCGAAAATCCCGCTTGACTGCATGGTCATTGCCCCGCTGACCGGCAATACAATGAGCAAGCTCGCCAATGCGATGACAGAATCTCCTGTTTTAATGGCAGCGAAAGCAACAATGAGGAACAACAAGCCGGTGCTTCTCGGAATTTCGACCAATGATGCATTGGGCTTGAATGGAGTAAATCTGATGAAGCTCATGGATGCGAAAAACGTTTTCTTTATTCCGTTCGGGCAGGATCATCCAGAGAAAAAGCCCAATTCGATGGTCGCGAGGATGACGATGCTTATTCCCTCGCTCGAAGCTGCTCTGGACCATAAACAAATTCAGCCGGTTATCGTCGAACGATTCAGAGATGATGAGTAAAAATTAACTTCAGCAGACAGATAAAAAAATCGTTCATGCGAACATCATTGTGTTAGAATATTATCTAACATCAATTGTACATGTATCGTAATTAGTTGATGAATGGATTGCGGAAGGGGTTATGGCAATGAGCTCAAATGGATATCGTGTTGCAGTTACGGGCGCAACAGGTGCCGTAGGCCAGCAGATGCTGAAAACGCTGGAGGAAAGAAATTTCCCTATATCTGAGTTAAAATTACTCTCGTCTGAACGTTCAGCGGGAAAAACCATTACGTTTAAAGGAAAAACCTATACAGTCGAAGCAGCTAAACCTGAAAGCTTTGAAAACATTCAAATCGCCCTCTTCAGTGCGGGAGGCAGCGTTTCAAAGGAATTAGCTCCAGAAGCTGTAAAAAGAGGAGCTATTGTCGTAGATAATACAAGTGCGTACCGGATGGATCCGGACGTTCCTCTAGTAGTTCCGGAAGTAAATGAAGAGAGTTTAAAAGAGCATAAAGGCATTATTGCCAATCCAAACTGCTCCACCATTCAGATGGTTGCAGCGCTTGAGCCGATCCGTAAAGCCTATGGATTAAAAAAGGTCATCGTTTCTACTTATCAAGCTGTTTCAGGTGCAGGTGCGGCGGCGATTAATGAATTGAATGACCAGACACGCGCTATTTTGGACGGAAAGGAGTTTACTCCATCCGTTCTGCCGGTTAAAGGCGATCAAAAGCACTATCAAATCGCCTACAATGCCATTCCGCAAATTGATAAATTTCAGGATAATGGCTATACATTTGAAGAAATGAAAATGATTAATGAGACCAAAAAAATTATGAATATGCCTGAGCTTTCAGTTGCAGCGACCTGTGTAAGGCTCCCGGTTGTAACCGGGCATTCAGAGTCTGTTTATATTGAAATCGGCAGCGATGATGTGACAGTGCAGGATCTTCACAGCCTTCTTCGCGAAGCGCCGGGGGTTACCCTTGAGGACAATCCGGCTGAACAGGTGTATCCAATGCCGGCAAACTGTGTGGGGAAAAACGATGTATTTGTAGGAAGAGTCCGGAAAGATCTGGATCAGAACAATGGTTTTCACTTATGGATTGTATCTGATAACCTGCTCAAAGGAGCAGCATGGAACTCCGTGCAGATTGCAGAAAGTCTGATTAAGCTGAAACTTGTTTAATGGATAAGGAAGAGAGCTGGGCAGCTGTCCCTGCTCTCTTCTCATGTTTCAGGCAGGGAATACGAACAGTTGGGGAGTAGGAAGCGATGAAAATATTGGTTCAGAAGTTCGGAGGCACCTCTGTAAAAGATCAGGAGGGCCGTGAACAGGCTTATAGACATATCAGTCATGCCCTTGAACAGGGCTATAAGGTTGTAGCAGTCGTATCGGCAATGGGAAGGAGCGGCGATCCATATGCAACGGATACACTCCTGAGTCTATTGTACGGAGAAACGGAAGACATTACAGGCAGGGAACATGATTTGCTCCTTTCATGCGGGGAAACCATTTCATCTGTTGTTTTTTCGAGCATGCTCAAAAAGAAAGGCGTAAACGCGTCTGCTCTGACAGGGGCACAGGCAGGGTTTATGACAAATCACGATCATACCAACGCGAAGATTCTGGAGATGAACTGTTCCAGACTGAAAGAATTACTTGAAGTTTCTGATGTAGCGGTTGTCGCCGGATTCCAGGGCGCTGCACCGAACGGGGACATCACGACGCTCGGAAGAGGAGGCAGCGACACCTCTGCTGCAGCTCTCGGAGCAGCATTGAATGCAGAGTATATTGATATTTTTACAGATGTAGAAGGAGTAATGACAGCTGACCCGCGAATTGTTGAAAGTGCGAGGCCATTAATGAACGTTACCTATACAGAGATCTGCAATCTTGCCTATCAGGGCGCCAAAGTCATTCATCCGCGGGCAGTGGAAATAGCGATGCAGGCAAAAGTGCCGATCCGCGTTCGTTCTACTTACTCGGATAATGAGGGAACCCTTGTAGCAGAACACAGCGCCGGCAAAATGGGCAGTGATGTAACGGAACAGCTCATAACCGGAATTGCCCACATGGCCAATGTCAGCCAAATAAAGGTTGCAGCAAAGCAAGGAGAATACCATACTCAAACAGATGTATTTAAGGCGATGGCCAAAAACAGCATCAGTGTAGACTTTTTTAATATTACGCCTAGTGAAGTGGTATACACGGTCCCTGGACCGGTCACCGCAAAAGCAGTTGAAATCCTTCAATCAATGGGGTATCATCCAACTGTAACAAAAAATTGCGCCAAAGTTTCGGTAGTAGGGGCCTCTATTATGGGAGTGCCGGGCGTAATGGCAACCATCGTATCATCCCTGTCGGAGCAGGGGATTCAAATTCTGCAGTCAGCCGACAGCCATACAACAATATGGGTACTAGTAAATGAAGAGAACATGAACAAAGCAGTCAACACGCTGCATGAAGCATTCGAGCTTTCCAAGTAATGACGTTTAAATGAAGGAGAATGGACATGGCACGTTTTGGAAGAGTATCAACGGCAATGGTCACCCCATTTGATCTTGCCGGCAATATAGATTTCAAAAAAACCGCTAAGCTGATTCAGTACTTAATTTCAAACGGTACAGAATCCATCGTAGTTGGCGGAACAACAGGGGAATCCCCAACTTTAACATCAGAAGAGAAAGCTGCTCTTTTTCAATATACAGTTAAAGAGGTTAACGGCAGAATACCTGTAATTGCAGGCACAGGAAGCAATGATACAAGAGCTTCGATTGAATTGACTAAAAAAGCTGAAGAAGCAGGCGCAGATGCAGTCATGCTTGTAACCCCGTATTATAATAAACCTTCACAGGAAGGAATCTTTCAGCATTATAAAGCCATCGCTGAAAGCACAAAGCTCCCAGTCATGATTTACAATGTTCCGGGAAGGACCGTTGTTAAAATGACAGCGGAAACCATCATTCGGTTAGCGGAAATCCCAAACATCACCGCCGTAAAAGATGCGAGTGGGGATTTAGAATTAATCTCTGAAGTAATTGAAAAAACAAGCAGTGAGTTTGATGTTTATTGCGGAGATGACAGTTTAACGCTTCCGGTTATGGCGATAGGCGGTACAGGTATTGTATCTGTTGCATCCCATGTAATCGGCAGCGAAATGCAAGAAATGATCCGCGCGTTTCTGCAGGGGGATATCAAACAGGCAGGCGACATTCACCGGAAGATCTTGCCGGTTATGAACGAAATGTTCGCAGCGCCCAGTCCTGCTCCCGTAAAAACAGCCCTGCAAATGGCGGGCATGGACGTAGGATCAGTCCGGCTGCCTCTGCTTCCTTTAACGGAATCGGAACGGAACAGTCTGCTTACCGTAATGAATTCACTTCACAGTTTATAATGAAATAAGCTGTCAAATAATTTAAAGGGTCTAATGCCAATCACAGTAAGTTTTTAGCGTGAATTCACATAGAATTCACGCTTTTATTTTGCTGATATCACTTTTTTATAAAATTCTCATTTGAATTCGCATAAAGTTTTTGTGACAAAACATGTTGAACAGCGGGAACATATGAGCGAAAATAGGTGTGAATTTGTCTGTGAAAAGTAATATTCCTCCAGCCTAAGAGAAAACCAGCGGAACGTCAACTTGGCTAGGTCTCAACGGATAAAGTTTTTAAATTGAAGGATATATTTTATTTGCGATCGAGGAGGAACCATTTTGGATAAAACCAAGGTTATGGCTTATTTTAGTGCAGACGGTGATGAATTTCCTGTGGATGAGGTTACGAATGCTCTTGGTATTGCACCTGCAAGTATTCATACAAAAGGAGAGGCTATTCCTGACAATCCCCAACTTGTATCGACCAAAATCAGACATAGAAAACAAACTGACTGGACTTTAAGCACTGGATACGAAGAATCCTACGATATAAATAATCAGCTGAATGTGATTCTAAAATCGCTTAAAGGGAAAACGGAACAATTAAACCATCTCAGTGAGAGATATAATTTAGAGTTTCTTTTTATGGTAGTCATTCAAGTAGAGAATAACGAATCCCCAGCAATGTATTTACAAAAAGACATGATTGATTTTGCCAGTTCAATTCAAGCCGAGATCCATTTTGATTTGTATATCTTTAGTTGAAATTATCACGCTTTTGATGATAGATTCAAGGCATTTTTTAAAGTGCATATATGTGTGAAATTGCTCTGAGGCTTTTGTGAAAATCTGGATGTGTTTTACCTTGTTTGCACCCTAAAACGAAACCCATTACAAATGATTATCAGCTTTTTAATGGAATAAAAAGAGGGAAGACGCCAAGTGTTTTATGGAGCGGCGCAATTTAAATGAGAGTCCTGAAACCGGAAGCGGGTGAACCTGGATGGAGCGGCAGTATATCATGCTGTGCATGGGACCTCAATCTCCCTTTCTCCGGCTTGTTGTCTTATGCTTGGCGGAGGGATGCAGGAGTCAGGTCAGTTCTGCGCTGCGGCAGGACGCCGCGCCCTGCGCTTTTCTTCTTGTAATCCCTTTCTGTATTCAGGTATAATGAGCCTAAGTGACGTGAACGGGCGAGCAAAACAGGGAGGATTTCTACGTTGAAATTGAAACAGACAGAAAATATTAAAGTGATCGCTTTAGGCGGTGTAGGGGAAATCGGCAAAAATATGTTCGTCATTGAAGTGGATGAGGACTTATTTATTGTTGATGCCGGTCTTATGCATCCTGAAGGGGAAATGCTTGGAATTGATGTTGTTATTCCAGATATTTCGTATTTGATTGAGAACCGCAGCCGCGTTAAAGCGATGTTTTTAACACATGGCCACGAAGAGAATATCGGCGGTGTTTTTTATGTCATGCAAAAATTATCCATTCCCGTATATGGAACAAAACTTACCCTGGCACTTGTTGTGGAGAAGCTTAAAGAGTATGGAATGAAGAATCAGTCGCTGCTCAAAGAAATTGATTCCGATTCTAAAATTGAATTTGACTCTGCTGCCGTCACCTTTTTCCGAACAAACCACAGCATACCAGACTCAGTCGGGGTAGCCATTCACACATCGCTTGGGTCCATTGTACATACAGGAGATTTTAAGTTTGATCAGACACCTACCAATCATCATGTATCGGACATCAGCAAAATGGCAACATTGGGAGACCAGGGTGTGCTATGTCTGCTTTCCGACAGTACAAATGCAGAGAAACCCGGGTATAGCGCATCTGAATCTGTTGTCGGCAGCGAGATTGCCAAAGCGATGTACAATGCAGAGGGCAGAGTGATCATTGCTGTATTCGCATCCAATTACAGCCGGATTCAGCATGTGATTAATGCAGCCATTGAAAATAACCGCAAGCTTGCCATTGTTGGCAAAAATATGATGAATGTCCTTCAGACAGCCATTAAGCTCGGATATATTCAAGTTCAGGACGATCTGATTATTCCATTGCAGGAGCTGGACAAACATCCAAATCAGAAAATTGCCATTCTGACAACCGGTACGAATGGGGAACCGCTTGGCGCGTTAAACCGAATGGCAAGACACTCCCATAAACAGCTGAATGTCACAGAAGGGGATACCGTGATGATTGCGGCGACTCCACTCCCTGGACATGAACTGGAGTTTTCCAAAACGATTGACCTGTTATACCGTGCAGGAGCAAATGTTGTGTTTGGCCAGAAACAGGTCCATGTCTCCGGCCATGGCAATCAGGAAGAATTAAAGCTGATGCTGAATCTGATGAAGCCTACATACTTTATTCCTGTCAACGGAGAGTATAAAATGCAGGTTGCCCACGGCAAACTTGCCCAGCAAGTCGGTATCAGTGATAAAAACGTACTTCTTATTGAAAAAGGCGATGTTGTCCATTTTAGAGAGAATCAAGTTCGCACCGGCTCTAAAGTAACATCCGGAAACATTCTGATTGACGGCCTTGGGGTCGGAGATGTAGGAAACATTGTCCTCAGGGACCGCCGTCTCCTCTCACAGGACGGTATCTTAATTGTTGTCGTGACTCTGGACAAGGCAAACAAGCGCTTAGTAGCGGGACCTGAAATCATTTCAAGAGGGTTTGTCTATGTTAGAGAATCAGAAGAACTGTTAGACAAATCTGCCCTTATAGTTAAAGAAATTGCTGATAAATGCATGAAGGATCATCTGATTGAATGGTCTTCACTGAAACTGAATATACGTGAAGCGTTAAACCAATATTTATATGAGCGGACGAAACGCCGCCCTATGATCCTGCCGATTATTATGGAAGTATGATGAAAAGAAGACCTTTATGTAAGGTCTTCTTTTTTTAATCTTAAAACTCCGTAAAACTTGACTAATGATTGCAGCTAGCCCTCGCCGCTTTGCGCCTGGGGTCTTACCTGTCCCGCTGCTCTAAGCAGGAGTCCCTCCATTCAAAAGGTTGAAAAATCAACATCAGGCTTTAACAGAGCCGATCTAAAAGTTGGTCTCAGACACTCATACATCTTTGAGAGCCATTTGCAGAATTCCGCCCATGTTCCAGCGATCCATTTTTTTGCCTGCAATCTGTTTTCAATGGATTTCTGTATGTGTCTGTATGAAATGCCCTCCGCCTTTCCATAATAAGAGCATATGGAAGAAAGGCAGGAGAATGGCATGTCATTTTCAAATGAATCTCATCCTGATACAGCTATGAACGAAAATCCCGATAAGCAGGAGGAAAAGCAAGGATCACTGGCTGAAAAAATACAGCAGCTGGGACAGACGAACATCCCGCAAATGTCTCAGGAAACCAATATCCATTGCTTAACCATCGTTGGACAAATTGAAGGACATATCCAGCTTCCTCCCCAAAATAAAACAACGAAATATGAGCATGTGATTCCGCAAATTGTAGCGATTGAACAAAATCCTAAAATTGAAGGTCTGCTCGTGATCTTAAATACAGTAGGCGGAGATGTAGAAGCTGGGCTTGCGATTGCAGAAATGCTTGGCTCATTATCCAAGCCAACTGTTTCCATTGTACTGGGGGGAGGCCATTCGATTGGAGTACCGATCGCCGTATCCTGTACCCATTCCTTTATCGCAGAAACGGCAACGATGACGATTCACCCCGTCCGTTTAACCGGACTTGTCATCGGCGTTCCCCAAACCTTTGAATACTTGGATAAAATGCAGGACCGAGTTGTGAATTTTGTAACAAAACATTCCCACATATCTGAAGAGAAATTTAAAGAACTGATGTTTTCCAAAGGCAATCTGACAAGGGATATCGGGACGAATGTAGTAGGAACTGATGCAGTAGAATACGGACTAATCGATGATGTCGGCGGTGTCGGTCTGGCGATTAAAAAATTGAACGAACTGATTGAAGAGAATAAAGGAGATCATAAAGATAAGCAGGTGCTGCAATGATTCTTTATACAACCATGCCGCAGGAGCTTATTTTTGCCCAGGACGGTCAGGATGCTCCGGCTGAACGAATGGCAGTAGTCAATGGAATTGAAATGATTGTCCGTCCATGCGCGGATTCTTCGTTTGAAGTAGTCCGATTGCTCAGCAGCAACCCGAATGATTACTTGCAAACCGAGTGGATGCCGGGACAAAAAATCAAGTCTGGATTATTGGGAATTTAGCCAGAAATCCCCCTTTCTATGGTATACTGAACGTAATCGAACTGAGCAGCCCGTGTAAGGCTGCTTTCTTCGTTTCTATTTGCAGACTGAACGGGTCTGCAAGTCCAATTCATTGAATGATGACAGGTGATTGAATGGCTAAAAAGAAAAGACGTCAAAAAAAGAAAAGTGCAGGCAGACCGGTTTTTAAATATGAGCTGGCAGGCCTCGGAATGACGGCAGCTGCCATTATTGCGATGGCGAAGCTTGGCATTGCGGGTACAGCGATTGTGCAATTTTTCCGGTTTTTTGCAGGTGAATGGTACATTCTCTTTTTAATTGGTCTCGCAGCTTCTGGTATTTATGTATTTTGGTATAAAAAAAGACCCCCATTCTCTTCAAGAAGAATGATTGGCGCTTATTTAATCCTTGCAGCCATTTTGCTGCTCACACATATTAGTTTATTTGAAGCCGTTCTTCAAAGAGGGGAAGCAGGATCGTCAAGTGTCATACGGAATACATGGGAATTGTATGCGATGGAAATAAAAGGAGAAAGCACATCTGGCGATTTAGGCGGGGGAATGATCGGCGCCCTGATGTTTGCTGCTTCTTATTTTTTATTCGCTTCTGCCGGGTCTAAACTGGTCGCAGCAGGAATGATTGTAGCAGGGGTCCTGCTTGTTACAGATAAATCGCTTCAGGAAACGCTCTTTAAATTATTCGGCCCGGTCTTTACTTTCTTTAAAAAGCAATTTGCCGCGTTCTTGAGGGACATGCGCGATCTTCCTAAATCCTTTAAGAAGAAAAAGAGAAAGCCTGATGGCCAGCCGGAAAAGAAAACAAGGCGTTCCAAAGAAGAGAATCCGGTGGAACAAGAGCTTGAAGTTTATGAACCTGTCCGGGAATACGAACCGGAGTCTGAACCGATTATATCGAGCTTCGCAGACAGAGTAGAGCCTTTACAGGAGAATCCTGAACCGGCACCTGAGTCAAAACCGGAATCAAACCCTGAAAACACTCAGCCGATTCAAATCAGTTTTTCAGAAGTGGAAAACAAATCATATAAGCTTCCTCCTGTTTCCCTTTTAAAACAGCCTCAGCATAATGGGCAGCAGACAGACAAAAAAAATATATATGAAAACGCAAGAAAACTTGAGCGCACCTTCCAAAGCTTTGGCGTGAAGGCAAAAGTGACTCAGGTTCATCTTGGTCCGGCGGTTACTAAATATGAAGTGTACCCGGATACCGGTGTGAAAGTAAGCAGAATTGTTAATTTAAGCGATGACCTTGCCCTCGCTCTTGCCGCGAAAGATATCCGTATGGAAGCACCGATTCCAGGGAAGTCCGCAATTGGAATTGAGGTTCCGAACTCGGAGGTTGCAATGGTGTCGTTAAGGGAAGTCATTGATAATAATGCAAATGACCGTCCGGATGCAAAACTATTAATCGGTCTGGGAAGAGACATTTCAGGCGAGGCAGTTCTTGCCGAAATGAATAAAATGCCTCATTTGCTGGTGGCAGGAGCGACGGGAAGCGGAAAAAGTGTATGCATCAACGGGATTATCACAAGCATACTGATGAGAGCCAAACCTCACGAAGTGAAAATGATGATGATTGACCCGAAAATGGTTGAATTGAATGTATACAACGGAATTCCCCATTTGCTCGCACCGGTCGTTACAGATCCTAAAAAGGCCTCTCAGGCGCTGAAAAAAGTGGTCAATGAAATGGAAAGAAGGTATGAGCTTTTTTCCCATACCGGAACAAGGAATATCGAAGGCTACAATGACAATATTAAACGGCTGAATGCAGAAGAAGGGGACAAGCAGCCTGAACTGCCGTATATCGTCGTCATTGTGGACGAGCTGGCGGACTTAATGATGGTCGCTTCTTCAGATGTGGAAGATTCGATAACCCGGCTCTCCCAAATGGCAAGGGCAGCGGGAATTCACTTAATCATTGCCACTCAGCGGCCATCTGTGGATGTAATCACAGGAGTGATTAAGGCCAATATCCCGTCCAGGATTGCTTTCAGTGTGTCGTCTATGACAGATTCACGGACGATCCTCGATATGGGAGGCGCGGAAAAGCTTCTTGGAAGAGGAGACATGCTGTTCCTGCCGTCTGGCGCTTCCAAGCCAGTGCGTGTCCAAGGGGCATTCTTGTCGGATAGTGAAGTAGAGGATGTCGTTGATTTTGTCATTGGCCAGCAAAAGGCCCAGTATCAGGAGAATATGATCCCGACGGAAACGGCCGAAGCGGCAGGTGAAGTAAACGATGACCTTTATGAGGAAGCGGTTCAGCTTGTCGTAGATATGCAGACAGCTTCCGTTTCAATGCTACAGAGAAGGTTCCGTGTCGGTTACACAAGGGCCGCAAGACTGATTGATGCGATGGAAGAGCGTGGCGTTGTAGGACCTTATGAGGGGAGCAAACCACGTGAAGTTTTAGTAAGCAAAACACAGCATGACGAAATGAGTTCGTAGACAGAAGGGCTAATCCCTTCTGTTTCTTTATTTCATTGTTTACATAATAATATTATTTTAAATATTAAGTTTGAGTAAATAGTATTACGAAAATTCGACAAAATTATTAAAATTTATATTTATTTATTAATAGAAACATGATATATTATTTTCGATTAGTAAAGGTTAAACATCAGATGTCTGATCTTTATAAAACGGAGGCTTGCCATGAGCATTAAATCAGACAATCGGCATCTGTACTTGCAGGTGATAGATCGAATTAAAGAAGATATTAAAAATGGTGCCTATAAAGAAAGAGAAAAGCTTCCGTCTGAATTTGACCTGGCGAAAAATTTAGGAGTCAGCAGGGCCACGTTGAGAGAAGCACTTCGTATTCTGGAAGAGGAAAACGTCATCATAAGACGCCATGGAGTTGGAACTTTTGTAAATACCATTCCGTTGTTCAGTTCTGGAATTGAGCAGCTCAACAGTGTGACAGCGATGATCAGACAAGGGGGCAAAACACCCGGAACCATCTTCCTGTCGTCCTCTGTCACAGGTGCAAGAGATGAAGAGATTCAGAGATTTGGCCTGCTGGAAGATGAAGAGATCTTTCAAATGGAACGCGTGCGGACGGCCAATGGAGAACCGGTTGTATACTGTCTGGATAAAATCCCCGGAAAGCTGTTGCCTAAAGACATGATCCACGACAGTGAATCTTTGTTTGAACTTCTCGAGAGCGAAACCGACAGCAAAATCGGCCATGCGATCACAGCCATTGAACCGATTGGCTATCATGAAAAAATTTCTCCGCTATTAAACTGCGAACCTGAAACATCATTGCTGCTCCTTAAGCAGCTTCATTATGATCAGCAGGACCGCGCTGTCCTTTATTCACTTAACTATTTTAGAGCCGATATGTTTTCCTTCCATGTTGTGAGAAAAAGAAATTAAATCCAGCGTACTTTTAGGAGGTGATGGAGGACAAGCTTTTCGTGCTTTACGTTCGAAAGTTTCGCAATATTCTATTCATAATACGGGGGGAAATACAGAATGAAAATGAAAAAATGGGGTTTAGCTCTATCAGCAGTTCTGGCTGCCGGTACAATTCTTGGTGCTTGCGGCAATAAATCAGCTGAAACAGGCGGAAAAGCAAGCGATTTCACCGTAGCAATGGTAACGGATGTAGGCGGAGTAGATGATAAATCATTTAACCAGTCTGCATGGGAAGGCATTCAAAAATTCGGTGAAGAAAACAACATGGAAAAAGGAAATAAAGGGTTTAACTATCTTCAATCCAAAAACGATGGTGACTATGTGACCAACCTGAATACATTGGTTCGCCAAAAATATGATCTCATTTACGGAATCGGCTACAAGCTGCAGCCTGCCATTCAGGAGATTGCGGATCAGCAAAAGAAAACGAATTTTGCAATCGTTGACAGTGTCGTAGAAAAAGATAACGTAGCAAGCATCGTTTTTAAAGAGAATGAAGGTTCTTTCCTTGTTGGAGTTGTAGCAGGCCTGACAACAAAAACAAATAAAATTGGTTTTGTCGGAGGAATGGAAGGCGAACTTATCGGCAAATTCGAAGCTGGATTTGTTGAAGGTGTAAAAGCAGCCAACCCTAAAGCAACAGTAGATGTGCAGTACGCAGGAGCATTTGATAAAGCGGATAAAGGAAAAGCCATTGCTTCTTCTATGTACGGATCGGGAGCAGACATCATTTATCACGCAGCCGGCGCGACTGGAAACGGTGTATTCTCAGAAGCGATCGATCTGAAGAAAAAAGATCCTTCCCGCGAGCTTTATGTAATCGGTGTGGATAAAGACCAAAGCGAAGAAGGAAAAGGGAAAGACAAAGACGGCAAAGAATTCAACATCACGTTAACCTCCATGGTTAAACGCGTTGATGTAGCAGTGAAAGACCTTGCTGAAAAAGCGAAAAACAATGAATTCCCTGGCGGAAAAGTAATCAGCTACGGATTGGATCAAGATGCCATCAGCGTAGCAAAGGGCGACAACGTCTCTGAAGATGTTATGAAAAAAGTAGAAGAATACAAAGAAAAGATCAGCAAGGGCGAAATCGAAGTTCCAACTGCTCCTGCAAAATAATCGAATGTCAACTGGAAAGGCTAGATCTTCTTCTAGCCTTTTTTAAAGCCGGATTTTACTGCAATCTGTATGACTGTCTCTGTCTGAAAGTCCGTTTGGAATCCAAATCGATTTTCAGATGGAGATGTGCATTCAAGCTGTCCATCATGATAAAGGAGTGAAGCACCATGGATTATGTAATCGAAATGCTTGGAATCCGCAAAGAGTTTCCCGGAATTGTCGCGAACAATAATATCACCCTGCAAGTGGAAAAAGGGGAGATACATGCTTTACTCGGTGAGAACGGCGCGGGCAAGTCGACGCTTATGAATGTACTTTTCGGTTTATATCAGCCGGAAAAAGGAGAAATCCGGGTTAAGGGCCAGAAAGTGGATATTACTAATCCTAATATAGCAAATGATCTCGGAATAGGTATGGTACATCAACATTTCATGCTTGTCAACAATTTTACTGTTACCGAAAACATTATATTAGGAAATGAACCATCTAAGATGGGGAAAACGAATTTAAAAGAAGCAGAACAGCAGGTCCGGGAAATTTCCGAAAAATACGGATTAGCCGTAGATCCTCAAGCGAAAATTTCGGATATTTCTGTAGGGATGCAGCAGCGTGTTGAAATTTTGAAAACCCTGTACAGAGGTGCAGAAATTCTGATTTTTGATGAACCGACTGCCGTGCTTACACCTCAGGAAATTAAAGAACTAATTTCCATCATGAAGGCTTTGATTAAAGAGGGGAAATCCATTATTTTGATTACCCACAAGCTGAAAGAAATTATGGAAGTGTGCCACAAAGTCACCGTTATCCGAAAAGGAGAGGGCATCGGAACGGTTTTAGTATCGGAAACGAACCCGAATGAACTTGCATCTCTTATGGTCGGACGGGAAGTGCTGTTTACGACGGCGAAAACACCGGCTGTGCCTAAAGATACGGTACTTGAAGTGAAAGATCTCGTAGTGAAGGACTCAAGGCAGGTAACGGCAATTGATTCACTGTCATTGAACGTAAAAGCAGGAGAAATTGTTGGAATTGCCGGGGTGGATGGCAATGGCCAAACGGAATTGATTGAAGCGATTACCGGACTTAGAAAGCATGAATCAGGCTCCATCCTTTTAAACGGAAAAGAAATTTCCCGCCTGAATCCGAGAAAAGTGGCTGAATCCGGTGTCGGGCATATACCTCAGGACCGCCACAAGCATGGTCTCGTTTTGGATTTCTCTATTGGTGAAAACATGGTGCTTCAAACGTATTATCAGAAGCCTTTCTCGAAAACGGGGATTCTGAAGTTTAAAGAAATTTTCAAAAAAGCAGAAAAGCTTATCGAAGAATTTGATGTTCGTACACCGAGCTCCACTACCCCTGCAAGGGCTCTTTCTGGAGGAAATCAGCAAAAAGCCATTATTGGGCGCGAAGTGGACCGTGATCCTGATCTGCTGATTGCTGCCCAGCCGACAAGGGGTCTGGATGTAGGAGCCATTGAATTTATTCATAGACGCCTCATTGAGCAGCGGGATAAAGGGAAAGGCATTCTGCTTGTATCGTTTGAGCTGGATGAAATTATGAATGTTAGCGACCGGATAGCCGTGCTGTATGAAGGAAAAATAGTCGCGATTGTGAAACCGGAAGAAACGACAGAGCAGGAACTTGGTTTACTCATGGCAGGAAGCAAGCTTAAGGGGAAAGGTGTGACATCATGAAAATCATCAGCCGTTATATGAATTTAGTAATACCGGTTATTGCCGTCATCCTTGGCCTGCTTATCGGAGCTGTCGTCATGCTTGTAAGCGGCTATGATCCGGTTCTTGGATATGCTGCACTTTGGAACGGAATTTTTGGGGATCCTTACAATATCGGGGATACAATCCGTCTTATGACCCCTTATATATTGACGGGACTGGCTGTAGCCTTTGCCTTTAAAACGGGTCTGTTTAATATCGGGGTCGAAGGCCAGGTTCTTGTGGGATGGCTTGCCTCCGTCTGGGTAGGATTGGCTTTTGATCTGCCAAAAATCATCCATTTGCCGCTAGCAGTTGCTGCAGCCGGTTTAGCGGGAGCTTTATGGGGATTTATCCCGGGATTTTTAAAAGCACGTTTCCGTGTTCATGAAGTCATCGTCACCATCATGATGAACTACATTGCTTTATATGCAACAAATGCAATTATTCAATCGGTCTTAACAAAAGGAAGCGATACAACGAAAGAAATTGCGGCTACTGCGAGTCTGCGCTCTGACACGTTTGAAGCGATCACGAACTATTCGAGAATGCATTACGGAATTCTTATTGCCTTGATTGCTGCATTTATTATGTGGTTTTTGCTTGAGCGCACGACTAAAGGGTATGAGCTCCGTGCCGTTGGATTCAATCAGGATGCTGCTCATTATGCAGGGATGAACGTGAACCGCAATATTATCCTTTCGATGGTCATTTCAGGAGCTTTCGCTGGAATCGCCGGTTCGATGGAAGGACTGGGAACTTTCCAATATGCATCCGTTAAAGCCGGATTCACCGGAATCGGGTTTGATGGAATCGCAGTCGCTCTTCTTGGCGGAAATACAGCAATTGGCGTTATATTTGCCGCGTTCCTCTTCGGGGGGTTAAAGGTCGGGGCGCTGAATATGCCTCTTGAAGCAAATGTTCCAAACGAGCTGGTTGAAATCGTCATTGCTCTAATCATATTCTTTGTTGCATCCAGTTACTTTATCCGCTGGTTTTTGCTTAGGTTCAAAAAGGGGGAGAAATAAATGAGCTTACTTCAG
This sequence comes from Bacillus sp. FJAT-42376, assembly GCF_003816055.1. NCBI lineage: Bacteria > Bacillati > Bacillota > Bacilli > Caryophanales > Bacillaceae > Bacillus > Bacillus sp. FJAT-42376. Next base: position 2,378,207 of record NZ_CP033906.1, read on the forward strand.
GCACTGCAGATTATTATACCTACCGCTCTATTTGTAGCGGCTCCTCTTATTCTGACCGCTTTAGGCGGGGTATTCAGTGAAAAATCAGGTGTTGTAAATATTGGTCTTGAAGGGCTGATGGTCGTTGGGGCATTTACCGGGATTGTTTTTAATCTATCCTTTGCTGAAACCTTCGGCACCCTGACTCCATGGCTTTCCCTGCTCGCTGCGATGATTGCGAGCGCCCTGTTTTCTGTGCTGCATGCCGTTGCAACGATTACGTTTCGTGCAGATCAGGTAGTCAGCGGGGTAGCCATTAACTTTCTCGCTTTAGGCTTAACCCTGTTTCTCGTAAAAAACATTTACGATAAGGGACAAACAGACCGCATTCAGGAAAGTTTCGATATTATTGACATTCCGCTTTTAAGTAAGATTCCGGTGATCGGACCGCTGTTTTTCAGCAACGGCTATATCACGTCCTACATTGCGATCCTGCTCTCTGTCCTCGTTTGGTATGTGATTTACAAAACGCCATTCGGCTTAAGGCTGAGAGCGGTCGGTGAGCATCCGATGGCAGCAGATACGATGGGAATCAATGTGACCAAAATGAGATACATCGGTGTCATATTGTCAGGTGCCCTTGCGGGGATCGGCGGATCCATCTATGCCACCATTATTTCAAGGGATTTCAGCCATGCTACCATCAGCGGACAGGGGTTTATGGCTCTGGCAGCCATGATCTTCGGAAAATGGCATCCGCTTGGCGCGATGGGGGCTGCCCTATTCTTTGGATTGGCACAGGGGATCAGTATTGTTGGCGGATCCATCCCGTTTTTGAAAGATATCCCGGAAGTGTACCTGCTTATCACACCGTACGTGCTGACGATCCTTGCATTGACAGGTTTCATCGGACGGGCAGATGCGCCGAAGGCTTTGGGAACACCTTATATTAAAGGCAAAAGATAAAAGCTGCTTCTTGCAGCTTTTTTTGTTTGGCTCCGGCACTCGGTGATTGCGAGATTCCTCCCGGCAGGCGCAAAGAGGCAGGTTCACCGCCCGCCAAAGTTTGCTGGCGCTGCACGGAAATCACCAGTTAAGTTTAATTAAATCTCTGCAGGAATAAGGTAAACAAATCCCCTGGCGATCTGGTATATAAATGGACAAGGAGTAAATTACCACACCAGCCTTTCCGTTTCTGATCGATTAATGCTGAATAAAAGATCTGCACATTCGGCACAATGTTCATATCGACTAAATGAGTTGGGTGAATGAAATGGCAGATTCAAATAAGCTGAATTTATTGGCACTGTCCTCAGTGCCGCTCGTTATGACGCTCGGTAATTCTATGCTGATCCCCGTTCTTCCAGCTATAGAAAAAGAGCTGGGAATCACCTCTTTCCAGGTTTCATTGATTATTACGGTTTATTCGATTGTCGCCATTCTTTTGATTCCGCTTGCCGGGTACTTGTCAGACCGGATTGGAAGAAAAACAGTTATGGTTCCCTGCCTGATCATTGCCGGTGCGGGAGGAGCCCTGTCGGCCTGGGCTTCCACCAATTCGGGGAATCCATTCTTGTGGATTCTTGCAGGGAGGATTCTTCAGGGGATAGGTTCTGCGGGTGCGGCACCTGTTGTCATACCTCTGATTGGTGATCTATTTGATGATGATGAAAAAATCAGCTCTGGACTTGGCTTAATTGAAACAGCCAATACAGCCGGTAAAGTGCTGAGTCCGATTATCGGGGCATTTTTAGCAAGCTTTGTCTGGTATTTGCCGTTTTGGTTTATTCCGTTTTTCAGTATCATCGGAGTTCTTCTCGTATTTTTTATGGTGAAAGTACCAAAAAAAGAAAAGGAAGCACAGTCCTTGAAAGAGTTTTTAAAATGCGTGAAGGACATTTTTAAGAAAAGCGGCAGGTGGCTGTATGCCATCTTTGCCATTGGCGGAATTATCATGCTTGTTTTATTTGGAATTCTTTTTTATTTGTCCGATACGCTAGAGAAAAAGTATGGAATCGACGGAGTGGCAAAAGGGTTTATGCTCGCAATTCCGCTGCTTGCTTTATCCGTTAGTTCCTTTATCGCAGGAAAGGTGATAGGCAGTAAGAAGCATTTAATGAAGGTGCTGATCGTGATGGGAATGGCGCTTCTTGCTGTTTCTTTTGTAGCAATCCGTTTGCAGCATTCGTTTGCGTTTCTGATTGTATTTCTCGTGCTCAGCGGAATTGGAATCGGAGTGGCGCTCCCGTCACTCGATGCACTCATTACAGAGGGGATTGAAAAGGAGCACAGGGGAACGATCACGTCATTTTACAGCTCTATGCGGTTTATCGGTGTCGCTGCCGGACCTCCTCTCTATGCGGCCATTATGCCAAGATCGGAACATTGGATTTATTACGTATCGATCGGATTCAGTTTTACCGCCATGCTGATTGGCATGTTTTTTATCAGACCCCAGGAAAAAAGCGGACAGCCATCCAAGCTGAAAGCAACGTAGAGGATGGAACATAACTAAACAAAATTGTTGTCCTTAGGCCGAATATTTTTTTTGAAAAAAGCATAAAAAACAACAAAACCGAACTATTGTGAAGCTCTAAACCAGAGTTTCAAATAATAGTTCGGTTTTTTTATTCGCTATATTAAAGCGTATTGTTGATTTTTTAAACCCAGTTGATTGAAGTGGAAGGCGCGAGCCTCCGAGCTGATAGCAGCGGGACAGGTGAGACCCCGCAGTGGCGAAGCCAGGAGGGAGGCTCACCGCCCGCCCAAGGATAAGCGAGCGCCTGCAACGAAAATCAACAGCCAAGTTTAACAGAGTTCTTTTATTAGCCTGAAACCTCTTGCCCAGCCTCTTCTTTTTTATAAGGCATATAAAGCCTTGACAGAATAGTCTGTCAACCGGTTTAATAGTTTATGTAGTGAATGGTTAATGAGGTGAACTATTATGGATGGTGATAAAGTTAAAGCTTTCATACATAGGTATGAAGAGGTTTATTTCTTTGCAGCAAAAAGAGTCACAGCGATCGTGACAGAAAAGGTGCTAGAAGACATAACAATTGAGCAGTACCAAATTCTCCGCTACATCACCATGTTTCCGAACTGTCAGGCCACGATGCTTGCAGAGATGTGCGGAGTCAATAAGAGCGCTATCTCAGCCATGATAGAGAGGCTTGTTCAGAAAGGCTTTGTAGAACGGATGCGGGATGAAAAAGACCGCCGAAATGTTTTTCTTGAAAGCACGGCCAAAGGACGCGGTGTATACGAAAAAGGAGAGCAGCAAATCCAAAAATTCGTTTCAAGTTATTTAACCGAGCTTTCTGAAGAGGAAATTGATACCTTTTTGACCGTGTTTGAAAAAATCTCAGCCAGCATGGCGATGAAAGAGCGGGGAAATGAGCGATGATGAGAGGGATAATTAAGTTAAGATGGGTATTGCTGGCATTATGGGTTGCGGCTGCAGGCGTTCTTATGGCAACAGCACCAAACATGGGAGACCTTGTGGCAGAAAAAGGGCAAATTTCAGTTCCGGATGGCTACTCTTCCTCTGTAGCAGGAGATTTGCTTGAAGAGCAGTCTTCAAATAGCGGGGCTGCTCTGGCACTTGTTTTCCATGATGATAAAAAGCTGAGCGAGACGGCAAAAAACGAAATGAAAAAAGCCGTAGAAGATCTTAAACAAAATAAGAAGGAACTCGGCATCCAGTCGATTACCACTCATTTTGATAACAAAGAGCTTGAAAAGCAGATGGTGTCATCAGACGGGAAAACCATCCTTGCAGCCGTCTCGTTGGAAGACAGCAAAAAGCCGGTTGCGGATGTTGCGGAAAGAATTAAAAAGCAAATTAGCCGCTACAAAGTGGATTCTTATATGACTGGGAGCGAGCTGATAGATAAAGATGTCGTAGACAGTTCGCAGGAAGGGCTTAAGAAGACGGAATATATTACGGTTGCGTTTATTCTTGTTGTCCTGATTCTTGTATTCCGATCCCTGGTGGCGCCGATTATTCCCCTGATAACCGTCGGAGTTGCCTATATGGTCAGTCAGGCAGCTGTGTCGTATTTTGTGGAGTATTTTAATTTTCCTCTTTCTACTTTCACGCAGATCTTTATGGTCGCGGTAATGTTCGGAATCGGGACAGATTATTGCATTCTGCTTTTGAGCCGGTTCAAAGAAGAGCTTGGACACGGGGAAGATAAAACGGAAGCCATTATCAAAACCTTTAAAACGGCAGGCAGAACCGTTATTTTCAGCGGTCTTGCTGTTTTTGCGGGATTTGCCTCTATTGCCTTTGCAGAATTTAAACTTTATCAGTCTGCGGTTGCAGTTGCGGTTGGGATTGCGTTCCTTATTATTGCCCTCATAACAATCGTTCCATTTTTTATGATGGTGCTCGGAAACAATCTATTCTGGCCGTTAAAAGGCAATATTAAACATTCTGAAAGCCGTTCATGGGAATGGGCCGGAAAATTTTCATTTAAAAGGCCAGTTATTGCTCTGCTGATTATCGCTGCCATTATAGCACCGGCACTTCTTCAATATAATGGAAGCTTATCTTTCAATTCACTCGATGAAATTGGAGATCAATACGAGTCTGTCAAGGCATTTAACATTATTTCCGATAGTTTTGGCCCAGGTGAATCCCTTCCTGCCACGATTGTGATCAAAGATGATCAGCCGCTCAACAGGAAGGAAACACTCGCGACGATTGAAAAAATAAGCGGGGACCTGGATCAGATTGACGATGTGGATAAAGTAAGAAGTGCAACCCGCCCTCTTGGAGATCAAATAAAGGATCTGGAAGTGGCCAGTCAGGCAGAAGAACTTGGCAATGGAATCGAAAAAGGAAATGACGGAATTAAAAAAATCGGGGAAGGCCTGAATCAGGCTTCCGAACAGCTTGCAGGATCAGAACCGAAGCTGAAGGAGGCAACGTCCGGGATTGACCAGCTTATAAAAGGTTCAAACGACCTTAAAAATGGGGTCGGCGAAGTAGAAAAAGCCTTGAAACAAATAGAAAAAGGGATGAATCAAGGTTCATCCGGTTCCCTGGAAATCAAAAAACAAGTAGATTCGGCTAAAAAGAATGTCGATCAGCTGATTGCTGGAAGCGGCGCAGTACTCTCGGGATATAAAGAAGCTGAAAAACAGCTTGGCGAGCTTTCGAAAGGTTTAACAGCGGTCGATAAAGGAGTAAAAGGTTCTCAGGCTGCCATAGCCGGACTAAAAGATCCGCTGAATAGACTCGCAGCCAACCCCGCCTATCCAAATATTCAAAATGATCCGGATTATCAAGTCGTTTACGGAAGCATTTTAGGACTTGAAAAGGGACTTTCTGAGCTATCCGGGGCTTCGGAAAAGCTGGCAGCGGGATTGCAAGCAGCTCTGCCGCAGATTAAAAAGGCGAATGACGGGCTGTCTGCAGTAAATAACGGGCAGAAACAGTTCCAAAATGGACTTGGCCAGCTTTCTGATGGATTAGGCCAGCTTTCTGATGGACTGGCGGCTGCCTCAAATGGTCAAAATCAAGTCATTCGCCAGCTTCCTAAACTTTCAGAGGGAGCAGGCATGCTTGCGGATGGGCAGTCAGAGTTGAAAAATGGGCTGAATCCATTCTCATCGCAGCTCGGTTCACTCACAAAAGGGCTTGATGACAGTGTCAACGGGCTGACGCAAGTCTCCGGCGGCCTGAACGAAGCTGAATCGTATCTGGAAGGTCTCAGCCGCTCCGGTGCAGACGGGTTCTACTTGCCGGATGAGGTTTTAAAGAACGATGAGTTTCAGCAAGTTTTTAATGAATACATGTCAGAAGATAAAACCCTCACAACCATGGATGTGGTTTTGAAAGTGAATCCGTATTCCAATGAAGCGCTCTCGAAAATGAATGAAGTGGAAGACACAGTAAAAAGAGCAGTCAAAGGAACGTCGCTTGAAAATGCGACAGTGGGTGTATCAGGTGTAACAAGCACTTATGCGGATTTAAAGCAGATTTCGGACGCTGATTACAACCGTACTGTGTTGTTCATGATCTCTGCGATTTTGATCATCCTCGCGATTCTGTTAAGATCGTTTGTCATGCCGATCTATCTTGTAGGGTCGCTTTTGATCACGTATTACTCTGCGAGTGCAATTTCCGAGTGGATATTTGTGGATCTCTTAGGATATGACGGAATCAACTGGGCTGTCCCTTTCTTCGGATTTGTCATTTTAATGGCATTGGGAATCGATTATTCCATATTCCTGATGGACCGGTTTAACGAGTATAAAGATCTTGACGTAAAGTCCGCCATGATTACGGCGATGAAAAACATGGGAACCGTCATTATATCCGCTGCGGTGATTCTTGCCGGAACCTTTGCTGCCATGCTTCCATCCGGCGTGCTGTCCCTCCTTCAAATTGCAACGCTCGTATTGACGGGACTCATATTATACGCGTTTGTCATTTTGCCGATCTTTGTTCCGGTTATGGTGAGAACGTTCGACAAAGCGAACTGGTGGCCATTTATGGGCAAACGGAATCAAGAGTAAATGAACGGATGGGGACTGTGAACAGTCTCATTTATATAAAACAGGGTGACGTTCTAAGACGTTTCCCTGTTTTTTTATTTGGCTATGTTAAAGCATGTTGTTGATTTTAACCCCTGTTGATTGGAGCGGAAGGAGCGGCGGGACAGGTGGGACTAACAGAGCTTTTACTAAAGGCATCCTGATTTCACAAATACGGTTACGCCCGCGCCAAATTCGATTAATCGAACCAGTTTAAATTTGGAATCGTTAGACGGTCTCCTGCTTCAGAAGGACTGAACGGGCGATTTGCATTCGGCAAAAGCCGGAATAAGAATGAGCCCTTTCTAATAGGGATGTATAATCCCCCAAAATACAGAGCACCCGATCTCCTCATTTCCTAAATGTTCCTCCAATTGGTATAATTACTGGTACGATTAGACTCATTTAAAACAAAAAAGGCTAAACTACAAAGGATAATCCTTAAGTTAGAGGAGTGAAGGCATGTCTTTTTTTAAAGAAAAGCAAACAAAACTGAACGGGATGACCGTTCATACAGTTAAAACAGATAAATACAAGACGAATACACTTGTTTTAAAGATGATGGCCCCTCTGGAAAAAGAGTTTGTGACGAAACGGGCCATTTTGCCGCACCTGCTGCAAAGGGCCACCGAGAGGTTCCCATCAACAGGGGAATTAAGAAATCATCTTGACGCACTGTATGGAGCTTCCCTTTTTGCCGATTTATCCAAAAAAGGGGAAAACCACATCATTACCTTCAGGATGGAAGTGGCCAATGAAAAATTTTTGTCGGAGAAGACTCCTTTGCTTGAAGATGCGGTTAAGCTGCTGTCGGATATTTTGCTGCGGCCGCTTCTTAGAGGGAACGGATTTGACGAGGGAATGGTAAAAGAAGAAAAACGGACGCTGAAACAAAGAATCCAGGCTGCTTATGATGATAAAATGCGGTATTCCAACTTGAGGCTTGTCCAGGAAATGTGCAAAGAAGAACCGTATGCCCTCCATGTAAACGGAGAGATGGATCAGGTGGATGACCTGACGGCTGAATCCCTATATGATTATTATCAAAAGGTCTTAAAAGAAGATAAACTTGATTTTTATCTTATTGGAGATTTTGATGAGTCCGCGGCAGAGAAGATGATTGAGTCCTATTTTGACTTCCCGGCCAACGCCCATGCTTATCCTGAAACCGAAAAAGCACTAAAACAAGAAGTAAAAGAAAAAGAAGTAATTGAGGAAGAAGACGTAAAGCAGGGGAAACTGAACATCGGCTACAGAACCAACTGTCTTTATAAAGACCCTGAATATTACGCCCTTCAAGTGTTCAACGGTATTTTCGGCGGATTTTCCCACTCAAAGCTCTTCATCAACGTCCGCGAAAAAGCAAGTCTCGCTTATTATGCCGCATCACGAGTTGAATCCCATAAAGGACTGCTGATGGTCATGTCTGGAATCGAAGTCGGCAACTATGACCAGGCTGTCACCATTATTAAAGAACAGATGGAAGCGATGAAAAAAGGAGACTTTACAGAGGATGACCTGACCCAGACAAAAGGCGTCATCCGGAATCAGCTGCTTGAAACGATTGATACGAGCTACGGCTTGAGCGAAATTCTTTATCAGAATGCTGCAGCGGACACAGAGAGAACCTTTGATGAACTATTAGATGGAATCAGTCAGGTGACGAAGGAAGAGGTTGTGGCAGCGGCTGACAAAATTGAACTCGACACGATTTATTTTCTTAAAGGAACGGGGGCTTGAGACCGATGGCGGAGCCAATTAAATTTGAACAGCTTCAAGAAGAACTTTACCATGAAAAAATGGACAATGGATTAAATGTGTATGTGCTGCCGAAAAAAGGCTTCAACAAAACCTATGCCACATTTACAACCCGCTACGGGTCAATTGATAATGAATTTGTACCGCTGGGGCAGAACGAGATGAAGAAAGTTCCCGATGGAATTGCTCACTTCCTAGAGCATAAGCTTTTTGAAAAGAAGGATGGCGATGTGTTTCAGCAGTTCAGCAAACAAGGCGCTTCATCCAATGCTTTCACTTCCTTTACGCGGACCGCTTATTTGTTTTCCAGTACATCCGATGCTGATAAAAACTTGGAAACACTGATTGATTTTGTACAGGAACCTTACTTTACTGATCAGTCAGTGGAAAAGGAAAAAGGAATTATCGGCCAGGAAATCAACATGTACGACGATAACCCGGACTGGCGGCTTTATTTCGGGCTTATCGAAAATATGTATGAGAAACACCCTGTGAAAATTGATATAGCCGGAACAGTCGAGTCGATTTCCCACATTACGAAGGATTTGCTTTACGAGTGCTATCACACCTTTTACCATCCGAGCAATATGCTGCTTTTCATTACAGGCCCTGTTGACCCTGAAAAGATTTTAAAGCAGGTGCGCGAAAATCAGCAAAAGAAAACATTTGAAGCACCGGAGACGATTCAGCGTCCGGAACTTGCCGAAAAGGCTGAAGTGTATAAAAAGAGCGAAAAGCTGCCGATGAATGTGCAGTCTTCTAAATGCCTGGTCGGGATTAAAGCAAATCAAACCGGCTTGTCCGGAGAAGATCTGCTTAAAAAAGAACTTACGGCAAATCTGATCCTGGATGTGCTGTTCGGTAAAAGCTCCGGTCATTTTCAGAGCATGTACAGCAATGGGCTGATTGATGATACGTTCAGCTATGATTATACAGAAGAAGAAAGCTTTGGCTTTGCGATGATCGGGGGAGACACGGATCAGCCTGAGGAACTTGCCAAACAGATAAAGGACATTTTATTCTCAGCCAGAGAAGAAGGCGTGGATGAAGCCCGCCTAAAAACAGCTGTCAAGAAGCGTATAGGGGCTTTTTTAAGATCTGTAAACTCTCCAGAATACATCGCCAATCAATTTACGCGCTATGCGTTTAATGACATGAATTTGTTTGATGTGGTGCCCGTGCTGGAACAGATCAGCAAAGAAGACGCAGATTCGCTCCTGCAATCCCTGGCGGATGAAAATCAGATGACTGTATTCGCGGTAGTCCCTAAAAAGCAAAGTAAATAACGTTTATGCCGGCTGTCAGCAGCCGGCATAATTGCGTCAGGAGAGGAAATGAATGAAATACGCACTGATTACCGGGGCAAGCGGAGGAATTGGATCCGCTATCGCTGCAAAGCTCGCTGAAGAGGGATGGAACCTGTATCTTCATTATCACAGTAATGAGGGAAAAGCGGCGGAGCTGAAACAAGAGCTCGAACAGAAGGGGGTTACCTGCTGCGCTGTTCAGGCGGATTTATCCGTGCCGGACGGTCCCGCTGCACTGCTTGGGCAATTGCTTGTTCCCCCCGGGCTCCTGATCTTATCAAGCGGGACAGCACCGTACGGACTGATAACCGATTTGACAGATGAGGAGGTCCGGCGGCAGATCCAGCTACATGTCACAAGTCCTTTCCTTCTTTCCAAAGGTCTGGTGCCGGCCATGGTTACTCAGAAGAAGGGCTCTATTATAGTCGTTACATCAATTTGGGGAGAAAAAGGAGCGTCATGCGAAGTCCTTTATTCAATGGTAAAGGGCGGGCAGAATACATTTGTGAAGGCACTGGCAAAAGAGCTTGCTCCAAGCGGAGTACGCGTGAATGCCGTATCACCGGGAGCGGTAATGACGAATATGCTGAACCGTTTTGAGGAGGAAGATCTGAATCAGCTTGCAGAAGAAATTCCTGCCGGGCGTCTCGGACAGCCTGAGGAAATTGCAGAAGCTGCAGCCTTTTTGGCGTCTGAAAAATCCTCTTACATAACCGGCCATATTCTTTCTGTGAATGGCGGATGGGATTAATGAAATAACGTGAATAAAAATGAGTGAATCAGCAAAACTAACTCTGTAATCAATTTTTTGGAATGGAGGAATGAACAATGTCTGTATTGAATAATTGGGATTCCTGGAAAAACTTCCTTGGAGATCGTCTTCACCACGCTGAAAACAGCGGAATGAGCCGTGAAACAGTCTCAGGTCTTGCTTATGAAATCGGCGGATACCTAGCAAACCAAGTAGACTCCAAAAATGATCAGGAAAAAGTTCTTGCTGATTTATGGAGCGTTGCAAGTGAAGAAGAGCAGCATGCCATTGCGAATATGATGGTAAAGCTTGTTTCAAACAACGGAACAGAAGGAACTCATTAAAATGAGGGAGGCTTAAGCCTCTCTTTTTTCATTCCGTTTACCCGGCTGATCCGGAACCTGTATCAGCCATTTTTTTCCGGATGGGGACCAGCATCTTCCTGCATTAAGAGGTTTAGGCAATTCTTCTTTCTTATTGGGGGAAAATGCTTTATTATAGTTTTATAGGTACAGTTCGCCTCAAGTTGAAAGGGGGATTCTTCTTGCAAAAGGAAGAATGGTACTTGGAGTACGAAATTCAGAAAAATCGGCCTGGTTTGCTTGGGGATGTTTCTTCCCTTCTGGGTATGCTGTCTATTAACATTGTGACAATCAACGGTGTGGATGACTCTCGAAGAGGACTCCTGCTTAAATGTGAACATAATGACCAGATTAAGCGTCTTGAATCAATCTTACATACAATGGACACGATTACCGTGACAAAGTTACGGAAGCCTAAGCTGCGGGACCGTCTTGCAGTCAGACACGGACGGTATATACAGCGCGACGCAGATGATAAAAAAACATTCCGCTTTGTCCGCAATGAACTCGGTTTGCTTGTTGATTTCCTCGCAGAGCTGATGAAACAGGATGGGCACAAACTAATCGGAATCCGGGGAATGCCCAGAGTGGGGAAGACAGAATCAATTGTGGCTTCAAGTGTCTGTGCCAATAAGAGATGGCTTTTTGTCTCTTCTACTCTGCTTAAGCAAACGCTTCGCAGCCAGCTCATAGCAGATGAGTACGACGCTGATAATTTATTTATTATTGATGGGATTGTTTCAACGAGAAGAGGAACAGAACGGCATCTGCAGCTGGTCCGGGAGATTATGCGCCTGTCCGCTACAAAGATTGTGGAGCATCCGGATGTGTTTGTCCAGAATACAGAGTATACGCTGGAGGACTTTGATTACATCATTGAGCTCCGGAATGACCCGGATGAAGAAATCACATATGAAGATGCTGAAGAGCCGCAAATGCTCGATCAGTCTGCTTTTTCTGGATTTGATTTTTAATTATGGAAGGTGTTATGGTTGAGCGAATTAGGAAATCGCCTTAAGCAAGCGAGGGAAGAAAAGCAGATAACATTGGATGATTTGCAGACAATGACAAAAATCCAAAAAAGGTATCTGATAGGAATCGAAGAAGGCAATTATAAAATCATGCCGGGGAAGTTTTACGTTCGGGCATTTATTAAGCAGTACGCAGAGGCCGTAGGATTGAATCCGGATCAGCTTTTTGAAGAGTATAGAAAAGACGTTCCCGACAGCGGCCAGGATGAATTGCCCGGACAGCTGTCCAGGGTGCAGACACAGCGGGAGCTTCCTGAAAGCGCGTCGAAAGCGATCGCCCTTTTGCCGACGATTATTATCATCATTCTGATTGTCATTGCAGCCGCGGTCATTTATATGGTTTCCCAAAAAGGTGCAGCAGAGGATCCCCCGCAAAAAACAGTTCCTGAAACGGAATCGATCGGTTCAGAAGTGAAGATCGATGACTCACTCAAAGACAAAGACAGCGGGCAAAAAGCAGACGAGCCTCAGCCGGAGGCCCAGCCTGAACAGGAGCCGGCAAAAGAAGAGCCTCAGGCTCCAAAGCAGGCCATTGCGGGCAAAGAAACCGGGAAGGATTCTTCCGAGTACGCTGTTACAGGTGCAGAGAAACTCGAAGTGGAAATCACAGCCAAGGGTTCTGCCTGGGTTAGTGTGAAAAACAGCAAAGGAAAATCATTTTTCTCCGGCATGCTGAACAAAGGAAAAACCCAAAAAATTGATATGAGCAGTGAAAATGAAGTGAAAATCCGTATTGGAAGTGCTCCGAATACAGAAATTAAAGTGAACGGTGAAGTCATTAAATATGTGATCGATCCTTCCAGGAATACCGTGCAGTCTCTCACCATTACGTATACAAAAGCTGAAAAGCCATCTTCATGATGGCTTTTCTTGCCATTTTCATTAAATAGAACACAGCGGGTCTAAATAGACAGACGCGAAAGAAGGAGTCGTCAAGAATGAATTTGCCAAATAAAATTACGGTATCAAGAATATTTCTCATCCCGGTATTTATGATCATCATGCTCGGACCATTTGACTGGGGGACGGTTAATCTGCTTGGTACGGAAATGCCGGCTGCCCAGTTTGCCGGTGCTCTGCTGTTTATTGTCGCATCCGTTACAGATTGGATCGACGGTTACTTTGCAAGAAAATACAATCTTGTCACGAATCTTGGGAAGTTTCTAGATCCGCTGGCGGATAAGCTGCTTGTTTCTGCAGCTCTCATTGTGCTTGTTCAAATGCAGGCGGCGCCTGCATGGATGGTTATTGTCATCATCAGCCGGGAATTTGCCGTTACCGGCCTGCGTCTGATTTTGGCGAACGAAGGCGAAGTTGTTGCGGCTAATATGCTGGGAAAAATCAAAACGTGGACGCAAATTATCGCCATTTCCGTCCTGCTGCTGAATAATTTTCCTTTTGAACCTCTTCATATCCCGTTCGCGCAAATTGCGCTGTGGATTGCTGTTTTCTTTACGGTGTACTCAGGCTGGGATTATTTCGCCAAGAATAAAGCTGCTTTCAAGAACTCTAAATAACCAGAAAAGGAGCCTGACATGAATACTAAAACTGAAATTATCGCGGTTGGGTCTGAATTGCTGCTCGGTCAGATCGTGAATTCAAATGCCCAATTCATTTCACGGGAACTCGCTGAAATGGGCTTTAACACGTTTTATCACACCGTAACGGGAGACAATGCCGGAAGACTGACAGAGGCGGTCAAGACAGCTCAGTCCCGTTCAAACATCATTATTTTTACGGGTGGACTCGGTCCTACAAAGGACGACCTTACAAAAGAAGCAATCGCCGGCCATTTAAATGTAAATCTTGTCATGGATGCTGAAGCAATGGCTTCAATTGAAGAGTATTTTGTGAAGGTAAAACGTACCATGACGGAAAATAACCGGAAGCAGGCACTTGTTCTGGAAGGGGCCCATATTTTGAAAAATGACACGGGTATGGCGCCTGGAATGGCATTGGAATCAGATGGGATTATCTATTTGCTTATGCCCGGTCCGCCTTCTGAAATGCGCCCGATGTTTTTGAATTATGCACGCCCTTATCTGCTTGAACGGCTTGGTGTTCAGGAGAAAATCATGTCCCGGGTACTCCGCTATTTTGGAATCGGAGAATCACAGCTTGAATCCGAGCTGGAGGATTTGATTGACAGCCAGACGAACCCTACGATTGCTCCATTGGCAGGCGACGGGGAAGTAACGCTCAGACTGACGGCAAAACATCGGGAAGCGACTTCGGCGACACAGCTTCTTAATGAAATGGAACAAAAAATCAATGCCCGTGTGGGGGATTACTTTTATGGCTACGACAGCACAAGTCTTCTTCAGGAAGTGACGGATGCTCTGATTGAGAGGAAGACCACGATTGCTTCTGCTGAAAGTCTGACAGGAGGACTGTTCTCTGAGCAGCTGACGACGGTCAAAGGGACATCGAGTGTGCTGATGGGCGGAATCGTCTGCTATACGAACGCTGTGAAAGAGAATCTTCTGAAGGTTAAACAGGAAACGCTCCGGAATCATGGAGCTGTCAGTGAACAGTGTGCCAGAGAAATGGCTGAAAATATCCGCCATCTCGCAGGCAGTGACATCGGCATCAGCTTTACAGGAGTAGCCGGCCCGGAGCCTATGGAAGGGCAGCCTGTAGGCACGGTCTTTATCGGTATATCGTCTAAGAATGAAACAGAGGTCCATAAACTGAATCTGGCCGGCAGCAGAGACGGAATCAGAAAAAGATCCGTTAAGTACGGATGCAGATTCCTTATGAAGCACCTGGAAAAACATACAGCAATTTAAGCTGTGTGTTTTTTTTAGGTTCAAATTGTAAACACCTGCTGATTATGGAGGTTCTCCAAGTCTTGACCGCAGCGGCCGGTTTCAAATCATTTATTTTAGGTAAATTGATAAGTGGAAAACCAATTTTTTCTTAAGGCAAAAATCAAGAATTCAGGTACAAGAACCGAAAAATAATCGAATGGATGTTCGACTTTTTTCTTGGCAAATGCCCCAACAAGCGATATACTATTAGTAGGTTAAAGATTAGAGGAGGAACAATACATGAATGATCGTCAGGCCGCCCTTGATATGGCGCTTAAGCAGATAGAAAAGCAGTTCGGCAAAGGATCCATTATGAAACTCGGGGAGCAGACAGACCGTAAAGTTTCAACGGTTCCAAGCGGATCGCTTGCACTGGATGTTGCACTGGGAATAGGCGGATATCCCCGCGGACGAATTATAGAAACATATGGACCTGAAAGCTCAGGTAAAACGACGGTTGCGCTGCATGCGATCGCTGAAGTGCAGCGTCAGGGAGGACAAGCAGCATTTATTGATGCAGAGCATGCGCTTGATCCGGTTTACGCGCAGAATCTTGGCGTAAATATCGATGAGCTTCTGCTGTCACAGCCTGATACAGGAGAGCAGGCTTTAGAAATTGCCGAGGCTCTTGTAAGAAGCGGAGCCGTAGACATTCTTGTTATTGACTCGGTTGCAGCTCTTGTTCCGAAAGCAGAGATCGAGGGAGAGATGGGAGATTCCCACGTAGGACTGCAGGCCCGTCTTATGTCACAGGCGCTGAGAAAACTTTCAGGGGCTATCAGCAAATCCAAAACAATTGCGATTTTCATTAACCAAATCCGTGAAAAAGTCGGGGTTATGTTTGGAAATCCTGAAACAACTCCCGGCGGACGCGCGCTGAAATTCTATTCATCTGTCCGCCTTGAGGTGCGCCGTGCGGAGCAGCTAAAGCAGGGCAATGATGTTATGGGGAATAAAACAAAAATTAAAGTAGTCAAAAATAAAGTGGCTCCTCCATTCAGAACGGCTGAAGTTGATATCATGTACGGGCAGGGGATTTCAAGAGAAGGGGAAATTATCGATATGGGAACCGATCTTGATATCGTCCAAAAGAGCGGATCCTGGTATTCCTATAACGAAGAACGCCTTGGCCAGGGCCGTGAGAATGCGAAGCAGTTTTTGAAAGAAAACCCTAATGTCGCATCTGTCATTCACAAGCAAATAAGAGACCATTATAACCTTGACGCGGATGTTGAGGCTCCTGCTGAAGAGGAAGAGGAACTTTTTGAGCTCGAGGATTAAACTATTCTATAGATTGTTGAAGAAAGAGGGATAAACTCCCTCTTTCTTGCTGTTTAAAGACATTATTCAGACGGAAAATAGATAATTGGCCTGAATGCCCGGAAAAAGGGCAGTATGACTGGCTTGACAAGTATTTTTTACAACTATACAATGAAATTGTGTATTTTGTTTTATTTTTAGTATTTTTTTACAAAGAACCTGATGGTTTTGGCTAAAGCAACCATTCGGCTTGTCTTTAGCTGCTAACTAAAATCATCCTAAAAGAAACATGTGCAGTATATTGAGAGCTGATTTAAACAATGTACGTGCCGACACATTATTCTAGCAAGAAATGTTCATAGCAAGAGGAGGTGAGATAATGGACGCAACACTAATCATCTCCATTTTGCTTGGCCTAATCGTAGGTGTAGTTGTTGGCTATTTTGTTCGCAAATCGATTGCCGAAGCGAAAATTGCCGGGGCAAAAAGTGCCGCCGAGCAGATTCTTGAAGATGGAAAACGCGAAGCTGAAGCAGCTAAGAAAGAAGCGATGCTTGAAGCAAAAGATGAAATTCACAAGCTTCGAACGGATGCCGAACAAGAAATTCGTGATCGTCGAAACGAGCTACAAAAACAAGAAAACCGGTTATTGCAAAAAGAGGAAAATCTGGACAGGAAAGATGATTCTCTTGATAAGAGAGAAAGCATTCTTGACCGTAAAGAAGCCTCTTTGACTGAAAGACAACAACATATTGAAGAGACGGAAAGCAAAGTGGATGAGATGGTTCGCAGGCAGCAGCTGGAGCTTGAGCGAGTCTCAGGCTTGACAAGAGATTCTGCCAGACAAATCATTCTTGACAAGGTAGAAAACGAGCTTTCCCATGATCTCGCTGTCATGATTAAGGAGAGCGAGACGCGTGCGAAGGAAGAGGCGGACAAACGGGCGAAAGAGATTCTTTCTCTAGCTCTGCAGAGATGTGCGGCTGATCACGTAGCAGAAACCACGGTATCTGTAGTGAACCTTCCAAATGATGAAATGAAAGGCCGCATCATCGGACGGGAAGGCCGGAATATCCGTACGCTTGAAACACTGACAGGAATCGATTTAATTATTGATGATACTCCTGAAGCTGTTATCCTTTCCGGCTTTGATCCGATTCGAAGAGAAACAGCCAGAATTGCTCTGGACAAGCTCGTTCAGGACGGCCGTATTCATCCTGCGAGGATCGAAGAGATGGTTGAGAAATCACGACGCGAGGTTGATGAGTATATCAGGGAAGTTGGAGAGCAGACAACCTTTGAAGTAGGGGTACATGGACTGCATCCTGACCTGATTAAAATTCTGGGCCGTCTGAAATTCAGAACAAGCTATGGTCAAAATGTGCTGAAGCACTCAATGGAAGTCGCCTATCTGTCTGGTCTTATGGCAGCTGAACTGGGAGAAGACGTCACGCTTGCAAAGCGCGCCGGACTGCTCCATGACATCGGTAAGGCGATTGACCATGAAGTGGAAGGAAGCCACGTTGAAATCGGTGTGGAGCTTGCAGGTAAATACAAGGAACACCCTGTTGTGATCAACAGTATTGCCTCCCATCATGGCGACCAGGAACCAACTTCCATTATTGCTGTGATTGTGGCGGCAGCTGATGCTCTATCCGCCGCCAGACCAGGAGCCAGAAGCGAAACCCTTGAAAACTATATCCGCAGACTTGAAAAGCTTGAAGAAATCTCCGAATCTTATGAG
This sequence comes from Bacillus sp. FJAT-42376, assembly GCF_003816055.1. NCBI lineage: Bacteria > Bacillati > Bacillota > Bacilli > Caryophanales > Bacillaceae > Bacillus > Bacillus sp. FJAT-42376. The sequence continues at coordinate 2,395,752 of NZ_CP033906.1, forward strand.
GGAGTGGAGAAGTCTTTCGCCATTCAGGCTGGCCGTGAAGTAAGAATCATGGTCAAACCGGATTCGATTGATGATCTGCAGGCACACAGGCTCGCGCGGGATATACGTAAAAGGATTGAAGAGGAACTGGATTATCCGGGACACATCAAAGTAACGGTTATTAGAGAAACGAGAGCGGTAGAATACGCTAAATAGTGGCCTGTTCCAAATGGGCAAAATAAAGCGGTGCATTGCGCCGCTTTATTTTTTTTCCTCCGTCTTTTCAGTTTTCCTTTTCCGTTGTCCTGCAACGTTACTTTTGTTTCTTTGATGGAAATGATAAGATAACAGACTTAAGGAAGATGATTTTATAGCTGCACTGAAAGACGAATGAAGCGAAAAAGATAAATTCGTCACAAACCCAATCAGGAAAGGAATCGAATGGAATATGAATATTTTATTTATTGGAGATATAGTAGGTTCACCGGGAAGAGAAATGCTGAAAACATACCTTCCGCGTTTGAAATCAAATTATAAGCCGGATGCTGTTATCGTGAATGGAGAAAATGCAGCACATGGAAAAGGGCTTACAGAGAAAAATTTCCATGAGCTCATTGAAGCAGGGGCACATGTTGTTACAATGGGCAACCATACGTGGGATAAACGTGAAATTACAGATTACATAGATCAGACCCCTAATTTAATCCGGCCTGCTAATTATCCGGAAGGAACTCCTGGAAATGGCATGTTTTTTCAAAAAATGGGTAATAAAGAAATAGCCGTTATTAATTTGCAGGGCCGTACCTTTCTTCCGGCGATCGACTGCCCGTTTCGAAAAGCAGACGAACTCGTCGATCAGGCAAGAAAGCGGACACCTTTCATCTTCGTTGATTTTCATGCAGAAGCCACAAGCGAAAAACAGGCTATGGGCTGGTATTTGGATGGACGGGTTTCAGCTGTTGTCGGGACCCATACACACGTCCAGACGGCTGATGAACGATTGCTTGCAAAAGGGACAGCCTATATTACGGATGTTGGAATGACAGGTCCGTATGACGGCATTCTTGGAGTCGAGCAAGAGCCGGTTATCAGAAGGTTTTTGACAAGTCTGCCGGCGAGATTCGATGTGGCAGGCGGACGCACCCAGCTGAGCGGAGTGGTCGTGAAGCTAGACAGTAAGACAGGAAAGGCCCAGTCAATTAAAAGGATTGCGATTAATGACGATCACCCTTATTTTGATTGAATTTTTTGAAAAAACGGCTTTAATGGCAGGAATACCGCTTACTGCTAGTGAATATATGTAGTAATGGAATGAATAGCCATTTTGTTCAAAGTCAAGGGGATGCGTTTTGAACAATATCCAACAACGGTTGTTCCAATGATCACTCACGATCCTTGGTAATGAATAAGGGGGAAAACAGTAATGGAGATATTAAAGGTTTCAGCTAAGTCAAATCCTAATTCTGTAGCTGGAGCGCTTGCCGGAGTTTTGCGTGAACGCGGAGGCGCAGAGATTCAAGCGATCGGAGCGGGTGCGCTGAATCAGGCGGTTAAAGCTGTAGCAATTGCCAGAGGTTTTGTAGCCCCGAGCGGAGTCGATTTAATTTGCATTCCAGCTTTCACAGATATTCTGATTGATGGCGAAGAACGGACTGCGATCAAACTAATCGTAGAACCTCGCTGATTTATAAGATAGAGGCTGACCGGCCAAGGATCCCCCAGTGTGCTCATTTAATGCGGCACGGACAGGGACATGCTTGAATACCGGCAGCCTCTTATTTTACAATCTGGGGGAAAAGCAGAATGAAAATATTTGATGCTCATTGTGATATGCTTCTCAAACTGTGGCTTAACCCATCCATAGACCCGTGGGATGGAAAAGCACTGCATACCAATTTAAAAAAAATGACTGATCACGATGCAAAAATACAGTGCCTGGCCATCTTTATTCCTCCTGAACTGCCGTCAGAGAAGCAATTTGATGCCGCCTTAGCGCAAATACATATTCTGAATGAGCGGATTTTGAAGCCATACTCCCAGTTTCAGCTCGTCACGAGTAAATGGGAGGCAGATCAGTTAAAAAGCAGCCAGATCGGTTTAATTCTGACTCTCGAAGGATGCGACTGTATCGGAAATCAGCTTGACCGGGTTCAGGTTCTGCATCAGTACGGAGTAAGAATTTTTAATCTGACCTGGAATTTTGCCAACTATTTTGCGGACGGGGCTTTAGAATCGAGAAATGCAGGCATCAGTCAAAGCGGGAAGCGCCTTATAGAGGAGATTAATAAGGTGAGCGGCTGGATCGATGTATCTCATTTAGGAGAAAGAAGCTTCTGGGAGACCATTGAAGTGGCCGACCATGTAACGGCAACCCACTCAAATGCCTACGCATTGCGTCCTCATCCAAGAAACTTGAGGAATGATCAGGTAAAAGCTTTGATTGAGAGGGATGCACCGATTGGCATCACGTTTGTTCCGGAGTTTATCAGTGCAAAAAAACCGGGTATCCAGATGCTCCTGAATCACCTTGAACATTTTTGCTCTCTTGGAGGAGAGCGGCATATTGGCCTCGGATCAGATTTTGACGGAATAGCGGAAACCGTACCAGGACTTGGGGGCTATGAGCAGTATTCCAATCTTTTAAATGAGATTTTCAAGCGGTATCCGGAAGAAATAGCCAGAGGAATTGCTTATGATCATTTTGCCGGGAGAATTCCGTTCTAAGAAATCAGAATAATTAAAATATGATGCGTGGTTTAATAGGATAATCGTTTCCTGCATCATCACATTTTTGTTCAGCCAAATAGAAGGGGTGTATATGGATGGTCAAACAGCTTTCTTGGAAAGTAGGAGGACAGCAGGGAGAGGGGATTGAATCTACTGGCGAAGTGTTTTCAATCGCATTAAACCGGCTTGGCTATTATTTATACGGCTACAGGCATTTTTCATCAAGAATAAAAGGCGGGCATACAAACAATAAGATTCGTGTCAGTACGGAACAGGTGCGCTCCATTTCTGACGATCTGGATATTTTGGTTGCATTTGACCAGGAAACGATTGATGTAAATTTCAGCGAACTGAGAAAAGGAGGAATCGTGCTGGCGGATTCCAAATTCAGCCCTGTTATTGCCGATGAAGAGAATGTAACACTGTATTCCATTCCGTTTACGGAGCTTGCGCATGAGCTTGGCACAACCCTTATGAAAAATATGGTGGCAATCGGTTCAACAAGTGCTATTTTGAATATCAGTCCGGACGATTTTTATGAAGTAGTGGAGGAAACTTACGGACGCAAGGGGAAGAAAATCGTCGAAATGAATATGAATGCCATCGAAAAAGGGTCGGCTTATTTAAAACAGGAGCTCCAATACAATCGAAGTGACCTACATTTAGAGAAAACAGAGCAGAAAAAACGGATGTTCATGATCGGAAATGATGCGATTGCACTTGGAGCATTGGCTGGAGGCGCGCGTTTTATGGCGGCTTACCCCATTACGCCTGCGTCGGAAATTATGGAATATTTAATAAAAAAACTCCCTGAGTTCGGCGGGGCAGTCATCCAGACAGAGGATGAAATTGCTGCTTGCACAATGAGCATCGGAGCGAATTATGCAGGGACCCGTACATTTACAGCCTCTGCCGGACCGGGTTTGTCGTTAATGATGGAAGCGATCGGGTTGTCAGGGATTACAGAAACTCCGCTCGTGATCGTGGATACTCAAAGAGGGGGACCTAGTACAGGATTGCCTACGAAGCAGGAACAATCCGATTTAATGGCCATGATCTATGGAACCCATGGGGAGATTCCGAAGATTGTCATGGCGCCGAGTACCGTGCAGGAAGCGTTTTATGATACTGTGGAAGCGTTTAATCTTGCCGAAGAATATCAATGTCCGGTTATCCTGCTCTCTGATTTGCAGCTGTCGCTCGGAAAGCAGTCTGTTGAACCGCTTGACTATGATCAAATTCAAATTCGCCGCGGAGCTCTCCAGGAAGAAGGCGGTCTCGTTGAGCGGGAGGGGAAAGGCTACTTTAAGCGTTATGAGGTAACTGAATCCGGAATTTCCCCAAGAGTCCTGCCGGGAATGAAGCATGCGATCCATCACGTGACCGGGGTTGAGCATGACGAAACTGGTAAACCTTCCGAAGTTGCATCAAACCGTAAAGACCAGATGGACAAACGGTTTAGAAAAATGGAAGGATTGCTGTTTCACACTCCCATTCATCAAAATATTAAACACACACATGCCGATGTTCTTCTCATTGGATTTAATTCTACCCGGGGAGTCATTGAAGAGGTAATGGGGCGGCTTGAAAAGGAAGGGGTGCGGGTTAACCATGCTCACATCCGGCTGATTCATCCGTTTCCTTCAAATGAGCTTCGAGCATTGGCTGCTGCTGCTGAAAAAGTGCTGGTCATTGAGAATAATGCAACGGGACAGCTGGCGAGTATTATCAGAATGAACGTGAACTGCGCGGAAAAAATGGAATCTATTTTAAAATATGACGGCAATCCATTTCTGCCAAATGAAGTGTATGCAAAGATTAAGGAGCTGATGTAATGGCAACCTTTAAAGAATTCCGCAATGATGTAAAGCCAAACTGGTGTCCTGGATGCGGAGATTTCTCTGTTCAGGCCGCTATCCAGAGGGCTGCAGCCAATACAGGACTGGAACCGGATCAGCTAGCCGTCATTTCAGGAATCGGCTGTTCCGGACGAATTTCAGGCTATATAAACTCATTTGGCTTTCACGGTATCCACGGCCGCTCATTGCCGATTGCCCAAGGGGTAAAAATGTCAAACCGGGACCTTACTGTCATCGCGTCAGGAGGGGACGGGGATGGTTTTGCCATTGGCATGGGACATACCATTCATGCCATACGGCGAAACATTGATATTACTTATATTGTTATGGACAATCAAATTTATGGACTGACAAAAGGCCAAACGTCCCCAAGAAGCGACACCGGATTTGTTACAAAGAGCACACCTGAAGGATCGGTCGAGTCTGCCCTTTCCGTCATTGAAATGGCGCTGACAGCCGGAGCCACCTTTGTCGCGCAGAGCTTTTCAACTGATCTAAAAGATTTAACCTCTTTGATTGAACAGGGAATTCAGCACAAAGGATTTTCGTTCATCAATGTGTTCAGTCCATGCGTGACATATAACAAAGTGAATACGTACGAGTGGTTTAAAGAGAATTTAACAAAACTGAGTAATGTGGAAAACTATGATCCTTCCAATCGAATGACCGCTATGCAGACCGTAATGGAGCATAATGGTCTTGTAACCGGGCTGATTTATCAGGATAAAAACAAGCGTTCCTATCAGGAACTGATACAGGGATACAGCCAGGAGCCTCTTTCAAAAGCAGAACTGGAAATAACCGAAGAGCAATTCAGCAAACTCACAGCCGAATTTATGTAATCAGCGCCCTTACAAGGCGTTTTTTTGTGTTCAGCCAGAGCCTCTGTACCTAAAAGGTAAAAAGGGATAACCGTGCGTTAAGACAGAAATGGTGATCCATAGAAGGGAAAATATAGATGCAGTTATGCCTATGCAAGAGGCGGACTTGATAAATTCCATTCCAGGATGCGGAACGGCCGGAAACAGGTCTAAGCCCCCTTTGAAAAAAAATTTCCGGAAATTTATCCTGAGCGTTCAACTGTCTATTCAGAGTGGACAGGCACCTTTACTTCTAATCTCCTATAATGATAGACTTTCTTTGAAGTCACAGTTTCATTGAACGGGAGAGTGTTCATCATGAATGGAAAAATGAAAGCGCTTGTGAAGCATCATGAAGGGTATGGGGCTCAGCTGCAAATGGTTGATATCCCTCAGATAAAAGAAGATGAAGTACTGATAAAGGTAATGGCCACTTCGATTTGCGGCACGGATGTCCATATCTATACGTGGGATCAATGGTCGCAAAGCCGTGTAAAGACTCCTTATGTCTTCGGGCACGAATTTTCAGGAGAAGTGGTTAAGGTTGGCAGCAAAGTTACGAGTGTTGTACCGGGAGACCATGTTTCTGCTGAAACGCATTTAGTTTGCGGTCAATGTCCGCAATGTCTGACTGGAAATGCTCATATATGCAAAGAAACGAAAATTATCGGGGTCGATACGAACGGATGCTTTGCCGAATATGTAGCTCTTCCGGCATCAAATCTATGGAAAAACCCGAAAGAGATGCCATGGGACGTGGCCTCTATCCAAGAGCCGATGGGAAATGCCGTTCACACCGTTCTTTCAGGAGATGTGGCGGGGAAATCGGTCGCGATTATTGGCTGCGGACCGATCGGCATTATGGCAGCAGGCGTTGCGAAAGCAGCTGGTGCCTCCCAGGTCATTGCTCTGGACGTTAATCAATACCGCCTCGAGCTCGCAGCAGCAATGGGAGCATCGGTCACAATTAATTCAAATGAGATCAATCCTCTGGAAAAAGTTCTGGAGCTGACAGACGGCAATGGTGCGGATGTGGTATGTGAAATGTCCGGTCATCCCGCAGCAATGGATCAGGGATTTAAAATGGTGACAAATGGCGGCCGTGTATCAATTTTAAGTCTGCCCGTGCAGCCTGTAAAAATTGATGTGACAAATGATATTGTGTTTAAAGGGATTACGGTCAAAGGAATAACGGGGCGTAAAATGTATGAAACATGGCAGCAGGTTTCGAGTTTGCTGAAATCAGGACAGGTGGATGTTGAGCCATTGATTACTCATCATCTCAAGCTTGAAGATTTTGAAGAAGGATTTGAACTGATGATCCAGGGCAAATGCGGAAAAGTAGTTTTGCATCCATAATTTTTAGGAGGGGTTCACCATGAAAGGTTTTGAATATCTGCAGGCGGAACTGAATGAAATGAAAGAGCAGGGAACATTCCGGAAGCTTGTTCCGCTGGAGTCGGAGCAGGGGTCCAAAGTTGTCATAAACGGCAAAAAAGTGATACAGCTTTCATCGAATAACTATCTCGGCCTTACATCTCATCCCCGTCTTCGGAAAGCTGCTGTGGAAGCGGCTCAAAAATACGGAGCCGGCACAGGTTCAGTAAGGACCATTGCCGGAACGTTTTCCATGCATGAAGAACTGGAGAAAAAACTGGCTGAATTCAAGCATACTGAAGCATCACTTGTTTTTCAGTCAGGGTTCACAACGAACCAGGGGGTGCTTTCCTCTATATTAACAAGTGAAGATGTTGTCATTTCAGATGCTTTAAATCATGCTTCGATCATTGACGGAATCCGTCTGACTAAAGCGGCACGTAAAGTATATAACCACGTAGATATGGCGGATCTGGAGCGTGCCTTGAAAGAATCCGCGGATTTCCGTGTCCGGCTCATCGTGACGGACGGGGTATTCTCCATGGACGGCAATATCGCTCCTCTTCCGCAAATTGTTGAGCTTGCAGAAAAATATGATGCACTTATTATGGTGGACGATGCTCACGCTTCAGGAGTTCTTGGAGAAAATGGCAGAGGAACGGTTAATCATTTTGGTCTGGATGGCCGCGTGCATATTCAGGTTGGAACGCTGAGCAAGGCAATCGGTGTACTCGGAGGCTATGTAGCCAGTTCACAAACATTGATCGATTACTTAATCCATAAAGGGCGTCCATTTTTGTTCAGTACATCCCATCCGCCTGCTGTCACTGCGGCGTGCATCGAAGCGATCCGTGTGCTTCTGGAAGAACCGGAGCTCATTGATAAGCTTTGGGATAATGCAAAATTCTTTAAGGACGGCTTAAATAAGCTGGGATTTGATACAGGGAAAAGCGAAACACCGGTTACTCCAGTCATCGTCGGCGACGAAAAGAAATGCCATCAGTTTTCTGACAAACTGCTCGAGTACGGTGTGTTTGCTCAGGGTATTGCCTTTCCAACTGTTTCAAAAGGACAGGCCCGTGTGCGGACCATCGTAACGGCTCAGCATTCAAAGGAAGAGCTTCAGGAAGCATTGAATATTTTTGAAAAAGCCGCAAAGGAATTGAATATTCTTTAAGTGTGGGAGAGGAACCGTTCCTCTCTTTTTTTTCTGATTCAAAGCGGCTTCTATTGTACGCAAGTCTCTTAGAAGTTATACTATAGTATTGAAAACTTGTTTTTTACATAAATCAGTCACAGGCTGATTGAACAGATAAAAGCGGTATTTGAAAGGAGCACTCTCCATGAACGAAAAACAGCGTGAAGAAAATAGCCAGGTTACTCCTGAAACAAAGAAAACAGAAAAAGACTACAGCAAATACTTTCAGGCTGTCTATATGCCTCCATCCTTAAAGGATGCGAAAAAACGGGGCAAAGAAGACATTCAATATAAAAATGATTTTTCCATTTCAGAGGAATTCAGAGGAATGGGGAACGGAAAGAAATTTTATATCCGCACATACGGCTGCCAAATGAATGAACATGATACAGAAGTGATGGCCGGAATTTTTACGGCACTCGGCTACGAGGCGACAAATACTACTGAGGATGCGGATGTTATTCTCCTGAATACTTGTGCCATCCGTGAAAATGCTGAAAATAAAGTGTTTGGAGAAATCGGACATCTAAAACCTTTAAAACTGAACAAACCCGGCCTGCTGGTGGGAGTTTGCGGTTGTATGTCCCAGGAAGAATCGGTCGTTAATAAAATTTTGCAGAAGCATCCCCATATCGATATGATTTTCGGAACGCACAATATCCACCGTCTTCCGCACATTCTGAAGGAAGCCTATATGTCCAAGGAAATGGTCGTTGAAGTGTGGTCAAAAGAGGGCGATGTCATTGAAAATCTTCCGAGAGTCAGAAAAGGCGAAATTAAGGGCTGGGTAAACATTATGTACGGCTGTGACAAGTTCTGCACATACTGTATCGTTCCTTATACGCGCGGGAAAGAACGGAGCCGCCGTCCTGAGGAAATCATTCAGGAAGTGCGCCAGCTTGCCGCACAGGGATACAAAGAAATCACCCTGCTTGGCCAGAACGTGAATGCTTACGGGAAGGACTTTACAGACATTTCCTACGGTCTTGGGGATTTAATGGATGAGCTGCATAAAATCGATATTCCAAGAATCCGCTTTACTACAAGCCATCCCCGTGACTTTGATGACAGGCTGATCGAGGTTCTTGCAAAAGGCGGAAATCTGCTTGATCACATTCATCTTCCGATTCAGTCCGGAAGCTCAGATGTATTGAAGCTGATGGCGCGCAAATATACTCGCGAGCACTATATAGAGTTAGTGAAAAAGATTAAAACAGCCATGCCAAATGCAACATTAACAACAGACATTATTGTCGGATTTCCGAATGAGACAGAAGAGCAGTTTGAAGAAACGATGTCCATCTATAGAGAAATCCAGTTCGATGCAGCCTACACGTATATTTATTCTCCGCGTGAAGGCACTCCGGCTGCCAAAATGCAGGATAATGTTCCGATGCGTGTCAAAAAAGACCGTCTTCAGCGCCTGAACAGCCTTGTAAATGAAATTTCTGCCAAGAAAATGCAGGAATATGAGGGGCAGGTTGTCGAAGTATTAGTTGAGGGTGAGAGCAAGAATAACCCTGATGTACTAGCCGGCTACACAGAAAAAAGCAAGCTCGTCAACTTCCGGGGACCTAGAGAAGTCATTGGCCAGATCGTAAAAGTAAAAGTTACGAAAGCGAAGACATGGTCACTGGACGGTGAGATGGCAGAAGAAGCTATAGAGGTGAACTGAAGATGACACGATATTCAAAGGATGACATTGTGGCCCGTGCAAAGGAACTTGCACAAATGATTTCCGAGACGGAGGAAGTCGACTTTTTCAAACGAGCTGAGGCCCAGCTTAATGAAAACGAAAAAGTACGCAGCATGATCGCCAGCATCAAAAGCCTGCAAAAACAGGCTGTCAACTTCCAGCATTACGGAAAAACGGAAGCCCTGAAGCAAATTGAAGACAAGATTGACAGCATCCAGGAAGAACTGGATCAGCTGCCGATCATTCAGGAATTTCAGGATTCGCAAATTGAAGTGAACGATCTGCTTCAGCTTGTGGCAAATACGATCTCCAATCAGGTAACAGATAAAATTATTGAAAGCACAGAAGGTGACCTCCTAACCGCTGAAACCGGCTCTAAGCTGAAAAACAGTCCAGGCGGAAGCTGCTAATCATCGCAATTAAAGAAAAACTGCCGTTTGACGGCAGTTTTTTTTTATTTATTTTATGTTCCATTCCAATCTAAAGAACGGTTCGGGTAAAGGTGCATAGGATACATAAAAGATTAGATCCGCTTTAAATAAGGGATGAAGTGTATGTCACTGATTTTAGCCGCGTGGCGGCTGACTGATTAAGGAGAATCGCTTTAATCCTACCTTGAAGCAGCCCTCGGCCGGGAGCTCCACCGTCTCTCAGTCCTAATCAAGCGCCCTCCGCTTTTGCAGCCTATACCTATTTAGGCTCGCTGAACTCTGTTTCGGCATCCAGCTCCAGCGGCTAGCTGTTCGGCCGCTTCACTGGCCCTGTCAAAGTCAAAGTGCGACTTTGTCAGTTCCAGCTCCACCGTCTCTCGCAGCTAAACAGCCGCTTCCGCTTTAAAAAAAAGGCACATTTTTTTGGGCTCATGCATACATATGAAATAGGAACGTCATGGACGAAGCAGAATTTGTCTGCATGTTCGTGTGAATCATTGCAAGTTCAATATAAACCCAGCATACAATGGAATGAATATGTATTGAGGAGGGTATGGCTGAATGTCTGAATACAGAGAAATTATCACAAAAGCGGTTGTTGCGAAAGGACGAAAGTTTACTCAATGCACGCACACGATCTCCCCGTCTCAAAGACCTACCAGTATTTTGGGCGGCTGGATTATCAACCATAAATACGAACCCCATAAAGTTGGTAAAACAGTCGAGGTTGAAGGTACTTACGACATAAACGTTTGGTATTCATATGACGATAATACAAAAACAGAAGTTGTCACCGAGCGGGTCAGCTATGTCGATGTAGTAAAACTGAAATACAGAGATAATCATTTTATTGATGACGAACATGAAGTTTGTGCAAAAGTTCTTCAGCAGCCGAACTGCCTGGAAGTCACCATCTCACCTAACGGAAATAAAATTATTGTTCAGGCCGAGCGTGAAGTGATGGCGGAAGTGATTGGGGAGACGAAGGTCGTTGTGGTTGTTCATCAAGGCGGTTTGGGTGAAGATGAAGAGTGGGAAGAGGATCTTGAGGATGAGTTTGAAGATTTAAACCCTGAGTTTCTGGCGGGGGAAGCAGAAGAGTAACAAGCTAGGAAGATGTTCTTCCTAGTTTTTTTTATGTCTGTTTTTACAGTTCTTGACCATATATGGAGAGTTGCTTCATATGTTATAATTTAAGAATGTTTTTGATTAGGATAGGCAATGGGGGATATACATGGCTACTTACACGCCGATGATGCAGCAATATTTGACGATTAAGGCAGATTACGAGGATGCCTTTTTATTTTTCAGATTAGGTGATTTTTATGAAATGTTCTTCGAGGATGCGATTCGTGCATCACAGGAACTTGAGATAACGCTGACAAGCAGGGACGGTGGGAGCAGTGAGCGAATTCCGATGTGCGGTGTTCCGTATCATTCTGCACCCAATTACATAGAACAATTGATTAATAAGGGCTTTAAGGTAGCGATTTGCGAGCAGACAGAAGATCCTAAGCAGGCCAAAGGTGTAGTCCGCCGGGAAGTTGTTCAGCTCATTACCCCGGGTACCGTGATGGATGGAAAAGGCGTTTCTGAAAAAGAAAACAATTTCCTGGTGAGCCTGACTGTACTCGGAGCCGGTTTCGGATTTGCTGTAACGGACTTGACAACCGGTGAGACGAGTGTGACCAAAACAAACCGGTTCGATGAAGCCCTTAACGAAATTTATTCACTTGGAGCAAAAGAAGCGGTTATCGAAAGTGCTTTTCCTGAAGAGTATGTAAAAATGATGAAGGACCGCTGCAGTGTAGCGGTATCCATCGAACATGAGGATGATGCTGGGGCTATCCCGCGTCAGCTTCTTAGGGGGCTTGAAGATCAGGATCTGCAGCGGTCATTTGCTAGGCTCTATCACTACATTACAAGGACACAGAAGAGAAATCTGGATCATCTCCAGCCGGTTCGGCACTATGAACTGAAGAATTTTCTAAAGATGGATTTATACTCTAAACGAAATCTGGAGCTGACGGAAACGATTCGGAGCAGCGGAAGAAAGGGTTCACTGCTCTGGCTGCTCGATGAGACGAAGACAGCGATGGGCGGACGTTTGCTGAAGCAGTGGATGGACAGGCCGCTCATTGACCGCCGTATGATCGAGGAAAGGCATGAAATGGTTCAAGTTCTTCTTGAACGGTTTTTTGAGCGCGAGGATATCCGCGAAGGCTTGAAAGAGGTGTACGATCTTGAACGGCTGGCAGGAAGAGTTGCTTTCGGAAATGTAAATGCGAGAGACATGATTCAGCTTAAAAAATCACTGCAGCAGGTTCCGGTTCTCTCAGAACTGATCAAGTCTTTAAATCATCCATATTCAGACAAGCTGGCAGGACGGATTGATCCTTGTGATGACCTGAAAGAACTGCTCGATCAGGCTCTGGTTGAACAGCCGCCGATTTCCGTCAAAGAAGGGAATATGATGAAGGAAGGCTTCAGTGAGCAGCTTGATCAGTATCGCGATGCAAGCAAAAACGGAAAAACATGGATTGCCGAACTTGAGGCGAGTGAAAGACAAAGAACGGGAATCCGCACTTTAAAGGTCGGTTTTAACCGGGTGTTCGGATATTACATTGAAATTACGAGAGCCAATCTGCATCTTTTGCCGGAAGGACTTTATGAGCGGAAACAGACCCTTACGAATGCAGAGCGGTTTATTACACCTGATTTAAAAGAAAAGGAAGCCTTGATCCTTGAAGCGGAAGAAAATATGGCAGAGCTAGAGTATCGGCTGTTTAATGAATTGCGCGAAAAGGTCAGGACCTTCATTCCAAGGCTTCAGTCTCTTGCTAAATGCATTAGCGAACTGGATGTTCTGCAGTGCTTTGCATCGGTCAGTGACAAACGCCGGTATGTCCGGCCGGTATTTTCCGATGACACACTTGACCTGAAAGACGGCAGGCATCCTGTTGTTGAAAAAGTTCTCCAGGCACAGGAATACGTGCCGAACGACTGCCGGATGGGGGATGGGACCGGAAGAGGGATGCTGCTGATCACTGGACCGAATATGTCCGGGAAAAGTACGTATATGAGACAGGTTGCGCTGACAGCTATTCTTGCACAAATCGGCTGTTTTGTACCGGCTGAAAAGGCAATTCTCCCCATATTCGACCAGATTTTCACCCGAATCGGAGCGGCGGATGATCTGATTTCAGGGCAGAGTACATTTATGGTTGAGATGCTCGAGGCCCGAAACGCAATTGTTCACGCCACTAAAAACAGCCTGATTTTATTTGATGAAATCGGCCGGGGTACCTCCACTTACGACGGAATGGCTCTTGCCCAGGCGATGATTGAATATATCCATGATAAAATCGGAGCGAAGACTCTTTTCTCTACCCACTATCATGAATTGACGATTCTCGATCAGAAGCTTGAATTGCTTGCCAATGTGCACGTCAGAGCGGTTGAGAGAAATGGGAAGGTTGTTTTTCTTCATAAAATATCTGAAGGGGCAGCCGACCGAAGCTATGGAATACATGTGGCAGAACTGGCCGAGCTTCCGGCTGAGCTGATTAAGCGCGCGCAGGAAATTCTTGAAAAATTGGAAAATCAGCCTAAAGCGCAAGTCATTAAAGAAAAGGACGAACCCTCCCCGGTTCATACAGAAGAAGCCCAGCTTTCTTTCTTTTCCCAAAGTGAGGCGCCGAAAAAGCAGAAGAGAGAGCGGCCTGCAGATAAGGAACTGAAAGAAGCGGTTTTAGAATTGAATTTGCTTGAAATGACTCCTCTTGACGCGATGAACAAGCTGTTTGAGCTTCAGAAGACAGCAAGAGAATAGAAAGGAGTTGATCCAACATGGGCAAGATCGTCCTTCTTGATGATCAGCTCAGCAACAAGATTGCAGCAGGAGAGGTCGTTGAGCGGCCAGCTTCTGTTGTAAAAGAATTGGTTGAAAACGCCATTGATGCGAACAGCTCGGTCATTGAAATCGAATTAGAGGAAGCGGGTCTTGGGCTGATCCGGATTATTGATAATGGAGACGGCATGGAGCCAGAGGATGGTCTGAATGCATTTCAAAGGCATGCGACCAGTAAGATCAAGGATGAAAATGATTTGTTTCGAATTCGAACACTTGGTTTTAGAGGAGAGGCTCTCCCGAGTATCGCCTCTGTTTCCCACATCGAAATGAAAACAAGCAATGGTGCGGATGAAGGAACGCATCTTAAACTGGTCGGCGGAAAAGTGGAGGAGCATAAAGCTTCTTCAAGCAGGAAAGGAACGGATATTACGGTTTCCCAACTGTTTTTCAACACGCCGGCCCGGCTGAAATATATGAAAACCGTCCATACGGAACTTGGGAATATTACCGATGCCGTAAACCGGCTCGCGATGGCAAATGCCTCCATTTCCTTCAGGCTTACGCATAACGGCAAAACCATTCTTCATACAAATGGAAACGGGGATGTTCGGCAAGTCATTGCGTCGATATACGGACTCTCGATCGCCAAGAAAATGGTGCCGGTGTCGCTTCAATCTCTTGACTTTCAAGTAAACGGGTACATCGCGCTTCCAGAAATCACAAGAGCATCAAGGAACTACATTTCGACGATTATTAATGGCCGCTTTATTAAAAATTACACCCTTGCAAAAGCCATATTGGAAGGCTATCACACCCTTTTGCCGATTGGCCGGTATCCGATTGCCTTCCTTAATATAGAAATGGATCCGCTGCTCGTGGATGTCAATGTCCATCCATCTAAAATGGAAGTAAGGCTCAGCAAGGAAGCCGAATTGTATGAGCTTGTTTCGGACGGAGTAAAGCAGGCTTTTAGAAAAAAAACGCTGATTCCCGAATCCGGAGTTCAAAAGGCAAAGCCTGCCCCCCCTAAAGATGAACAGCAGGCTCTGACATTTAATGAAAAATACAGGGCGGCGGAAACGAAAATCAATTCGGGTCCTCTTAATCAGGAAAAAGAGCTGCAGGCACGTGAAGAAGAACCTTCGCCATTGCTGGACAAGATGATTAAAGAATCTCATCCTGCAATGCTTTCATTTGAATCTGAAGAACCTCAAATTTCTTCATCGGCATTTGAGGAACGTTACCCGTCTGAACAGAATGAACAAATAGACGAACGCGCGGAAAGCGAACCAAGGGTACCCGCCATGTACCCCATCGGCCAAATGCATGGAACCTATATTCTTGCGCAGAATGAGAGCGGCCTTTATATGATTGATCAGCATGCAGCGCAGGAACGGATTAAATATGAGTTTTTCCGTGAAAAAGTCGGTTCAATGGAGAAAGAAGTGCAGGAAATGCTTGTGCCGATTACCCTTCACTACTCTCATGACGAGTCCTTGAAAATAAGTGAACATCAGGAATCTCTTGCAGAGGTAGGCGTATTTCTCGAGCCGTTCGGAGGAAGCAGCTTTATTGTGCGCTCCCATCCTCAATGGTTTCCTTCAGGAAAAGAGCAGTTCATCATTGAAGAAATGATTCAGCAGGTGCTCGAACTGAAAAAACCGGATGTCAAAAAATTGAGGGAAGAAGCCGCTATTTTGATGAGCTGCAAAGCATCCATTAAAGCGAACCGCTATTTGCGGCTTGATGAAATGACAGCTCTCCTCGAAGAATTGAGACGTGCAGAAGATCCTTTCACCTGTCCGCACGGAAGGCCGGTCATTGTTCACTTTACAACGTATGAAATGGAAAAAATGTTTAAGAGAATTATGTAAGCTTCCGTCACACACGGCGTCTTTTTTGTGTAGTCTGCATTAGACAGAATACAGGAGGCGCTGTGAATGAGAGTTATTTTTGCTCCGCCGGATTTCCCGTCCCACAGTCATGTGTTTTTAATTGAAACATCTGAGGCTGTGGGACATACGCATGTGATGGACGGCTTTACAAAGCCTGTTAACGGGAATGCATGGGATGGCCATATTCATTTTTTCAGCGGAATCAGTTCATTTGATGAAAAGCATTACCACCGCTTTTACGGAAAAACCGGCCCGGCTGTTCCTCTTCCCGATGGCACCCACTACCATCGCATGAAAGGGAGAACCTACTACAATTACAATAAACCGCCTGGTTCTGTTACAGGCGGGGTTCAATATGCTGAAGGCGGCATCGAACGCCATTTCCATCTTTTCGACGGGATGACTGGCAACCCTGTAGGAGTAGACCAGCCCGCATGGTATAGATGGATTCCTCTATGGCCATAATGGTTACGTATCTGGCAGAAATCGTGCTATACTATTTCCGGGCATATATGAACAGAAGCTGAAAGAGTGAGTGGATTGTCAGAAAAACAAAAAGTTATTGTAATTATCGGTCCTACAGGCGTAGGGAAAACAAGCTTAAGTATTGAAATTGCCTCGAAGCTAAACGGTGAAATAATCAGCGGGGATTCGATGCAGATTTATAAAGGCATGGATATAGGAACGGCAAAAATCCGACAGGAAGAAATGATGGGGATTCCCCACCATTTAATTGATATTAAAAATCCGGATGAGAGCTTTTCAGCCGCTGAATTCCAGCAGCTTGCAAGAGCCTGTATAGCAGACATCTCTTCAAGAGGGAAGATACCGATTGTAGCTGGCGGTACTGGCCTGTATATTCAGTCCCTCCTATACGACTATCAATTTTCAGAGCAGCCATCCGATCCTGATTTCAGGATTCAAATGGAAAATACGGCGAATGAAAAAGGGGCAGAGTATGTGCATGCCCTTTTGCGGGAGGCCGATCCCGGATCTGCAGAGAGAATTCATCCAAACAATGTGCGAAGAGTGATCAGGGCACTTGAAATTTATCACAGCACAGGCACGACGATGACAGAGCTTCTGGAGACACAGGCAAGGAAAGAACACTTTGAATCTGCAATTATAGGCTTGACGATAGACCGTGAAACCCTGTACTATCGAATTAACCAGAGGGTTGATAAGATGATGGAGGCTGGACTTCTGAAAGAAGTAAATCATCTGTATCAATCAGGCCTCCGGGAAGGTCAAGCTGTACAGGCAATCGGATATAAAGAAATCTATCGTTATCTGGACGGCAGTCTGTCTCTCGAAGAGGCTGTGGAACAGCTGAAGCAGAATTCAAGAAAGTATGCGAAACGCCAGCTTACCTGGTTCCGGAATAAGATGGATGTCGAATGGTTCGATATGACTCCTCCGGCCAATTCACGGCAGAAGCTTGACGAAATTTTTACATATATAGCAGGAAAGCTTCATCTTCAAAACGAATAGTAACCATATAGAGAAATGAGGAGGACAAATCATGAAACAAGCAATCAATATTCAGGACCAGTTTTTGAACCAGCTGCGCAAGGACGGAGTATTCGTAACCGTATTCCTTCTTAATGGATTTCAGCTAAGGGGACTAGTAAAAGGATTTGATAACTTTACTGTTCTGCTTGAGACAGAAGGCAAGCAGCAGTTAATTTATAAACACGCGATTTCAACATTTGCTCCGCAAAAGAACATTCAGCTTGAAACTGAATAAATAAATGTTTGAATCGAGCCGCATACGAAAGGTATGCGGTTTTTATTTTTGCTTTTTTTCAGATGGTTGTACACAAGGGTTTCATGAATACATATAGGAAGATCAATCATTTTTTCCCCAAATAGGCATTTGTCACGGCAAAGCCGATCCGCGCGTATAGTATGGTAGAAAGCTGAGGTGACTCTCATGGATCAGGCAGTTACTTATAAGAACAACGGACAGATCAACATCATTCTTAACGGTCAGACAAAAGCCGGCAGGGAACTGGAGACAAAAGCAAAAGGATATGACCTGGTTCTTCCAAAAACCGATTTAAAGCATGCCATCCTGCGGCAAATTGAAGAAGAAATGAGCACCCTTGTGGGAATGGAAGAGATGAAACGGAACATAAAAGAAATTTACGCCTGGATCTTCGTCAGCCAAAAACGGGAAGAGCAGGGGCTTAAAGCGGGGAAGCAGGCGCTTCATATGATGTTTAAAGGGAATCCGGGAACCGGCAAAACGACAGTCGCCCGGCTAATCGGGAAATTATTTTGCCAAATGAATGTTCTCTCAAAGGGGCATTTAATTGAAGCGGAGAGAGCGGATTTAGTTGGAGAATATATTGGCCATACCGCCCAAAAGACCAGGGAACTCATTAAACGGTCGCTTGGCGGGATTCTCTTTATTGATGAAGCCTACTCTTTAGCCCGCGGGGGAGAGAAGGATTTTGGAAAAGAAGCAATCGATACCCTTGTGAAACATATGGAAGACAAACAGCATGAATTTATTCTGATCCTTGCTGGATACTCCCGTGAGATGGACCAGTTTTTATCCATCAATCCTGGGCTTCATTCGCGCTTTCCGCTCGTCATCGATTTTCCGGACTATTCGGTGGACCAGCTTATGGATATATCGAAAAGAATGATCGAAGAAAGAGAATATTGCTGGAGCAGAGAAGCAGAATGGAAGCTGAAGGACCATTTAATGGCTGTGAAAAGCAATACTCAGCCATCAAAGTTCAGTAATGGAAGATATATCAGGAATGTGATTGAAAAATCAATTAGAGCCCAGGCAATGAGACTGCTCATGTCCGATAAATATAACCGTGATGAACTCGTGACCATTAAAGCCCAGGATTTAATTGTGCGTGAAGAAAAGCCGCTTTGAGCGGCTTTTTTGCATTCTGAAGCATGTAAGGCAGATTCTCTATTCGAAAAAGAGAAAAACAGCAAAAAATGCATAATTATAGGTTTTTTTGGCGGAAAAAGGGGGTATATGTCTAAAGGGTATGTATGCAAACTTCTTACGCCCAATGAAGTCAGAATCTTTAAAAAAGAATAGGAGGGAGCTCTTTGAAGAAGAGATACTGGGGCAGCGCAGCGAAAATCATCTTAATTGCACTCATGCTCTCACTTGCAGGATGCAGCCAGTCAGGCAGCGGAAAAGTAAAGCTGGACTTTATGTGGTTCTCGGATGGCGGAGAAGGCGAAGTCATGAAAGAAATCATTGAGAAATACGAAAAAGATCATCCGAAAATCGATATCAATTTGGTGGAAATCGCATTTAAAGATGTAAAAACCAAACTTAAGACAACGATTGCCGGCGGAAAGCCCCCGGCCCTGGTAAGGATAAATGATACATATGAATTTGCGGATTACGCCATTGATTTAACGGAGTATGTGGGCAGTCAGGAGAAGTTCACCAGCCAGTTTGAAGATTCCATTAAACCTTTTTATGTGATTGGCGGGAAAATTATTGCCGCTCCAATGGATATCACCGCCAACGGCATGTATTACAATAAGGATCTGTTTAAAAAAGCCGGAGTAAAAGTGCCTCAGTCACCGGATGAGATCTGGACGTGGGACGAGTTTACCGCCGCTTTAAAAAAGGTCAAAGAAAAAGGGGATGCCCGTTACCCGATGGTGTGGGATTCATCTGGCCACCGCTGGTCCACGATGCTTTATGAGTATGGAGGCAGCCTTTTTAATAAAGATTTAACGAAGGCAAACGTAAACAGCCCCCAGGCAGTCCGTGCGCTTACAGAATTTAAGAAAATGCACCAGGAAGGCCTGCTTCCGGATTCGGTCTGGCTCGGAGGCGAAAATCCGAATAATCTTTTCCGCTCCGGCACCGTTGGCGTTCATTTAGCGGGAAACTGGATGATGGGAAGCTATAAAGATATTACCCACTTTAATTGGGGGGTAACCTACTTGCCGAAAGAAGCTGCCCGATCTTCAGTTCCCGGCGGAAAATATGTAATGGGATTAAAAAATACAGGTGTTGAAAAAGAAACGGCGGACTTTATTAAATATCTGTCAACGAAAGAAGTAAATGCTGAGTATATCGAAAAGTCTTTGTTCCTGAGTGCCAGAAAAGATAACAAAAACCTGAATTATCCAATGGATGATCATATGTTTGATGTCTTTACGGACGAATTTAAACACACGTCGCCGCAGGCTGCGA
Organism: Bacillus sp. FJAT-42376; assembly: GCF_003816055.1. NCBI lineage: Bacteria > Bacillati > Bacillota > Bacilli > Caryophanales > Bacillaceae > Bacillus > Bacillus sp. FJAT-42376. The sequence continues at coordinate 2,415,819 of NZ_CP033906.1, forward strand.
AAGACTGGTCTTACCAGCAGGTCATGGCCAAAAATGCCGGCGATCTGACGACGGGGATCGCGAAGGCGCTAAAAGGGGAATCCACTCCTCAAGAGGCTCTCGATGAAGTGGCTGAAATATTCGACGGCACGATTGAACTTAACAAAAAGCAGCCGTAAAGGAGAGTGGAAGGATATGGTGGTTGAAAAATCAAAGGCGATGCCTGCAGTGTCAAATAAATTACATGTTCAGTCGATGAAAAAAGATCTTAGAAGAAGAAAGATGGCTCCTTATCTTTTTGTCCTTCCCAACCTGTTAATTTTCTTAATATTCATTATTATTCCGGCATTAATGGGCCTTGTTTACTCATTCACAAGTTTTAACGGTGTATCCAATATGACATTTGTCGGACTGGACAATTATATTAAGCTCTTAAATAACCCTGAATTCTGGAAAATCATGCTGAACACGCTGATGTACACCGTTCTCGTTGTACCGCTCGTTTTCGCCATTTCACTCGGTGTGGCCATCCTGATGATTAAGGATATCAAAGCGAGAGGCCTTTTCAGGGCCATCATTTTCTGGCCGACGATGATTTCATTTATTATTGTCGGTTTATCCTGGAAATGGATTTTTGGAGACAGCTTCGGGGTGATCACCTATCTGCTGGAAGCATGGGGATTGCCGCCTGTTAAATGGCTGTCGGATCCGGCCATTGCGAAAATCACCATTGTGATCGCTACAGTCTGGGCTCGTGTCGGGTTTTTTATGGTCATTTTTATTGCCGGCCTGCAGAGCATTCCCGCCTCTTATTATGAGGCGGCCCAAATTGACGGAGCGAACAGATGGAAGACGTTCTGGAAGATTACCCTTCCGCTGCTCAAGCCGACAAGTCTTTTAGTATTCATGCTGCTGATTGTAGAATCCGTAAAGGCTTATCCGCTTATATTCTCGCTTACAGGCGGAGGACCTGCGAAAGAAACCACACTGATTGTGCAGTATATATTTGAATTTGGATTTACCAAAAGCGAGGTCGGGTATGCAAGTGCGATGTCCGTTGTCCTGTTCTTAATGATAGGACTGTTTACGTTTATTCAGTTTAAGTGGGCGAATGGAGGGAAAATCGATTGACACAGAAAGCTGGCTTTTTCACCTATTTTGTATTGATCCTCCTTGCGCTGCTTTTTATCGCGCCGGTCTTATGGATTTTTCTTTCTTCTATAAAAGGGCCGATTGATCTTTATTCATGGCCGCCGAAATTCCTGCCGGAGTCTTTATCGTTTGAAAATTTCACAGCAGCGTTCAGCAAAGGGAATTTTGGGCTTTATTTTTTCAACAGCGCCGTTGTAGCTGTTTCAGCAACTCTTTTAACCCTGCTCATTAATACGATGGCAGGATACGCTCTTTCGAAATTCCGTTTTAAAGGCGACACGCTAATTCTGTTTTTATTCCTTTCAACCTTAATGATTCCGATTGAAGTAATTATGACCCCTATTTTTACGGTCATCAGTAAGCTTGGATTATATAACAACCTGCTCGGGCTGATTATCCCGCCTGCTGCCACTCCGATGGGAGTATTTCTCATGAGACAGTATTTGCTGACGGTGCCGGATGACTTGCTTGAGGCTGCCAGAATGGACGGGGCAAGCGAGTGGAGGATTTTCTGGACGATTATTGTCCCGATAGCCAAACCGGTCATTGCGGTTCTGACCATCTTTTCCTTTATGTGGAGATGGGATGACTTTATCTGGCCGCTGATCGTAATCAGCGACCCATCCAAATATACGATCCAGCTTGCTTTGGCAAATTTCATCGGAGAGTTCAGGGTGGACTGGGGAAGCCTGCTTGCGATGTCTGTAGTCACCATGATTCCGATTCTGATCGTTTTCCTGATTTTCCAGAAGCAGTTTATAAAAGGGATGGCAACTTCCGGAATGAAAGATTAATGGATGCCGATCGGAACAAAAAGAGAGAAAATAAGAGGCTGGGACAAAAGGTTTTCGGCTAATTAAAAAACCGAACGATTATTTGAATCTCTGGTATAGAGGTTCGTAATCGTTCGGTTTTATTGTTTTTCATGCTTCATTCAAAAGCACTGTTAAACTTGGCTGTTGATTTCCGCTACAGTCGTTCGCTTTCCGCGGGGCGGGCGGTGAGCCTCCTCCTGGCTTCGCCACTGCGGGGTCTCACCTGTCCCGCTGCTCCCGCAGGAGTCTCACGCCTTCCGCTCCAATCAACAGGTGTGAAAAATCACCAACATAGCCTTTTCAAAAGACTGTTCGGCTCTAGGACAACAATTTTAGTTATGTCCCAACCTCTTTACTGCTCCAAATATTCTCGATCTTTGTACATGCTCCTACTGGGCAGCTTCCAGTGAAAGGTGTAGGAAAAAATCCGAAGGAGCGTAATCAGTATAAAAAGGGCATACAGTTCAAACGGGGATTTTGCCCAGCCGAGCCCGATTGCAAAACCGCCGATAATGGCCCAGGCTGCATATATTTCCGCCCGCAAAACGAGCGGCTTCCTCCTGGCCAGCATATCCCGGACAATTCCTCCGCCGCTCCCGGTCAAAACCGCGGCGACAACGACCGCGCTCATCGGGTGTTCCATGTTAGATGCATACAAGGCGCCCTGAATAGCAAAAGCAGACAGGCCGATCGCATCCGTGAAGTTCCCCCACCGATTCCAGTGCTTCATAAGGAGCTGGGGAAACAGAAAAACGAGGGTGATGGAAAAGAGAGCGATTTGAAAATAAAGCCCTTGTTCCCAAAGGGCGGAAACCGGTACGCCTATCAGAAGATTGCGGATGGCACCGCCTCCGAAAGCTGTCACAATTCCTAATATATATACGCCAAGAATATCGTATTCTTCCTCCATGGCTACAATTGCGCCGCTGATGGCGAAGGCAACTGTGCCGATGATGCTTAATACTTCCCAAGTCATAGCCTATCCCCTTTAAACAAAGTACAACCGTATAGATTTTAGACGGAGTTTCCTTTAAAATCAATGATTTTTTTCCTAAAGCATGAAAAAATGGTATGATAGATTTTATCATTACTATTGAAAAGGCAGGAATGCATATTGAACGATCTTTCTCAGACACAGCCCGAACAGGCAGTCATTGTCGGATGTCAGCTTCCATTCGTCAGCGACGAACAATTTCATTATTCCATGGAAGAATTGAAATCGCTCATTAAGACAGCCAATGGAGAAACACTTACTTCCGTCACTCAAAAAAGAGACCGGCTTCATCCGGCTACGTGTATTGGCAAGGGAAAGCTGGAAGAATTAAAAAACCTGACTGAAGAATTAGAACCGGATGTGGTCATTTTCAACGGGGAGCTGTCCCCCAGTCAAATCAGAAATCTTCATAGAGAATTGGATGTTAAGGTTATTGACCGCACCCAGCTGATTCTTGATATTTTTGCGCAGCGCGCGCAGACACGGGAAGGAAAGCTTCAGGTTGAACTGGCCCAGCTGGACTATTTATTGCCCCGTCTATCCGGTCAAGGGATTCACCTGTCCAGACAGGGCGGGGGAATCGGCACAAGGGGGCCGGGTGAGACCCAGCTTGAATCAGACCGAAGGCACATCAACCGGAGAATGGTCGAGATCAAACAGCAGCTGAAAACAGTCATTAGCCACAGAGCCCGTTACCGTGACCGCCGCAAGCGGAACCAGGCTTTTCAAATTGCTCTTGTCGGCTATACGAATGCCGGAAAATCAACATTGTTCAACCGGCTGACGGAATCCGACAGCTTTGAAGAAAACCTGCTTTTTGCAACGCTTGATCCAATGACAAGAAAAACAGGACTTCCAAGCGGATACCAGGCGCTGTTAACCGATACGGTTGGATTTATTCAGGATCTGCCCACCACGCTCGTTGCGGCATTCCGTTCCACGTTGGAAGAAGCAAAAGAAGCCGATTTGATTTTGCATGTGGTGGATACGTCAAGTGAAGATAGCCGGAATCATGAAAAAACCGTATTCCGTCTTCTTGATGAATTGGAAGCGAGTTCCATTCCGAGATTAACGATATACAACAAACAAGACAAAATGCTTCCCGAATTTACACCAAACACAGCAGACCCGTATATTATTTTAAGCGCCCTGAATCCAGAAGATTTAGAAAAGCTGAAAGTGAAAATGGAGGCACAGGTTAAGAAAGAAATGGTGCCATATTCACTAGAGCTCGGGCCCGGTGAAGGAAGGCTGATCTCCCAGCTGAAACGGGATACGATTGTCGACTCGTTTATATATAACGAAGAAAAAGAAGTATATGCAATTAAAGGATACGCCCAGGAAGGCGACTCCAAACTCCCATCAAAAGAACGGACAAATGAGGATGAATGGTAATGCTTAAACAGTTAAAACATGGCCTCAAGCTCGAAAAGCTTGTAAAAGAAACAGAAAATCAGATTGCTGCGCTTCATAAGCAAATTGATGAAAGAATTGAAAGTAATCAATACAGGGTTTTGCAAAGCTATCAGTCACACAGAGTCAGCGATTCGCATTTTAACCCATCCACAGGTTACGGCTATGATGACATTGGCCGGGATACCCTTGAAAACATTTATGCGGATGTGTTCGGCGGGGAGGCAGCACTCGTGCGTCCTCAAATCATATCCGGAACCCATGCAATTTCCATTGCCCTATTTGGGGTCCTCCGGCCGGGTGATGAGCTCATTTATATGACCGGAAAACCGTATGATACGCTTGAAGAGATTGTAGGAATCAGAGGGAAAGGCACCGGCTCTCTTAAAGAATTCGGCATTCATTATCAAACGGTCGATTTGCAGGCGGATGGGAAACCGGATTTTAAAGCATTAAAAGAAGCGATCACCGGTAAAACGAAAATGATCGGAATCCAGAGATCCAAAGGGTATGCAAGCCGTCCATCGTTTACTATTGCTGAAATACGCGAGATGATTGAATTTGTAAAAGGCATCAATCCCGATCTGATTGTCTTCGTTGATAATTGCTACGGGGAGTTTATTGAAGAGCTTGAGCCCTGCCACGCCGGAGCGGATTTAATGGCGGGTTCCCTTATCAAAAACCCCGGAGGAGGCCTTGCGAAGACAGGAGGGTATATAACAGGGAAAAAACACCTTGTGGAAGCTTGTTCTTACCGAATGACTTCACCTGGAATCGGGGCAGAGGCGGGAGCTTCCCTTTATAGCCTCCAGGAAATGTACCAAGGTTTCTTCCTTGCCCCGCATGTAGCGGGACAGGCATTAAAAGGGGCGGTATTTACAGCGGCGATTCTGCAGAAAGCGGGACTGAAAACATCTCCTTCCTGGGATGCCGTCAGGACGGATTTGATACAGTCTGTCCAATTTGATGATCCTGACCGGATGATTGCATTCTGCCAGGCAATTCAATTTGCTTCTCCAATTAATTCCCATGTGACCCCTTATCCAAGTTATATGCCCGGCTATGAAGATGATGTCATTATGGCAGCAGGTACATTTATTCAGGGAGCAAGCATAGAATTATCGGCAGACGGGCCGCTTAGAGCGCCTTATACAGCATACGTTCAGGGCGGATTAACCTATTCTCATGTCAAAATAGCGATTTGTTCGGCTTTGGATTTTCTTTTAGAGAAGGAATTACTTACTTTGTAAAGAGCGGATTTCCCGCTCTTTTTTCATTTTTTTATAATAAATCCTATAAATGGAAGTTATATAGGATAAAAGAATTTTAATGTTAGATTTCCTTACATTAACTTGACACATAATATCACATTGCATATAATAACATTATGATTTGATAAGGAGGAAATGCAATGGGTGATATGATTAGACGCTCAATGCCTTTGTTTCCTATAGGGATTGTCATGCAGCTGACGGAATTGTCTGCAAGACAGATCCGTTACTATGAGGAGCATGAATTAATTTTCCCTGCCCGCACAGAAGGGAATCGCCGTCTGTTTTCGTTTAATGATGTCGATCAGCTTTTAGAGATTAAAAGTTTGATTGAACAGCGCGTAAATCTTGCGGGAATTAAACAGATTTTTTCAAGAAAAGAAGCAGCGGCTGCACCGCTTGCAGAGCCTGCCGCGAAGGCAGAAAAGCCTGACCTGACAGATGAAGAGCTGAGGAAACTCCTGAAGGCTGAGATGGCCCAGGGAGGAAACTTTCACAGACCCACTCTCCGCCAGGGGGATATGTCCAGGTTTTTTCATTAATAAGTGAGCACCATTAAATTGTTTAAATAAATCTGCTACCGAATTGGGAGGAAATGATTATGTCAAAGTATACCAAGGAAGACATCGTAAGCTTAGTAAGCGAAAACAACGTAAAGTATATCCGCCTTCAATTCACGGATATTCTGGGCACCATTAAAAACGTAGAAATTCCGGCAAGCCAGCTGGAAAAAGCGCTTGACAACAAAATGATGTTTGATGGATCTTCTATTGAAGGATTCGTGCGCATCGAAGAATCCGATATGTACCTTTACCCGGATCTTGATACATTCGTCATTTTCCCGTGGACTTCTGAAAAGGGGAAAGTTGCCCGCTTTATCTGTGATATTTATAACCCGGATGGCACTCCATTCGATGGAGATCCGCGTGCAAACCTGAAGCGGATTCTAGGGGAAATGGAAGAGCTTGGATTTACGGATTTCAACCTTGGGCCTGAGCCGGAATTTTTCCTCTTCAAACTGGATGAAAAAGGAGAACCGACCCTTGAGCTGAACGATAAAGGCGGATACTTCGACCTTGCTCCAACAGATCTTGGCGAGAACTGCCGCCGCGATATCGTGCTTGAACTTGAGGAAATGGGCTTTGAAATTGAAGCTTCCCACCACGAAGTAGCACCTGGGCAGCACGAAATCGACTTTAAATATGCAAGTGCTGTAAAAGCATGTGATGATATTCAAACGTTCAAACTGGTCGTAAAAACAATTGCCCGCAAACATGGTTTGCATGCGACCTTCATGCCTAAGCCGCTATTCGGTGTGAACGGCTCTGGAATGCACTGCAACCTTTCTCTTTTCAAAGAAGGAAAGAACGCATTCTTTGATGAGAACGGAGATTTGCAATTGAGCGAAACGGCCCGTCAATTTATCGCGGGAATCATCAAGCATGCACCGAACTTTACAGCTGTCACAAACCCGACTGTGAACTCATACAAGCGTCTTGTACCTGGTTATGAAGCGCCTTGTTACGTTGCATGGTCTGCTAGGAACCGCAGTCCGCTGATTCGTATTCCGGCATCCCGCGGCATCTCTACCCGTGTAGAAGTGCGCAGTGTCGATCCGGCTGCTAATCCGTATCTTGCGATGGCCGTTCTTTTGGCAGCAGGTCTGGACGGAATTAAAAACAGCCTGACTCCGCCAAAACCGATTGACCGCAACATCTATGTCATGAATAAAGAAGAGCGCCTTGAAAACGGCATTGTGGATCTTCCTTCCACACTGGCTGGAGCGCTTGAAAACCTTAAATCCGACGAAACCATCGTGAATGCTCTCGGAAGCCACTTGTTTGAACATTTCATCGAGGCAAAAGAAATCGAATGGGATATGTTCCGCACACAAGTTCATCCTTGGGAACGCGAACAATATATGAGCATGTATTAAAATCCAGCCCCCTATCTCTGATATGGGGGGCTTTTTTTGCTTCGTTAAAATAGATGCTGATGCGGCAAATCACCGGATCATTGAAAGGAAGAGATGAGACCAAGGCGGAATGCCACAGCCTGCCCGCCGTTCGCAGCGCAAATCTACATCCTCTTATATAGAGCTTTTATTTTAGAGAAGACAGTTCAAGTTTATCCAGGGAATGGTGGATGGTGCTCGCACATAGTAAATGGAGTTGCTGAATAGCAGAAAGGATCGCTGTTCGATTGTTTGAAATATTTAGATCTTTATAAGATAATAAGCAGGACGGCCAGCTCTATATTTTTACAAGAGAAGAGACAGGAACAAAGGGCTCTTTTGCCGTGGATCAGACAAATGAGAAAGTGAAGCAGCGTCAATACAACAAATGCGGGAGTGAAAGAAATGCTGAATGTTGCAGTGCTGAGCAGATGGCACGTACATGCTGATGATTATGTGAAAGAGGCATTGGATAACGAAAATATTTCAATTAAAATGGTGTGGGATGAATTAGAGGAAAGAGGAAACAAATGGGCGGCAGAGCTTGGTGTGCCGTATGAAGCAGATCTGTTTTCTGTTCTTAAGAACCGGGACATTGATGCCGTGATTGTTTGTACTCCGACAAATATGCATAAAGAAGTCATTCTTGCTGCAGCGGAATATGGCAAACACATTTTTTCTGAAAAAGTGTTAGCGCTTTCTCTTCGGGATTGTGAAGAAATCTGGGATGCTGCAGAAAAAGCAAATGTAAAACTGATGGTGTCGCTTCCGAGACTGTCAGCCGATTATTTCTTATATGCAGAAGAGGCAGTCAAAAAAGGCTGGCTTGGACGATTAACATCCATCCGATGCAGACTGGCCCACGACGGAGCCATCTCCATACCCGGAAAAGAAACCGGCTGGCTGCCCCCGCATTTCTTCAATGAAGAACAGTGCGGCGGAGGAGCGCTGATCGATCTTGGCGCACACCCGATTTATTTGACAAACCGTTTAGCCGGAAACGCGGTTTCGGTTTCTGCAAGGCTTCAGCATACCTTTGGCCTTGGAGTGGATGATAATGCTGTCGTGACGGTCGAGTATGAATCAGGGGCACTCGGAGTCCTTGAGACAGGGTTTATTTCGGCGGAAAGCCCTTTTCAGCTTGAACTGTATGGAACAGAAGGGGCCCTTCTCATTGAAAATAACAAGATCCGGATTAATAGTTCCTTCTTTAGAAGAGGGGAGTGGATCACACCTGAAGAGCTTCCCGAACCCCTCCCTATGCCGATGGAACAATGGGTCATGGATATCCAGGGAAAGGGTCGTCCGGAAATTACGAAAAACGATGTGTTTAACTTAACCTTGATGAACGAAGCAGCAGCCGTTTCAAACAAGGAAGCGAGAGCAGTTCTCTTACAAGAAGTAAAAGATACGGTACGCCAGGCAAATAGGTAATAGACAGGGGCGGCCCGGTCTCATTTAAAAGTACATGGCGAAAAAGCTCCGTAAAAATGGGTGAATGGAAGTGGATAGCTTGGAGGGGAAAGGTCCCTACTTAGAACAGTGGGACAGACCAGACCCTCCAGGCTTATTAGGCAAAAGGATCCTTAACCTCGCTTAAACACAAGGATGCCAGCATCCGAATTGAATGATTTGACACAGAAAGACAAATGATCTAATATAATTGATAGCTCAATAGTTGACCAATCAAATGTTTAAACTTTTCTATTCAGGTGAAAGATAGAAGGTTATACATCCTTATATAATTGATAGGTCAATTATATGCTTGGCTTAAAAGGAGGGGGATGCATTTGTCCAATTTGCGTGCCGAAGATGAAGAAATTGTTTTCCGATTATATGAAATCAACAAACGGACAAATCCGAAATTTGAAGCATGTACCGGAGTCAGCCAATCCCGTTTAGAGCTTTTGCTGAAGCTGTACGAGACAGAAGAAATTAATCAAAGCACGCTGCAGAAAAAGGTAAATATAGATCATGCTGCTGTAACGAGGCATTTGAAGCAGCTTGAAGAAAAAGGAGTCATCATCCGCCGTAAAAATCCCGAAGACAACCGTTTCACATATGTTCGTCTGACGGAGGAAGGCCGGGAAAAAATCGCTGCGTACAAAGAAGAAAAACAGCGCTTTGTTTCCGATGTCCTGCAGGGTTTTAACGCGGAGGAACGTACTCTTCTTCTAAAAATGCTTGCCCGCATTCAAGAAAATGTCGGGAATATGGCATACTAACATTTTAAAATCACCTAGATCTCGCATAAAGGAGAAATGAATCATGACGAAAATAAATGACTTTAATGAAATTATTACTGGACGCCGTTCAATCCGGAACTATGACCCGGCTGTAAAAATCAGCCGTGAAGAAATGACAGAAATTCTGAAGGAAGCGACGCTTGCCCCTTCTTCTGTTAATATGCAGCCATGGCGGTTTATGGTAGTCGATACGGAGGAAGGCAAGAAAAAACTGGCTCCTTTAGTGAAGTTTAATCAAATTCAAAATGAAACATCCGCTGCTATGATTGCCGTATTTGCCGATATGAAGAGCGATGAATATATGGAAGAAATATATAATAAAGCAGTTGAAGAAGGCTATATGCCTGCTGAGGTAAGAGACAGACAAGTGACACAGCTTAAAGGATTTTTTGAAGCAAGTTCTTATGAATCATTAAAAGAAATGAACTTGATTGACTCCGGACTTGTTTCCATGCAGCTTATGCTTGCTGCACGTGCCCACGGGTATGATACGAATCCAATCGGCGGATATGAGAAAGACCAAATTGCGGACGTATTCGGCCTGGACAAAGAGCGTTATTACCCGGTTATGCTTCTTTCCATCGGGAAAGCTGCCGATCAAGGTTATCAATCCGTTCGGCTTCCAATTGAAAAAATCACCGAGTGGAGATAAGCTTCACAGCCAAATAAAAATCCAAAAAACGAAAAGAGGACATAAAAATGATTATTACACATGCAGGATTTCAAGTAAGACAGGACAAAGAAGCAGCATTTCTTGAAGAAATTCAAACATTGATTCAAGCTTCCCAGGCAGAAGCAGGATGCATTTCCTACCGGTTGATGAAAAACCTGGACCAGGACCTTGCGTACACAATGGTTGAAGTGTGGGAAGACATGGCGGCCGTGAAGAGTCATGGCGAAAGCGAACATTTCGTCGCCTTTATCGGAAAAGCAAAAGAATATTTAGCAGCACCTCTTGATGTAAAAAGCTACGATGGAACAGCTTTAGAACGCTGAGCCTGAGCAAAAAAGCCCCGGATGCCGATGGTATCCGGGGCTTTTCCTTTATACCTCCATACCGTTTGACTATTCAGTAAGGGAATGGTAGTTTTTTTAAAAGGTCTTTATTAAAAATCTCTATCATTCCGATTAATGAAAATTATTTTACTAATGAATCAATTTTCAGTAAAATTAAAAAAGATGTTGGACTAAGTCTGTTTATTTCTTATGAGCATGCCAAGCTTCATCCAAAAACCGACTTAATTTATAGGTATAATCGAAATATCAAGATGTGAAGAGGTGGGTTCATTGCAAATTAAAGTGACAAACAGCCCTTTTAATCAAGAACAGGCAGATCTGCTGAACCAGCTTCTGCCGTCGCTCACAGATTCCCAGAAAATATGGATTTCTGGTTTTATGGCTGCTTCAGGTAATGCCAATTCCAATACATATGAAAACACAGACAGCAGTGTTTCCGCCGGAACTGTAAAAACGAACGAATCCAAAAAAGTGACCATTCTATTCGGTTCACAGACCGGAAATGCACAGGGACTTGCAAAGGAAAGCGGGAAAACCCTTGAAGAGAAAGGGTTTGAAGTGACGGTCGCTTCCATGAATGATTTTAAGCCGAACCAACTCAAAAAAATACAAAATCTCTTAATTATTGTCAGTACTCACGGCGAGGGAGATCCTCCGGATAATGCTCTTTCTTTCCATGAATTCCTGCACAGCAAACGTGCCCCGAAGCTCGAAAATTTTCATTTCTCCGTTTTGTCATTAGGAGACAGCTCGTATGAATTCTTTTGCCAGACTGGGAAAGAGTTTGACTTAAAGCTTGAAGAGCTTGGGGGAAATAGGATCTATCCGCGCGTTGACTGTGATCTTGATTATGACGAGACTGCAGCAGAGTGGCTGGAAGGGGTTCTTGGAGAACTGGGCACTTCAGAACAGGAGCAGTCAGCCGCACCTGATCGGGAAGCTGTCACTCCGGCTTCCGGAGCAGCCTATTCAAGGACCAATCCGTTTCAGGCAGAAATTCTGGAAAGGATCAATTTAAACGGGCGCGGTTCCAATAAAGAGACGACTCACCTGGAACTATCCCTTGAAGGGTCCGGTCTTTCCTATCAGCCCGGCGACAGTCTCGGAATTTATCCGGAAAACGATCCGGCCCTTGTCAGCATGGTGATTGATGAAATGAAGTGGGACCCCGAAGAACCGGTGACAGTTGGGAAACAAGGGGAATTGCGGTCTTTAAAGGATGCTCTCACCTCCTTTTTTGAAATAACCGTCCTTACAAAGCCCCTCCTTGAAAAGGCGGCAGCTTTCACGGAAAATCAAAAGCTGAAGGAACTGCTTTCGCCCGGACAAGAAGGGAACCTTAAAGAGTATGTGACAGGCCGCGACTTCCTTGATTTGCTTCAGGATTTCGGCCCGTGGGCAGGATCGGCACAAGAATTGCTTTCTATTCTTCGGAAAATTCCGGGAAGGCTGTACTCCATTTCAAGCAGTTTGGAAGCCAATCCGGAAGAAGTTCATTTAACCATTGGAGCCGTGCGCTATGAAAGTCACGGACGTTCGCGAAATGGGGTATGCTCCATTCTTGCGGCAGAACGGCTTCAGCCGGGAGACCGATTGCCTGTATATGTGCAGCCGAATGAGAACTTTAAGCTACCGGACGACCCTGACACCCCGATTATCATGGTGGGACCTGGTACGGGAATTGCTCCATTCCGTTCCTTTTTGCAGGAGCGCGAAGAAACAGGAGCTGAGGGCAAATCGTGGCTGTTTTTTGGTGATCAGCATTTCGTTACCGACTTCCTTTATCAGACAGAATGGCAAAAATGGATAAAAGACGGCGTATTAACGAGAATGGATGTCGCCTTTTCACGTGATACGGAGAAGAAAGTTTATGTTCAGCACCGGATGCGCGAAAAGAGCAAAGAGCTTTTCTCCTGGCTTCAGGAAGGTGCCGTATTCTATGTGTGCGGCGATGAGAAAAACATGGCCCAGGATGTACATGAGGCTCTTATCGAAATTATTGAACATGAAGGCGGGATGAGCCGTGAAAAAGCAGAAGAATACGCGGCTTCTATGCAGCGGGATAAAAGATATCAGCGTGATGTTTATTAATCCATACAGGAAAGGAGTCAGGTTAGCATGACCAACACAAAACTGACTGCACCCGGCGGTACCCCGAGTGATGTGGAACGCATAAAGGAAGAAAGCAATTATTTACGGGGAACACTGGCAGAATCAATGCTTGAACCGATCAGCTCCGGTATTTCCGATGATGATAACCGGCTGATGAAATTCCATGGAAGCTATCTGCAGGATGATCGTGATCTCCGGAATGAGCGTCAAAAGCAAAAACTTGAGCCAGCCTATCAATTTATGCTCCGTGTCCGCCTTCCCGGGGGCGTGGCTACTCCAGACCAGTGGCTTGTAATGGATGAGCTTGCCCGGACAAACGGGAACGGAACCTTGAAACTTACAACGAGAATGACTTTTCAGATGCATGGGGTCTTAAAATGGAACATGAAAAAAACCATCCAGGAAATCCATGCTTCCCTCATGGATACAATTGCCGCTTGCGGAGATGTAAACAGGAACGTCATGTGCAATCCGAACCCTGAACAATCGGGCATTCATGCAGAAGTATATGAATGGTCAAAAAAATTGAGTGAACACTTGCTCCCTCGCACCCGGGCCTATCATGAACTTTGGCTTGATGAAGAGAAGGTAGCGGGAACAGCGGAAGCGGAAGAGGCGGAACCGATGTACGGACCACTTTATTTGCCGCGGAAGTTTAAAATCGGAATCGCTGTGCCCCCTTCAAATGATATCGATGTCTTTTCGCAGGATCTCGGGCTGATCGCCATTGTTGAAGAGGAAAAGCTTACCGGCTTTAACGTCCTGATTGGCGGCGGAATGGGAATGTCCCATGGGGACCAGCAGACCTATCCGCAGCTCGGAAAGCCAATTGGTTTTTGTACGCCGGATAAAATTCTTGATCTTGCTGAAAAAGTCATAACCATTCAGCGTGATTACGGGAACCGCTCAGAACGTAAAAATGCCCGTTTCAAATACACCGTAGACCGTCTTGGTCTTGAAACAGTCAAGGAAGAATTAGAAAACCGCCTTGGCTGGAGCCTCGATGAAGCAAGGCCATATAGCTTTGATCATAATGGAGACCGCTACGGTTGGGTGAAAGGTTTAAAAGGGAAATGGCACTATACCCTGTTTGTCGAAGGCGGACGTGTAGCTGATTTTGAACAGGTGAAGCTTTTAACGGGACTGCGGGAAATAGCGAAAGTGCATACAGGCGACTTCAGGCTGACCGCCAATCAGAACGTGATCATTGCAAACGTGTCCCAGCAGAAGAAAAAACAGATTGACGCTTTAATCAGTGAATACGGCCTTACAGACGGAAAACACTTTTCGGCCCTGCGCAGAAGTTCAATGGCCTGTGTTGCACTCCCGACGTGCGGCCTTGCAATGGCAGAAGCTGAGCGCTATCTACCGGTTTTGATTAATAAAATTGAAGAAATCGTGGATGAGAATGGTTTGAAAAACGAAGAAATTACAATTCGCATGACAGGGTGTCCGAACGGCTGTGCCCGCCATGCATTAGGAGAAATCGGATTTATCGGCAAAGCTCCCGGAAAATACAACATGTACCTCGGAGCAGCTTTTGACGGCAGCAGGCTCAGTAAAATGTACAGAGAAAACATCGGAGAAGAGGAAATTCTCCGCGAGCTGCGGGAGCTTTTGCCCCGCTATGCGAAAGAGAGACAGGCGGGAGAGCAT